>NZ_CP090051.1:645911-968867 GCF_021391335.1 Allobranchiibius sp. GilTou73 | reverse complement strand
TGCATCCGCACGCACGGAGAGCAACGGGTTGCCGTCGAGGATGTCGCGCAACACCTCTCCGTACGCCTGCATGCGGGCGGCCGTCAGGTCGGCGTTCAGCACCTTCTGCTCCAGACCGAGCGGATCGCCCTCGGCGTTCATCGTCAGTTCCAGGGAGACCGCACCGGGCTTGAGGTTGATCACCAGCCTGTCAGCCTGCGCGTCCCCGTTGAACCCCTCGGGGACGTGATCCACAGGACGGAAGTAGCAGACGATCTGTTTGCGGGCAGCGCCGAGCGCCTTGCCGCTGCGCAGCGTGATGGGCACACCGGACCACCGGCTGTTGCGCACCTCGAGCTTGACCTGGGCGAGGGTCTCGGTGCCGTTCTTGGGATCCACTCCCTCCTCGTCGACGTACGACGGGATCTTCTTCCCGTCCAGGGTGCCGGCGGTGTAGCGGGCGCGTCGCGTGGCGCGCTTGGGCGAGTCCTGCCACAGGTGGGTGGCACGCAGCACCTGCGCCTTGAGGTCGGCCAGCTCCTGCGGGTGCAGTTGGGCGATGGGCTCCATCGCGAAGATGGACATCACCTGCAGCAGGTGGCTCTGCAGCATGTCGCGCAACGCGCCCGCGGTGTCGTAGTAGCCCGCGCGGCCCTCCAGTGCCAGTGCCTCGTCGTAGAGGATCTCCACACGCTCGATGTGCTCGGAGCTCCAGATCGGGCCCATCACCCGGTTGGCGAACCGCAGACCCACCAGGTTCAGCACGGTCGCGGTGCCCATGAAGTGGTCGATGCGGAAGATCTGGTCCTCCGCCACCACCCGGTGCAGCTGCGCGTTGAGCGCCCGCGCGCTCTTCTCGTCCTCGCCGAACGGCTTCTCCAGCGCGAGCCGCAGGTCCGCCGGCACGTCCAGCTTCTCCAGCAGCGCGCAGATCTTGATCGACACGGCCGGCGGCAGCGCGAAGTAGATGACGACCGGCCCGTCGGAGCACTGTTCGAGCAACCACTTGAGGTGATCGCCCTGCGTCGCGTCAGCGGTCAGCCAGCGCGCCGACTTCACGACCTGGTCGGTACGCCGCTTGGTGACACCGGTCTCCTGGAACGCCGTTCGGATCCGACGGTGCCACTCGGCGTCGTCCAACCCGGTACGGCCGACCCCGAAGAGTTCGACCTTCCGGTCCGGCTCGATGTGCAGCAGACTCCCGAGTCCGGGCAGCAGCAGTCGCTGAGTCAGGTCGCCGCTGGCGCCGAGGATGAGCAGGGTTACGGGATCGTCCGTGGTGGCCATGCCGCCAGCATTCCACGCCGCCCGGCCGAGCACGTGCGACCTCGCACATGCCCGTCGTACGAGCCGCGCCCGGGCTCAGCCCGAGACGGACGACAACTGGCGTACGCCGACCCGTGCGGTGGTCTCGCGGATGACGCTCGCGATCAGCTCGGGGTGGTCGACCATCGGCACGTGGCCACAGTCCGGCAACGGCACGTGGGTGACGCTGGGCAGCTTCCGCGCGGCTCGGCCGGCCTGCCGCGGGAGCAGCAGCCGGTCCTTCTCACCCCAGGCAATAGTGCTCGGCACGAGCGGAATCTGCTTGTAGGACAAACCGATCCCTCGGATGAAGCAGGGCCAGAACCCCTTGGCCCGGCGCAGGTTGTAGGTGTCGCCGATCGCCTCCTCGGTGCTGAGGTGCTCCGGGTGCACGTAGAGCGAGCGCATCGAGATCGCCCGCAGCCGCTCGTTGCCGCAGACGGCCTCGATGACCGGACCGGGCGCGTAGGACGACACCTTCAGCGCGAGCAGATTCATCGCGAGGAGTCCGAGCTCCGCCTTGGACCAGAACCCGGCGGGCGAGAACGCCGCGCAGCTCTGCACGCTGCCGCGGGCCGCCAGCTCCAGTGCCAGGATCCCGCCGAGGGAGTTGCCGGCCACGTGCGGCTGGGTCACCGCCAGTTCCCGCAGCAGTTCCTCGACCTGATCGGCGTAGCTGGTGATCGTGTAGCCCGCCGGCTTGCCCGGAGCAGGCGACCTGCCGTGCCCGGGAAGGTCGATGTTGAGCACGTCGAAGTCGGGCGCCAGCAGTTCGGGTACCCGATTCCACGCCTCCCGGCGGTGCCCGATGCCGTGGATCAGCACGATGGGTTCACCGGATCCGGTACGCGAATACGAGATGGTGCTGGTCATCGTCACTCCTCGGCTGGGGGCTGTCAGCGCGACCTTACCTTGGAGTAACTTGCGGCGAAACGGTTTGGCACGATCCGATGACCCTCGGAGAACGACGACGAGCCGCGGCCCGTCGTCCCGCCCGTACGTGCCCTCACCAGAAATGAGCAGTGAGTCCGTGACCATCGGCATCCTGACCAGCGGCGGCGACTGCCCCGGACTCAACGCAGTGATCCGCGGTGCGGTCATCAAGGGCGATCGCATCTACCAGGAGAGGTTCGTCGGCATTCGGGACGGATGGCGGGGCATCGTCGAGGACGACGTCGCCGACCTGCCGCGCCACGACGTACGCGGCCTGTCCCGCCAGGGCGGCACCATCCTCGGCACCTCGCGCACCAACCCGTTCGAGCACGGCGGGTCCGAGCGGGTGCGCGAGGTGATGCAGCGACACTCCATGAACGCGTTGATCGCGATCGGCGGCGAGGGCACCCTGACCGCCGCGCGTCGCCTGTCCGACGACGGGCTCCCGGTCGTCGGCGTCCCCAAGACCATCGACAACGACCTGTCCGCCACCGACTACACCTTCGGCTTCGACACCGCCGTGGCGATCGCGACCGAGTCGATCGACCGGCTGCGCACGACCGCGGAGTCGCACCACCGCTGCATGGTGGTCGAGGTGATGGGCCGGCACGTGGGATGGATCGCACTACACGCCGGGCTCGCGTCCGGGGCCCACGCGGTGCTGATCCCGGAGATCCCGGTGTCGCTGGACCAGGTGTGCGAGTGGGTGCGCAGCGCCCAATCCCGAGGTCGCGCACCGGTCGTCGTGGTCGCGGAAGGATTCATCCCGGCCGGCGAGGAGCGTGCGACCGCGCCGCGGGGACTGGACGCGTTCGGCCGGCCGCGCCTCGGCGGCATCGGGGAGACGATCGCTCCGATGATCGAGGAGCAGACCGGCATCGAGACACGCACGGCACGCCTCGGCCACCTGCAGCGCGGCGGGGTGCCGACTGCGTACGACCGGGTGCTCGCAACGCGCTTCGGGGCGGCTGCGATCGACGCCGTCATCGCCGAACGGTGGGGGTCGATGGTGTCGCTGTCCGGGGAATCGATCGTGCACGTCGACCTGCACGCTGCAACCACGGTGCTGAAGACCGTCCCGCGGGAACGGTGGGACGAAGCGGCGATCCTATTCGGCTGATACGCCACCGCGTCGCGAATCCGACTGATTCACAGCAGAAATTGCGGACCAAGGGTAAATATCCAGTCAATCTTTTGTCTACCCGTTGCGGTTCCTGTGCGCGTGTGTCCAAGGTGAACCATCCTCTCGCGTCGGCTCAAACAGGGTCCGCGAGCATGTTTCCGGAAGGATTCACATGAAAAAGGCACTCACCGTAGCGGGGGCGGTGGCACTCGCCGCCGGCGCCGCCACCAGCGTGATCCCGACCTCCGCGGCCGCCCAGCCGTCCGCGGCACGCAAGGTCGTCGCCCGTTCCGTCGCCTCACCGGGCAAGGTGATCGGCTCGCCCAGCGCGAGCGCCGCTTCGACATTCATTGTCACACTGCAACCGCGCAACGCGGCTGGACTGCAGTCGTTCGTACGCGCGGTCTCCGACCCCTCGAGCCCGTCGTACCGCAAGTTCATCACCCCCGGCCAGTACGCCGCGCGGTACTCCGCGACCTCAGCGGAGGTCGCCCAGGTGACGGCGTGGCTGCGCAGCCAGGGCCTCAAGCCCGGCAAGGTGTCCCCGACCCGCACGTTCATCACGGTGAGCGGTTCCACCTCCGCGGTGCAGAAGGCCTTCGCGACCAAGATCCACTCGTACAAGACCGGCGCGCGCACCTTCACCGCGCCGGCGACCTCCGTCACCGTCCCCGCGAATCTCGCCGGGTCCATCGCGGGCGTCGTCGGCCTGGACCAGTCGCGACTGCTGCACACCACCAACGTGCGCCCGGACACCACGTCCAAGAAGGCGACCCCCAACCTGAAGTCGTTGGGCGCCACGACCTCCGCGAAGTCCGGCACCAGTGACGCCTGCTCCGCGTACTACGGGCAGTACACGTTGCCCTACATCCCGGCGGGCAAGGCTCCGTTGAACAAGAAGCTCCCCGGCTCGATGTGCGGCTACACCCCGCAGCAGATGCAGGCCGCACGCGGCATCAACAAGGTCAAGTCCACCGGCAAGGGCATGAAGGTCGGCATCACCCTGTGGTGCAACGACCCGCGGATCTTCAACGACACCAACACCTGGGCCGGTGACCTGCACTACCAGAAGCTGAAGTCCAGTCAGTACCAGGTGCTCGCACCGGCCGGCGGCTACAACTCCGACTACTGCGACAACACCGACTCCGGTGGCGTCAACGTGGAGCAGGCACTGGACGTCCAGTCGATCCACGGCGCAGCACCGGACGCCAAGATCGTCTACTCTGCGGCGTCCGCGCCGTTGGACGACTCACTCCTCACCGCGCTGCACGCCCTCGTGGACAACAACAGCGTCGACGTCATCACCGACTCCTGGGGTGGCAGCGAGACCAACGACGCGGCGACGAACGACGCGTACAGCTCGGTCTTCATGCAGGCCGCGGCGCAGGGCATCCCGGTGCTCTTCTCCTCCGGCGACGAGGGCGACAACACGAATGGCAATCAGAAGGTGACCCCGCCGAGTCCGGACTACCCGGCCGCCAACCCGTGGGTCACGGCCGTCGGCGGAACGTCGCTCGGCACGTCCAATGTCTCCGGTTCGAAGGTCGGCTGGGAGCAGGCGTGGAATACCGAGCGCAGCGTCCGCACCAACGACAGCTGGGGCTCCTGGACCTACCGGTACGGCGGTGGTGGCGGCACGAGCGATTACCACCCGCAGCCGTACTACCAGAAGGGCGTCGTCCCGACCCGCTTCGCCGGCGTCGACCCGCACCGGGTCTACCCTGACCTGGCCGGCGCGGCCGACCCGTACACCGGGTACCTGATCGGGTACCACGACGGGTCCACGGCCTCGGGTGACTTCACCCTCGGCAAGATCGGCGGGACCAGCTGGTCCTCGCCGTGGACTGCCGGCACCCTGGCGTTGGCCGGGAAGCGACTGGGCTTCCTGAACCCGATCATCTACGGTGCGGGCCACGCCGGTCTCACCGACATCAAGGGCAACCAGCTCACGCACGGTTTCGAGCTGAAGGCCAACTTCGTCGACAAGACGACGGGTGCGATCTACCAGGCACTGACCACGGTGAGCGTCAACTCCCAGAACCTCGAGGACCAGACGCTGACCTCGGACAAGGGATACGACAACCTGACCGGGTTCGGTGTGCCGACGTCGACCAAGGTGTTCCTGGCAGCACTGCTGAAGTAGCACGACCTGCGATCGGTCGATCGCATCAGACGGGGGCTCCGGTATGCCGGGGCCCCCGTCCTGTGCGTCCGGACGCGTCTCATCCGGCCCGGTCACCCGATCTCTCGACCCACCGATGAGAGGGTGGCCCGATGGCCGAGATCCTGCTGCTCCACTCCGCTCTCGGGCTGCGCCCCGCCGTCGAGGAGTACGCCGACCTGTTACGCGCCGGCGGTCACCTCGTACGGACCCCCGACTTCTACGACGGACACGTCTTCGACGTCCAGGCCGAAGGCATCGCCTACCGCGACGAGGTGGGCGGCAGAACGTTGCTCGCGCGGCTGACGGACCAGCTGGGCGACCTGCCGGACGATGCCGTGCTGGCCGGGTTCTCGCTCGGCGCGGCATTCGCGCAGCATCTGAGTGCTGCCCGTCCGGCGGCGCGCGCGACGATCCTGCTGCACGCGGTCGGGCCGGTGCGCGGCGACTGGCCGGGGATGCCGGTGCAGGTGCACCGGTACGCGTCCGACCCGATCATCGAGGAGAGCGACGTGGTCGCCCTCGGCGCCGCCGTACGCGCTTCGGGAGCATCCTTCGAGGACGCGGTGGTCCCCGGCAGCGGCCACCTCTTCACCGATCTCGGGGTCGCCGACGGCGACCGCGACGCGCGCGACCGCAGTGTCCACCGCGTGCTGGAGCTCCTGTCCTCCTGACCGGTTCCGCTCAGGTCGTCCCGCCTGCCGAGACCCACGCGCCGAGCGGCTCGGCCGGCCGCTCCTCCTCGGCCGTCGCGCGAGCCACCACCTCGAAACCCCGGGCGCGGTAGTTGGCCAGGGCGTGCGGGCCGTCGAGGTCGCAGGTGTGCAGCCAGACGCGGCCGGTCGCCGGCAGGGCGTGCCGCTCGGGCAGCGTCCACCCGGCCTCGATCGCGTACGTGAGCAGCGCGCGGCCGAGGCCTCGTCCGACGGCGTGCGTGAGCAGCCCGAAGTGCAGGATCTCCACCGAGGTGGCGCCGGCCTCGACCACCGCTGCCAGCTGCACGTACCCGGCCGGCGCGCCATCGACGTACAGCACGTGCAGCTCGGTACCGGGCCGAGACAACTCCTCGGCCCATTGCTCGCGCGTCCACTCCAACCGGTCGGTCCAGCGCCACGGGCCGCCCACGGCGGCGTACAGCCAGCGCGCGAATTCCGGTGTCGTGGCGCCGACCCGGTCGATCCGGGCGCCCGGCGGCAGCTCGACGGTGCGCGCCGGAGGCCGGATGGTCATCTGCAGCGTCGTCGTGGTCACCAGCACCCAGCGAGAATACGACCGGGATCCGTGGGTCAGGGCTTGCGGGAGACCACGTCGGCCACCCGGGCGATCGCCGAGGACCTCCCTGTCGCGAGCTCCCGCTGGTCAGCCCGCCGGTACGCCGCGTACAGGCCGCGAACACCCAGCCACCGCAACGGTTCCGGCTCCCAGCGCTGCACCGTGCGGTTGACCCAGGGCAGCCGGGTGCGCTCGGTGTCCTCGCCGGTCACCAGCTCAGCGAGCGTGCGCCCGCCGAGCGACGCCGCGGTGACTCCGTGCCCGACGTATCCACCGCTGTACCCCAGACCCGTCGAGGCGTCGTACGACACGGTCGCCGACCAGTCCCGCGGCACGCCCAACACCCCCGACCACGCGTGCGCGACGGGCACGTCCCGGGTGGCCGGCAGCAGCCGGTGCAACGCCGCGGCCAGCTGGGTGACGGTGGCCTCGTGGGTGGTGCCGTCGTTGTCGGTCCGCGACCCGTAGCGGTAGGGGACGCCCCTGCCACCGATCGCGATCCGGTCGTCGGCGGTGCGTTGGGCGTAGATGTAGACGTGCGCCTCGTCGCCCAGCACCTCGCGGCCCTCCCACCCGATCCGTGCCCACACCTCGGCCGGGATCGGGTCGGTCGCGATCATCGAGGAGTTCATCGGCAACCAGGTGCGCCGCTCCCCCGGCAGTCCCGCGGTGAAGCCCTCGGTGCACCGCAGCACCTGCTGTGCGCGGACCGTGCCGTGGTCGGTGTGCACGGCGTGCGGCGCGATGGAGGTCACGGCCGTGTCCTCGACGATCGAGACCCCCAGCTGCTCCACGGTCCGCGCCAGCCCTTCGATGAGCTTCGCGGGATGGATCCTGGCGCAGTGCGGGGTCCAGATCGCCGCCCGCACCCCGTCGATCGCGATCCGGGCGGACGCCTGTGCCGCGTCGAGCCATTCGTCGTCCGGGACCTGCCAGCCGCGGTCCTCGTCGTAGGCCGCCCGCAACCGGCCGGTCTGAGCCGGCGTGGTCGCCACGGTCAGCTCGCCGCCCTTGACGATGTCCGCGTCGATGTCCGATTCGGCGCACACCGCGATCACCTCGTCGACCTGACGGCGCAGCTCGGCCTCGAAGTCGATCACGCCCGTCCGTCCCGTGGGGCCCTTCGCGAGGACGGCGCGCGACCCCGGGAGCGCGGCGGTGAGCCAGCCGCCGTTGCGGCCGGAGGCGCCGAATCCGGCGAATTCGCGCTCGACCACGACCACGTCGAGGGAGGGGCGGATCTGCTTGAGGTAGAACGCCGCCCACAGACCCGTGTATCCGGCGCCGACGATGCAGACGTCCGCGTCACGATCGCCGTCGAGTGCAGGGCGCCGCACCGGCGGGCCGCCGAGAGTGGACCACCAGTGAGAGACCGCGCCGTTGACCGTCATTCACCAAGCCTGTCAGGTCGAATGCCCGAGATGTCGACGGTCCGGCGCGGAGCGGGCCGAGGTCCCAGGTTCGCGACCGGGCGGCTGCGATGATCCAGGCATGACGCAGCGTGTGGTGACCGTGTTGGAGGACGACCTCGACGGCGGTCCGGCGGTGGAGACGGTCCGGTTCGCTCTGGACGGTGTGACATACGAGATTGATGTGTCGAAGGCTCACGCCGAGCAGCTGCGGTCGACCCTGGGGACGTGGCGTGAGCACGCCCGTCGCGCGGGGACGACGCACCCCGCGGTCCCGCGCCAGGTGGAGACCCCGGTCGACCCTCGCGCCGTGCGCGCCTGGGCCACGTCGCGGGATCTTGCTCTTCCCTCCAAGGGCCGCATTCCCGATGCCGTCGTCGAGCAGTTCCGCGCCGCCGGGAACTGAGCCGGCCCGTCCGACGCCTCAGCTCGTCACCAGGACGACGGCGATCACGATCATGGTGATCCCGATCAGCACGTCGAGCACTTGCCAGGTGCGCGGCCGCACGAGCCAGCGTGCACTGGCGGCAGCGCCGTATCCGATGGAGCAGAACCACACGACGCTCGCGAGGGCCGCACCGCCCGCGAACCACCAACGCCCCTGCGATCCCTGCTGATTGGCGATGTTGCCGAGCATCAGGACGGTGTCGAGATAGACGTGCGGGTTGAGGAAGGTGAGGGCGAGGGTGGTCGCGACCACCGATCGAGCTCCGGACAGGACCACTGGTCCGAGCGCGGAGGGGTGCCGCGCCGCGAGCAGCGAGCGCACGCCGAACCACAGCAGGTACGCCGCGCCCGCGAACTTCAGCAGCGTCAGCACCGTCGGGTGCAAGGCGACGAGAGCGCCCACCCCACCGACCCCTGCCGCGATGAGCACGGCGTCGCTCAGGGCGCAGATGGCGACGACGACCGCGACGTGGTCGCGCGCGAGCCCCTGGCGTAGCACGTACGCGTTCTGCGCCCCGATCGCGACGATCAGCGACAGGCCGGTCGCGAAACCGGTGAACGCCGACGTCAACATGAGGCGATCAGCGTACGAGCGACCGATCCGGCGCCCGGACACCCCTAGCCTGTCCGGGTGAGCACATCGGTGGGCCTCGAGCACGCCTGGGACAGGCTGCGACCGCGACTGGACGCGGGCCGCATCGTCCTCGGCATCACCGGTCCTCCCGCTGCCGGCAAGTCGACGGTCGCCGAACGGGTGCACGGCTGGGCGATCGCGGCCGGGATCCGCGCGGTCGTCGTGCCGATGGACGGCTACCACCTGGCGCAGGCCGTGCTCGACGCCCGCAGCTGGGCCGACGTCAAGGGCGCTCCGCACACCTTCGACGCAGCGGGCTACGCCGATCTCCTCGGCCGGGTGCGGGCCCAGGCGGCGAGCGATTCGACGGTGTGGGCACCCCGGTTCGACCGCTCCCTCGAGGACCCGATCGCCGGAGCCATCGCCGTCGCACCCGACGACAGACTGATCATCACGGAGGGCAACTACCTTCTGCTGGAGCAGGACCCGTGGCGCACGGTGCGAGCGTGCCTCGACGAGTGCTGGTACCTGGAGCTGCCGGACGGCGTACGCCGCGAGCGCCTGACCCGCCGCCACCAGGACTTCGGGCGCTCCCCGCAGGAGGCAGCGCACCGGGCACTCGGCACGGACGAGGTCAACGCCCGGCTCGTCGCCGCGTCGCGCCGGGCCGCCGACGTCGTCGTACGCGCCGGCTGAGCTCAGTCGGCGCCGATGTCCTCGTGCCACAGCGCCGGGTGAGCGGCGATGAAGTCGGTCATCAGCCCGACGCACTCCGGATCGTCGAGCAGCACCACCTCGACACCGTGCTCGGCCAGCCAGTCGTGGCCGCCGTGGAAGGTGCGAGCCTCCCCGATCACGACCCGGGAGATGCCGAACTGCCGCACCAGGCCGCTGCAGAACCAGCACGGCGACAGCGTCGTCACCATGGTCGTGCCGCGGTAGGTGGACTGCCGTCCGGCGGCCTTGAACGCCGCCGTCTCCCCGTGCATCGACGGGTCGCCGTCCTGGACGCGCCGGTTGTGCCCGCGCCCGAGCACCGAGCCGTCCGCCGCGACGAGTGCCGCGCCGATGGGTATGCCGCCCTCCGCCAGCCCGAGCCGCGCCTCGGCGACGGCGATGCCCAGCCGTTCCCGATCGTCCCCGCGGGTGGCCCGCGGGTCGGTCCCGCCTGCGCTCACCTCAGGCTGCCGGCGCGGGCTCGGTGTCGGCCGGCCGTACGTCGGCGCGCGGCTGTCCGGCCATGGCCTTGTAGAGCGCGCCGTAGATGACGGCCGCGATCAGGAAGCCGACCACCGGCGTGATGTCGCCGACCACCGGGTGGTGCTTGGGGATCGGTCCGAGGTACTTGGTCTGGTTGGAGAACAGGAAGATCGACACGGCTCCGCCGACGAACATCGCGATGGGACCCGCCCAGTTGCGGTGCCCGCGGTCCAGGACCAGGGCGTTGATGTCCTGGCCCCGACGCAGCAGCCGGTCCAGCAGCACGACGCCCAGCCACGGGGCGATCCAGTAGGAGATGATCAGCAGGAAGTTCTCGTACTTGCTGCCGGCGTCGTCCAGGCCGAAGTAGGCGAGCACGAAACCCGCGACGCCGAAGACCATGGCCACGACCATCCGTGCGCGGTGCACCGGCAGCCGCACCCCGAGCGCCAGCGCCGACATCGCGCCGGAATAGATGTTGAGCGCGTTGGCCGCCACGGCGCCGACGGCGATGCCGAGCAGAGTCAGCTTGCCGAGCCAGGTGGGGAACATGCTGGTGTAGACGCCGGGGTCGACGGCGGGCTTCGCGACGACGAACACCATGGCGGCGCCCGCGCACTCCAGGACGACGCAGGACAGGAAGACGCCGAGTCCGGCGTACCCGCCGGTCCGCGCGCGGTTGACGGAGCGCGGCAGGTAGCGGGTGTAGTCCGACGCGTACGGGTTCCAGCCGCACGCGTACCCGAATGCCGCAGCCGCCTCGATCAGGAACGCGCCGGTGACAGACAACGGCGGGAAGAGGGTCTTGCCGGTGCGCAGCTCACTCAGGTGGGACGTGCTGAGGTCCGCCTTGTGGAAGGCGATGACCGCGCCGATCACGAAGACGACGGCGAGAGCCGGAAGCACGAACTTCTCGAAGCTGTGCACGAGGTTGTGCCCGAACGCCGCGACCGTCAGCTGCGCGGCGACGATGATCAGCAGGCACAGCCATCGGGGGATGCCGCCCGCGAGTGCGTGCAGCGCCAGCGCGCCGCTGACGCTGTTGACGGCGAACCAGCCGACACCGGCGACCAGCGCGTTCAGGCCCGCCGGAAGGATGTTGCCGACCCAGCCGAAACCCGAGCGGCTGAGCACCATCTGGGCCAGCCCGCTCAGCGGCCCCCAGCTGGACAGCACGCCGTGCGTGGCCGACCCCAGGGCGGTACCCACCACGATCGCCGCCGCCGCCTGCCAGAACGACAGACCGAAGAAGAGGGGACCGATGATGCCCACGGCGATCGTCGCGAACTCGAGGTTGGGAGAGGTCCACGTCCACAGCATCTGCAGGGGACGGCCGTGCCGTTCGCTGTCCGGGATGTACTCCACACCCCCTGGTTCGAGGGCGACGGTCTTGCTCCCGTAGTGCTCCTCGGCGATGGGGTTGGCGACAGTGCTGGATGCGCTCACGGGGCCAGTCTGGCGCCTCGGGGCGGTGGCGATGGTTTCGCCGACGTAAATCCTGGGCGATCGGCATACTCACGGGGTGAGCACACTGGTTTTCCTGCACGCCCACCCCGACGACGAGGCCAGCTCCACCTCCGGCAGCATCGCCCGCGCGGTGCACGACGGGCATCGCGTCGTGATCGTCTTCGCCACCAACGGTGACCACGGCGAGGCCGCGGGGGATCTCGCCGAGGGCGAGACGGTGCCGATGCGGCGACACCGCGAGGCAGCCGAGTCCGGGCGGGTGCTCGGCGTCGATCGGATCGAGTGGCTCGGCTACGCCGACTCCGGGATGACCGGGTGGGCGCAGAACGACGCCGAGGGCGCGTTCGGGCGGGCGGACGTCGAGGAGGCGGCCGCCAAGGTCGCGCGGATCCTCGACGACGAGGACGCCGACATCCTGATCGGCTACGACTGGCACGGGGCGTACGGCCACCCCGATCACGTACGGGTGCACCACGTCGCGCACCGGGCCGAGGCCCTCGCACGCCGTACCCCGCGAGCGTTCGAGGTCACCATGAACAGGGACGCGATGCGCGCGCTGATGGCGCACGCTGCGGAGGGTCAGGGTTTCGACGTCGACGGGCCGATGGACGACGGCAACCCGATGGGTCTACCGGAGAGCGAGATCCACTGGGACGTCGACGTGTCCGACTTTCTGGAGGTCAAACGGGCGTCGATGCAGGCTCACGCGAGCCAGGTGAGCGACATCGGGATGTTCATGGCGATGTCGCCGGAGGTGTTCGCGGGATCGTTCGGGCACGAGTACTACGTCGAACCGGGCCGGCCCGCCGGGATGACGCAGGGGTGGCCGTTCGCCTGACCGTCGCCGCAGGCGGGCGCAGGCGGTGCTCGGCGCACCGGCACGGCATCCACCGGGAGATGAATTCCTGGGTATAGCCTGATAATTCGCGTCTCAGACGCGCGCGGGCAACCGTGTCGCGACAAGCAAAGGAGCAAGTGTCGTGGGCTTTCTGTTGTGGATCCTGGCCGTCATCCTGGTGATCGCCGGCATCGTGGTCCTTCTCAAGGGCAGCATCATCCTGGGCATCGTGCTCATCGTGGTCGGCCTCGCCGTAGGACCCGGCGGCTGGAGCGTCCTCAGCAAGCGCTGACCGTTCCTCGTGCCGAGTGGCATACATATGTTTCCGGTGCACCCCCTGGGAGTGCGCCACTGGACACATAGGTATGCCACTCGGTTTTTCAGGCCTGTGTAGCTCTGCTCTCTTGTGCGGTGACGCTCATCATCTGCAGCCACGGAGCGCCGTACGTCGTCACGAGAGCCACGTCGGCGGCGTCCCGGCCGCGGCCGATCACCACGCGGCCCTTGCGGGTGCGGTCGTGCCGCGCGTCGAAGTCCCACCACCGGTCCCCCAGCCAGACCTGGGTCCAGGCGTGGAAGTCCATCGGCGCAGGATTGATCGGCGCGTCCATGTCCGGCATGTACCCGAAGACGTAGCGAGCGGGGATGTTCAGCGCGCGGCAGAAAGTGATCAGCAGGTGCGCGAAGTCGCGGCACACGCCTTGCCCGGTCGTCCACGCGTCCACCGACGTCGACAGCGAGTTGGTGGATCCGATGGTGTACGTGAGGTATTCGTGCACGTAGCTGCACAGCGCCGACACCCGGCCGTACCCGCGAGGGTGGTTGCCGAACTGCCGCCACGCGTGGGTGCCGAGCACGTCTGGCTGGCAGAAGCGGCTGGAGATCGTGTACTGCAGCACCTCATCCGGCAGGTGCTCCGGAGAGATCTCGGGCGCGTCGGTGTCGACGTCCTCCGGTGCGTCGGGCACCTCGGCACGCACCGCGTACTCGAACGTGGTGATGCCCTGCGGCAGGACGAGCCGGGTGCAGGTGTTGCCGAACGCGTCACGGAAGTCGTGACTGTCCACCGCCGCGGAGTTGATCCACGACTCCCCCGAGAGGGTGACCTTCGCATTGTCGGTCGGCTTCACCTGGAAGACCGCCGCCGTCGGCGCCAGTGAGGAGTAGCGGAAGGTGCACCCCAGGTCGAGCGTGCGGGTGTTCATCGGTGTGGTCGTCCTCGCTCGAGCAGGTGCACGGTGACAGCGAACGCTACCGGCAGGAGCACGCGGAACCGCCGCGCACCCTGGAGTGGGTGCGCGGCGGCTCGACTCCCCGTATGTCGGCTGCGTCAGTCGGTGACCGCAGCAGCCCGGTCGCGTTCGGCGACCTCGGCCTCGGCGAGCACCAGCTCGTCCGCTTCGGGCAGCTGGGGCCGACGCATCACGGTCAGCACCAGCAGGAACGCGACGATCAGCAGGCCGCCCGCGACCACGAACCCACGGTCCGCACCCCGCACGAAGACCTCGAGTGCGGCGCGCCCCGCGGAGGAGGTCTCCGCCGGGCCCTTGCCGGCGGTGGCGAAGACGCTCACCAGCACCGCGAGCCCGAGGGCGCCGCCGAGCTGCTGGGTCACGCTCACCAGGCCGGACGCCACCGAGGTGTCCTTCGGCTCGACGCCGGCGATACCGGCGGTGGTGAGCGGCACGAACGCGATGCCGTTGCCCAGTCCGAAGACCACCAGAGCAGGCACCATCGTGGCGTAGGTGCTGCCGACGTCCAGGATCGACATCCAGGTCAGGCCGATGCCCGAGAGCAGCAGACCCGTCGAGGCGATCGCCTTGGTGGAGAAGCGCTGCGCGAAGACCCGCGCGACGAGCTGCGAGGCCAGGAAGACCGACACCGGGATGGGCAGGAACGCCAGCCCGGACTCCCACGGGGTCCAGCCGAGCACGATCTGCATGAACTGGCTCATGAAGAAGAACGTGCCCATCGAGCCCGCGACGAGCAGGGTGCGGGCGACGTACGCGACCGAGCGGTCCCGGTGCGCGAAGAGGTGCAGCGGGGTGATCGGCGCCTTGGCGCTGCGCTCGACCAGGATGAACGCGGCCATCATCACCAGGCCGACGGCGAACGACGCGAGCGTGCGAGTGTCGCTCCACCCGTCGGAGGCGGCGCGGATGAAGCCGTAGACGAGGGTCGACATACCGGCCGTGACGAGCACGGCACCGGCGACGTCCACGGAGCCCTTGATCATCTTGGAGATCGGCAGGGCCCGGATTCCGAGCGCGAGCACGACGATGCCGATGGGCACGTTGACGAAGAAGACCCAGCGCCAGGAGGCGACCGAGGTGAGCACGCCGCCGGCGATCAGGCCGATGGCCGCGCCGCTCGCGGAGACGACGGTGTAGAGGCCGATCGCGCGGGTCTGCTCACGGCCCGGCTTGACGCTCGACATCAGGATCGCTAGCGCGGAGGGTGCGAGCAGGGCCGCACCGACGCCCTGCAGGCCGCGAGCGGCGAGCAACAGGGCGGAGTCCTGGGCGATGCCGCCGAGGAAGGACGCCAGGGTGAAGATCGCGAGTCCCGCGAGGAACGCGCGACGCCGGCCGAAGAGGTCGCCGGCGCGGGCACCCAGCAGCAGCAGGCCACCGAAGGCGAGCGTGTAGGCGTTCACCACCCAGGACAGGTTGGCGGGGTTCATCTTGAGCTGGGTCTGGATGTCCGGCAGCGCGATGTTCACGATCGCGGCGTCGAGGACGATCATCAGCTGGGTCACGAGGACCACGACCATGATGAGTCCAGGGTTGGCAGGGCGCGCAGAACGGTCGGCGGAGCGGCGGCCCCACCGGCCGCGGCTGCGAGCGCCGACGGGCGCGGTGGTCGACGTGCCGCCCGGGGCGGACTGCGTCGACGATGACGGCGAGGTGGTGAGTGCCATGGAGTGGTCCTAAGAGTCAGAGGAGTAGTACCCTCGTACTGGAAACGGAGAAGAACTCCGCTTGGACTAATATACGGAGGGTTCCTCCGGTTGTGCAAGTGGGTCGGCAGGAGAAGGTGAATCACGTGTCCGTTACGGCGAAGAAGCCGCTGCGCGCCGATGCCGCACGCAACCGTCGGCTGCTGATCGACACCGCCGCAGACGCATTCGCGGCGAACGGCGTCGATGTCCCCCTCGATGACATCGCGCGGACCGCCGGGGTCGGCATCGGCACCCTCTACCGCCACTTCCCCACCCGCGAGGACCTCGTCCTCGCCGTCTATGCCGCTCGCGTCGATGACCTGGCACAGCGCTCGGATGAGCTTGCGAGGCGCCCGGATTCGGGTGAGGCCCTGCATGAGTGGATGCGCGAGTTCGTCGACTTCTACGCCGTCAAGCGCGGCATCATCCACCTGCTGCGGTCGATGATGAACACCAACCACGAGCCGTTCGAGGCAATCCGCGCGAAGCTGCTGCACTCCGCCGACGTGGTCCTCGCCCCCGCCATCGCGGCGGGCGTGATCCGCGCGGACACCAGCGCGACCGAGCTCACCCGCGCACTCGGTGGGATCTGCCTGGCAAGCACCCAGCCGGACGCCGACCAGGTGTCGATGAACCTGGTCGACCTCATCTACGACGGTCTGCGCTACGGCACCAGAGCCTGAGCAGTCGGCATACTCGGCGGGTGACCACCGACGAGCCGACGATCCTCGCGACCTCCGGCGGCCTGCGGCCCGGTGAGCGCACGTACTTCGAGTTCACCCCGCTCACGCAGTACGCCGTCGACCTCGCCGGCGTGGCAGGGCGCGCTCCGCGGGTCTGCACCGTCACCACGGCGGGCGGAGACGCGGCGCACGTCATGCACGGGCTCGCCGAGGCGGGGCGTATCGCCGGATACGACCACACCAACCTGCAGCTCTTCGGGATGCCCAACGTCGCGGACGTCGAAGCCCACCTCCTCTCCCAGGACGTCATCTGGGTGATGGGCGGCTCGGTCGTCAACCTCCTCGCCGTCTGGCGGGCGCACGGACTCGACGCGATCCTGCACCGCGCATGGCAGGCGGGCGTCGTCCTCACCGGGGTGAGCGCCGGGTCGATCTGCTGGTATCAGGGCGGTACGACGGATTCGTTCGGCCCGCAGCTCGCGCCGGTGATCGACGGGCTGGCCTTCCTGCCCTACGGCAACGGTGTGCACTACGACAGCGAGGAGCGGCGCCGTCCCCTGATCCACCGCCTGGTCGCCGACGGCACGCTGGGCCCGACCCACTGCACCGACGACGGGGTCGGACTGCTCTACCGCGGAACGGAACTCGTCGAGGCGGTCGCCGAGAGCGGTGCGGGCGCGTACGTCGTGCAGCGCGACGGCGACACGGTGCGTGAGGATGCCCTGGACGTACGCCGCCTGCCCGCCTGAGCGGGCGGGCGCAGGTGAGAGTGCGGCCGTGCCGAGGTGCGCGGCGCACAACGGCACCACCCGGTCCCTCCCGGGTGCGGGCGGCCCACCCGAGCGTCCACGACGACACCGCGTGGGCCCTTAGGTCAGCGCGATGCGCACCACCGCCACCGTGGAATCACCGTCCACCGCAATGTCGCGGCCCGGAGTCGCGAGAAGGCAGTCCAGCGGTGTGAGTGCGGCGACGCCATCACCGACCGTGACGACGGGTGAACCGTCCAAGGCGACGACCGCGAGCAACGCGGGTGCCGTACCGGCGAGCACAGCGGACCCCTGGATGCGCACCGTCCCGAGGCTGCTGGTCGCCCGCCCGCGACCCGTCATGACATTGAGGTCGTAGCCGTTCGCGTGCAGCGCGCGCACGGCGTCCTCACCGCGGAACGAGACCACCTCGCGGCGGGGCACCGTGACCGGGTCGTCGCCGACCACCAGCGAGAGAGGACCGTCGCCGAGATTCATGAGCCGCCTGTCCACACCCGACAGCGCTGAGAAGTCGGACGCCGCCGCGATGGTCGCGATGCTGAGGCGCCAGACGAGCGCGCCGTCCGTCGTGCGGTACGCGGCGAGCTCACGGGTCTCCCCCAGACCGTTCGCCCACCGGGACACCTGCAGGTCCTCGAACCGAAGGATCCGCGCCGCCCCGCCTTCAGCCGCTGTCACCGTTCCTCATCCCAGCTGATGGACGTGCCCGGTGTCCTCATCCGCCCAGGATGGCCTAGGGCCGCCCGCGTGCGGGTCAGGTACGCGACGAGCGTCGTAGCCCGGTGATGAGCAGGCCGACCATCCGGTGGGCGTCGTACGCCGTGTCGGCGCCCCGCTCGACGCCGATGCAGAGGTTGCCGGTGGCGTGCATGAGCGTGAGGGCGTCGACGTCGCTGCGTGTCTCGCCTGCCTGCGTCGCGGCGTCGAGCAGCGAGGCACAGGCCGGGACGAGCCGGTCGAGGAAATAGGCGTGCAACGTGTCGAAGCTGGCCTCCTCCGACCGCAGCGCACCGGCCAGTCCGTGCTTGGTGACGAGGAAGTCGACGAACCCGTCCATCCATGCCGCGAGGGCGTCTGCGGGCGAATCGAGATCGGCGAGCAGCCGCGGCGCGGCGTCCACGAGCGCCTCGATCTGGTGGCGGTAGACACCGATGACCAGGTCCGCACGGGTCGGGAAATGCCGGTAGATCGTGCCCATCCCGACGCCGGCCTCCGCGGCGATCGCCCGGACGGGGGCATCGACGCCGCGCGCCACGAAGACCGCGGCGGCCGCGTCGAGCAGCGTCTGCTCGTTCCGGCGCGCATCCGCACGCTTGCGCACGGTCCACGACGTCACCTCGTCGCTCACCTTGATCTCCGCCTCCCCTTCACAAACGGAACATAGCTCCGTATAGTGTCGGAGCAACGTTCCGTTTCCATCATGCCACCAGAGGAGATGCTCATGCGGTACCGCCCACTCGGCCGGACCGGTGTCCAGGTCAGCACACTGTCGCTCGGTGCGATGAACTTCGGCGCGAACGGTCGTACGACGCAGGAGGATGCGTCCGCGATCCTCGACGCCGCGCTCGAGGTGGGGATCGACACCCGCCCGTCCATCGCCGATGCCTCGCTGCGGCGCCGCTGATGGCCACCGCAGCACGACCGAGCTTCGGGATCATGACCCCGCCGATGAACGTCGGCTACGACGACCTCCTGCGGGTGTGGCGCGAGGCCGACGACATCCCCGCGATCGAACACGCGTGGCTGTTCGACCACCTCATGCCCATCGGGGGTGACCTGGACGGCCCGATCTTCGAGGGGTGGACGCTGCTGTCAGCGCTCGCCGCGCAGACCAGCCGCCTGCGACTCGGCCTGATGGTCACGAGCAACCGGTTCCGGCCGCCGGCGGTGCTGGCGAAGATCGCGACCACCGTCGACATCGTCTCCGGCGGCCGACTCGACTTCGGCATCGGCGCCGGATCGCGGCCGAGCGTCCCGATCGCCCGGCGCGAGTACGTGGCTCACGGGCTGCCGTACCACGACTCGGCCCACGCGGTCGGCAGTCTGGCCGAGGCGTGCACGATCATCCGGCAGCTGTGGACGCAGGACGCCCCGTTCGATTTCGACGGCGCCTACCACCACCTGGAGGGCGCGTTCGGCAACCCCAAGCCCGTGCAACGGCCGGGACCGCCCATCGTCATCGGCGGTCGAGCGATCGCGACCCTTCGCGTCGTCGCGGAGCACGCCGACGTCTGGAACATCCCGGGCGGTGACATCGCCGACGCGCGCGACCGCAGCGCGATGCTCGACCGGTTCTGTGCCGAGATCGGCCGGGATCCCGCCGCGATCACCCGCTCGATCTTCCTGCCTGTCTCCCTCGATCGACCGCAGTCCACCCGTGCCGGGGTCACCGAGGCGCTCGATGCAGGGTTTACGCACATCGTCCTCGGGCTCGGTGCGCCGTACGGCGACGGCATCGTGCGGCGGGTGGTCGAGGAGATCATCGGGGACTTCGCTCCGGGCGGCTCGGACGGCTCAGCACAGGATCAGGGCAGCGTCCGGTAGAGCACACGTAGTCCGACGCGGCCGCGGGTCGGGGACTCGAACGCGCCGGGGACGGTGCCGATGGTCACGAATCCCAGGTCGGCGTACAGCCGCTCTGCGGCCTCGTTCCCCTCGACGACCGCGTTGAACTGCATCCCCGCGAACCCGGTCACGGTCGCCCACCGCAGAGCGTCCTGCACCAGGGCCCGGCCCACGCCTTGGCCCCGAGCTGAACGCGCGACCATGAAGCTGCCGCTGGCGATGTGGTGACCCGGCCCCGGCCGATTCGCGTACATGTTCGCGGTGCCGAGGACGCGACCGGCCGAACGCGCCACCGTCGTCCGCCCGGGAGGTCCCACGATCCACATCGAACGCGCCTCGCGTTCGGACATCGCGGGGTCGTAGGCGATCGTCTCCTGCTCCAGGGCGACCTCATGAACGATGTGCCACACCTGCTCCCAGTCCCGGGTCGTGAACGTCTCGATCTGCGGCGAAGAGGTCACGGCCCCAGCCAAGCCTCGAGCGAGGACCACCGCCAGGTGTTTTCGAGAGGACGCTCCAGGACACGCCCGGCCGAGGCGGCGGCGCCGACCAGGGCTTGAATGAAGACATGACAGACAACGCGCAGCACACCGCCCAGCACTGGGTCGCTACGGACTACGGCGATCTCGACGTGCTGCGGTTGGAGGAGACCGACGTGCCCGCACCCGCCGAGGGCGAGGTCACCATCGACGTACGGGCCGCCGGGATGAACCCGGCCGACTACAAACACATCGCCCGCAGCGGCGACCGGGATGCGTTGCCGGTGGCCATCGGTTACGAGGTCGCCGGCGTCATCTCGGCGTCGGGACCGAACACTCAGATCGCTTCCGGCGCCGGGGCCGTCGGGGATGAGGTGCTCGCCTTCCGGGTCGCGGGCGGCTACGCGTCGAGTATCACGGTCCCTGCCCGCGACGTCTTCGCTAAACCAGCCGGACTCTCGTTCCCCGAGGCTGCCAACCTGCTGCTCGCCGGGACGACGGCATCGGAGATGTTGCATGTCACGGGAGTTGCGAGAGGCGACACCGTCCTGGTGCACGGTGCGTCCGGAGCCGTCGGGGTCAGCCTGCTGCAGCAGGCGCGACTGATCGGCGCGCGCGTGATCGGCACCGCGGGAGAGAAGAGCTTCGACACCGTGCGGCGGTTCGACGGCATTCCGGTCGCCTACGGCGAGGGACTGCAGGACCGCGTGCGCGACCTGGCCCCCGAGGGCATCGCCGCAGCGCTCGACTGCGTCGGCACCGATGAGGCCGTCGATGTCTCGTTGGCCCTCGTCGCGGACCGGGATCGCATCGTCACCATCGCCGCCTTCGGCCGCGCCGAACAGGACGGCATCCGTGTCATCGGCGGAGCCATGCCGGCGAGCGCGGCGTACCGGGACGGGGTGCGCGCGCACCTGATTCGACTCGCGGGCGACGGCGATCTGGTCGTGCCCATGGCAGGCACCTACCCGCTGGCCGACGCGCTCAAAGCGCTGGAACTGCTCACGTCGGGGCACCCGGGCGGCAAGCTGGCACTGCTGCCCTGAGGCGGCGTGCGCTCGTCACGGGGCCGAGCCGGAGCCGCGACTGGCGGCGTACCCCGGCCCCGCAACGGGTCGCTCAGCGGTAGGACTTCTTGACGCTCGCCTCGACGGTGTGGGCCAGCACGTCCTGGCCGGCGACGCTGGGGTGCACCCCGCAGCCGCTCTGGGCACCGCTCGACGTCGCAGTCTGGTGCGGGAACAGCTGCGTCAGCAGACCTGCCGCGCAGCTGTCTCCACCGGAGTGCAGTGCGGCGTTCTGGAACGCGGCGTACCCGTCGGCGATCCGGACGCCGTACGGCTTGGCAGCCGTGTCCATGACCTGGTTGAGCGCTACGCTGCCCGCGCTCGCGGTGGCCGAGGAATAGTTCGTCGAGTAGTAGTTCACGATCACGATCTGGCCGGAGTAGCGCGCCTGCTGGCGCAGGGTGGACAGGATCGTGCTCACGTTCTTGCTGATCCCGGCGAGCGTGGTCGCCAACGCCGTGCCGGTGCAGGTGCCGCCGTGCTGCGCCTGGCACAGGAACGCGTCGTTCGCGCCGATGCCGAGCGTCACCAGGCGGGTGTTGTGGTGCTTCTTCAGGAAGTCCACCGCGAAGGTCAGCTGGCTCTCGGTCTTGCTGCGGTAGGTCACGTGCAGCGGGAAGTTGGTGCGGTATCCCGCGGGCGTCTCGCACGCGTAGCTCGGGGTGGCCGTGTTGATGAGACTGCCGGAGGTCTCACCCGGGCAGGTAACATTCGTGACCCGCACGCCGAGCGCGGTGCCGACCTCCTCGGGGTAACCGACGAAGCTCGTGGGGTCCAGGTAGTTCGGCGGCGGGAAGGTCGTGGGCTCGCGGTAGCCGAAGGCCACCGAGTCACCCAGGGCCAGATAATCCGAGCCCGGCACGACGGGCCGCTGGTGCGAGGAGCCCCAGTGGGGCGGTTGAGCCGGGTGTGCCGTCGCCGCGAGGGACGGCACGGCGACCCCCACGCTCAGCGCCGCCGTCGCGGTCAGAGCGAGGATGTTGCGCCGAGAATGCCGAAGGACTGGAACGCGCATGAATGCCTACTCTCCGTAGAACCGATGTGCCCCGAACCGTTTCGGAAAGTAGCACGGCCACCTGCCTGGACAGCCCCGAACCGGCGACTTCAGGACCCTGAACGCAATGTCGGTTTTCCGCCAGCGCAGCTCCCGTCCGGCTGCGACAGTGGGACATATGGACACCGCTACCGACCTGCTCGTGCAGGCCATCGACCGCACCCGCCTGGACGAGGTGCGCCGCAACGATGCGGACGGGCACGGCAACCAGGTGGCCCCGTTCGCCGCCACCGGACAGGGCGAGCCCCTGCGCTGCTGCCTGCGCTACGCCGAGCCAGAAGAGCACATCGCCCTTATCTCGTACGCGCCGTTCGACCATCCGTCGGTATGGACCGAGGTCGGGCCCGTCTATATCCACGCCGCGCCGTGCGACGGCTATCCGACGTCCGAGCGGCTTCCCGCGCAGCTGTCGACCGGTCCGCGACTGCTGCGCACCGCGCGGACGACACCATGAACTATGAGCACAACACGGTCGTGCCGGACCAGGTCGCGCTCGAGCCGATCATCCAGCGACTGTTGTCGCACGCGGATGTCGCGACGGTGCACGTGCGCAACCTCGACTCGCAGTGCTTCATGTACGCGGTCGGCGCGGGTCACGCTTCGGGAGACGATTCGGCGTGAGGACGCAGAACGCCGAGAGCTATCTGCAGGCCGCAGCCTCGGTGGTCGACCTGGTCGGGCGGATCGGTCCCGATGCCTGGGACGGTCCCGGGCTCGGCGACTGGGACCTGCGCTCACTGGTCGGCCACACCGGTCGAGCGCTCACCACCGTGCTGACCTACCTGCACCAACCCGCCGAACGCATCGACCAGGCCTCACCGGAGACCTACTTCGCCCATGTGCTGCCCAGCGGCCGGCAGGTCGATCCGGGGGCCGTCCTCGAGCGGGGTCGTCAGGCGGGGCGGGCCCTCGGCGACGATCCCGCAGCGGGGTTCGGCGCACTCGTGGACCAGGTCGGCGCCGAGCTCGCCTCGGCCGATCCGGCCGCGGTGATCACGACCATCGCCGGCGGGATGACCGTCGACGCCTACCTTCCGACCCGCACGTTCGAGCTGGTGGTGCACGGCCTCGACATCGGCGCCGCGGCCGACCTGCCGACCACCTTCACACCGGCATCGCTGAACGAGACGTGCGCGTTGGCCGGTCGCATCGCGGCCCGCGCCGGCCGCGGCCCGCAGATGCTGCGCGCGCTCACCGGACGGGCTGACCTGCCACCCGGATTCAGCATCGTGGCCTGAGCGCCCCGACCCACGGAGCGACGGGGGCGAAGGCGGAGTCTCACGCACCACTCACGTGAGCCACGACCTGCCGGATGTCCTCGAGATGGTGCTGCCCCTCGTGTGCGGCCTGGCGGACCAGCCACAGAGCAGTGCGGCTCTCACCGGGCAGCCGCGTGACGCGCCGATCCCAGTGCCTCGGCCCGGTCCCCGCCACTTCTTCGCGGAACCCCGTGGCCGTCGCCTGCAGCTCCGCGATCACCGCGTCGACGTCGAGGTCGTTGTAGCGAAACCTGCGGGCCCGCAGATCGTTCAGCATCGGCTCCAGCACCGGCTCGTCCTCGGTACGCGCGCGGTGCAGCCGGATCGTGTACGCGGCGTACACGTCGCGCAGGTGACACACGTACTCCGTGACCGACCACAGCCCCGGTCCCCATCGGCGCCGCCGAGCCTCAGGTGACAACGGAGCCACCGCCGTCCTCACCAGATCGGGCACCCCCGCGATCAGCGCGACGGCTCGGTCGAGCGACACCTGCGGGTAGCTGAGGCCGCACCGCTCGCAGGTGAAGTCCTCACCGGCCAACGGTGGCAGCGTGCCCCCGAGCCCGGCCCGCGCTCGGTCGTCGGCGCTCATGAGCACCATCATTCCCCGCCCGGCGGGTCCCCGGACGGAGCATCCGGGCCGGGCGGCGGACCCCGCCGGGGGCCCGCAGCCCGGTCGCGCAACGGCGCCACCGGGGCTAGCGTCGATGCATGGAACATCGCGAACTGGGAACGCAGGGTCTGCGGGTCGGCGCCATCGGCCTCGGCACGATGGGTATGACGATGGCGTACGGCGCCGGCGACGAGCCGGGCGGCACGGCCACCATCCACCGGGCGCACGAGTTGGGGGTCACCCTGCTGGACACCGCCGAGTTGTACGGCAGCGGCAGCGGCAGCAACGAGAAGATTGTCGGCGCGGCGGTGCGCGACTTCCGCGACGAGATGGTGCTGGCCACGAAGTTCGGGTTCGTCCTGCCACGCACCAACGACGGCGGGCGCGAGTTCGACAGCCGCCCGGAGCACATCCGGGAGGTCGCGGACAACAGCCTGCGCTACCTGCAGACCGACCACATCGACGTGCTCTACCAGCACCGCCCCGACCCGGACGTCCCCATGGAAGACGTCGCGGGGGCCGTCAAGGAACTCATCGACGCGGGCAAGGTCCGCTACTTCGGCCTGAGCGAGGCGGGCCCGGAGCAGATCCGCGCCGCGCACGCCGTGCAACCCGTCTCGGTGCTGCAGACGGAGTACTCGATCTTCGAGCGCGCGGTCGAGGCCGAGGTGCTTCCGGCCGTGCGCGAGCTGGGGATCGGCTTCGTCGCGTACTCACCGCTCGGTCGCGGCTTCCTCACCTCCACGGTGAAACCGGCCGCGGAGTACCCCAAGGACGACATGCGCAGCTGGGACGACCGCTGGCAGCCGGGCAACTACGAGAAGAACGTCGAGGCGATCCACCAGCTGACCGACCTGGCCCGCGAGAAGGGCGCCACCGTGACACAGCTTGCCCTCGCCTGGCTGCTCGCCCAGGGCGAGGACATCGTCCCGATCCCCGGCACCCGGAGCCCGGAGCGGCTGGCGGAGAACGTCGCCGCGGCCGACCTCACGCTCAGCACCGCCGACCTGGAGCGGGTGGCGCAGATCCTGCCGAGGGGCGCGTACGGGAGCCGCTACCCCGCGGAGATGATGCCCCGCTGGTGACCCCGCGGCGTCCGTCGGGCAGCCGACCGGACGAGCACCGCAAGTCCCTACCCCGATTCGGGCTGCCGAAGCACCTGCAGACGCTAGGTTTCGGCACGGATCGCCACGGCGGCGGTCCGCACTCGGGGGAAGGACCCACACGTGTCACGCAGAATCGCAGCACCGCTCCTCGCCATCGCGCTCGCAGGCTCCGCCTGGGCCGCAGCACCGACGTCAGCGCACGCCGCCACGCCCGGAGCGATGGGGACCTACCACCCGAGCACCACGGCGCGCGTCGCCGACACCCAGTCCGGCTGGGGCGGCAGGACCGGCTACGTCTCCAGCAAGAACTCGGTCACCTACAGCGTCACCGGGAGGAACGGCATCCCGTCGACCGGGGTGTCCGCCGTCGTGGTCCAGCTGACGGCGTTCGACCAGCACGGCAACGGCGCGTTCGTCGCCTACGCCGCGGGCACGTCGCGCCCGGCCGCTGTCAGCTTCGCGTACGGCGGTCGCAGCACCCAGGTCGGCAGGGTGACCGTGCCCGTGAGCTCGACCGGCCGCATCTCCGTGGCGGGCGCGGGCGCGTACCAGGCGCACCTGCGCATCGACGTCGTCGGCTGGTACGCATCCTCATCGTCGACGGCGGCCGCCGGCGGGCTCTACCTGCCGAGCGACCTCGAACTCACCGACGACACGAGGATGTCCGGCGCCCGTCTGCAACCGGGCGACCAGCTCGAGGAGGACCTGGAGATCGGGTTCGGTTCGGACGACCCGAACTTCCAGGCACCCACGGTGGTCGCGCTCGACCTCAACATCAGCGCCCTCAGCCCGAGCGGCACCGGCGGCCTCACCGCGTGGAGCGGCACCGGTCGCCGGCCCTACGTGCCGTCGCTCGAGTTCGGCAACCACGACTCGGTCAGCAGCTCGGTGATCGTGCCGGTCACGTTGGTCAGCAGCCAGTCCGAGGGCGGCGACACCGTCGCGACGTACAAGTTCGTCGTCGGCGCCTTCGGCGGCTCGACCGACGTGGCGCTGTCCATCGGCGGGTTCTACGACCAGGGCCGGGACGCCTTCGGCGCGGCCTACCGACCCACGGCACCTCAACTCGCGGTCAACACGGTCACCGGCCTCGGGATCACGAAGGGTCGCCTCGGCGCCGACAGCGCGCGACTGGCGACGCTGCCGTCCTCGGCGATCGACGACGGCACCGTCGCGGTCAACATGACCACGGCCGCGGTCGCCCCGACCGCCGGCACCTGGGTCGCCCAGACCACCGACCTGCTGAACACACGCAGCACCAGCATCATCAACACCCTTGCCGGTGCTACCCGTTCGGGCACCCTCACCGCCGAACTCGACTCTGCGATGAACAGCGATCTCCCGCAGGTGGGCTTCTACAACGGCAAGGGCAGCATCGACGTGCAGGCCTGGACGTACGGCCGGTTCGACTTCACCGACGACGGCGTCGTGGGTGCGAAGAACCTGTCCGCTCGGCAACTTGCCAAGCGCGTCCTGTCGCAGCGGCCGACGATGCGCCTCAAGCACAAGGTCATCCGGGCGCACTGACCGCCCGCGTACGGCGACCGGCCGGCACCCGCACCCCGTGAAGGTGCGGGTCCGGCCGGTCGTGTCGTCGGGGGCAGGTCAGAGAGGCTCCACCTGACGGACGACCTCGGCCAGCAGCGGGTAGACGGCCGGGTCGTTGTTGTCCGCCATTCCGACGATCGCCACATCGGTGCCGATCTCGGCGAGCGCGCCGAGCTTGTCGACGGCCTGGGCGACGGTCATCGCCGGGCCGCCACGCTCGCGCTCCTCACCACCGCGCTCCGACAGCGACAGCTGGGTGATGACGGTCTTGGTGATGTCCTCATAGGGACGACCGAGACGCTCGCAGTGCGCGGCGAGCACGTCGTACTTCGCGCGCACCCCCTCGGGACCGAGGTCGAAGATGTTACACGCGTCGGCGTACTGCGCCACCATCCGCAGCGTCTTCTTCTCTCCACTGCCGCCCAGCATGATCGGCGGGTGGGGTCGGCTGATCGACTGCGGCACGTTGAGCGGGCGCTCCAGCTGGTAGTGCCGTCCGGCGTACGCCGTCTCGTCTCCGGCCCACATCTGCAGCGCGATCTGCAGGGTCTCCTCCAGCCGCTCGAAGCGCTCCTTCATCGGTGGGAACGGCACACCGAGGCCGCGGTGCTCCTGCTCGTTCCACGCGGCGCCGATGCCGAGCAGCGCGCGGCCGCCGGACAGCACGTCGAGGGTCGTGACGGTCTTCACCAGCAGGCCCGGGTGGCGGTAGGTCACGCCGGTCACGAGAGTGCCCAGCGAGATCCGCGAGGTCTGCCCCGCGAGGAACGCCAGGGTCGCGTAGCCCTCGAGCATGTCCAGCTCGGGCGGGCCGATCATCTCGATCTGGAAGAAGTGGTCCATCACCCACAGACTGGAGAGGCCGGCGTGCTCGGAGTCCCGCGCGATCCGACCGAGTGTCGGAGCGATGGATTCCGGGGCACCCGGCCAGGAGAAGTACGGCACTTGCTGTCCGATGCGCATCTCCCCATCCTGCACCTCCCGTCAGCGCGCGGGTACGCGCGCCGGAAGGCACCGATGGCATCCGCCGTTGTCCGTGCCAGGGGGCGCGGCGACGCGTATCGTGGAATTTCCGCCGTCCCGGAAGCTGCCCGATGGTCCGCACTGCCGCGCCCACGCCCTTCGTCGATGGCACGCGCTCCGGGGTCGTATCGACCGACCCGCGGCGCTCCACGGCCCAGCTGCCATGAGTGACCGTGTCTGACCGTGACCGGCGCGACCGGCTCCGCAGCGTGGCGGAGGCGCGCGACCGTTTCGTCAGCACCGGTGAGACTCCCGACGGTCTGCGGCCCGTCGTACGCAGCTCGTGGCAACGCAGCATCCGTGAAGGGCTGGATCCCGACCACTCCAGTCCACCCGTCGACCTGCTCGACGACGACCTGGAGGCCTGGAGGGCGGGCCACCCGCTCGCGGACGCGATGCCGGTCATCCGCCGCCTGCTCGTCGACGACGCCCGCGAAGCCGGGATGCTGGTCGCGGTGAGCGACGCGGCGGGGCGCCTGATGTGGGTCGAGGGACCGACCGCGCTGCGCCGCCGGGCCGAGGGCATCCACTTCGTCGAAGGCGCCCTCTGGTCCGAGGCGGCGGCCGGCACCAACGCACCCGGCACGGCCCTCGCCCTGGACCAGCCGTTGCAGATCTTCGCGGCCGAGCACCTGGCCAGGCCGGTCACAGCGTGGAGCTGCTCGGCGGCCCCGATCCACGACCCGGACACCGGCGCGGTGCTCGGCGCGCTCGATCTGACCGGTGGGGACGACGTAGCGGCGCCGCACACCCTGACCATCGTGAAGGCGACCGTCGCGGCCGTCGAGAGCGAGTTGCGCCTGCACCGACTCACTCGCGCCTCGGATCGCCAAGGCGCCGGGATGCTGCTCCGGTCGCTCGGTCGCGAGAGCGGCGGGGCGCTCGAGGGCAGCCACGGCATCACCCGGATGTCCGGACGGCACACCGAACTGCTGGTCCTGCTGGGCCAGGCGCGCGACGGCATCTCCGGCGACCGCCTGGCGGTCGAGTTGAGCAGCGACGACCACGCCGCGGTCACCGTGCGCGCGGAGTTGTCGAGGTTGCGCACCGCGCTCGCGCCGCTCACGTTGACCTCACGTCCCTACCGGCTCGACCCCCACCTGGTGACCGACGTCGAACAGGTCCAGGACCTGCTACGCGGGCACCGGATCGCCGCCGCACTCGATCTCTACCGCGGCCCGCTGCTGCCCACGTCCGATGCACCCGGCATCTGCCGGCTGCGCGACCAGCTGCACCGCCAGGTACGCGACGCGCTGATCCGCACCGCCGACCCCGACCTGCTCCTGAGGTTCGCCGACACCGCTCACGGGTACGACGACGAGCAGGTCTGGCGTGCGGTGCGCGATTGCCTGCACCCCGGCTCTCCCCGCCACGACGGCGTCCGCGCACACCTCGCGCGGTTGGACCGAGAGCTCGGCTGAGACCGGTCACAGAACGCTCGACGACCCCCACATCGCAGGCACAGCCGGTGCAACGTTCGCGCAACGTGTCTGTGATTAGCGTCACAGGCAAGTCTGGCCAGAGCCAGACGCACAGCACCTTCGGATGGAGATGTCGATGAGCACGTACGCGCAGCCGGGGCAGGACGGTAGCCCCACCACCTATAAGAGCCGCTACGACAACTGGATCGGCGGCGAGTGGGTCGCCCCGGTCAAGGGCCAGTACTTCGAGAACCCCTCTCCCGTCACCGGCAAGACCTTCTGCGAGGTCGCCCAGTCCACGGCGGAGGACATCGACCTGGCACTGGACGCCGCCCACAAGGCCGCCCCCGCATGGGGCAAGACCTCGGTGGCCGAACGTGCAGCGGTCCTCAACCGGATCGCCGACCGCATCGAGCAGAACCTGGAGATGCTCGCGGTCGGGGAGACCTGGGACAACGGCAAGCCGGTGCGCGAGACGATGGCCGCTGACCTGCCGCTGGCGGTCGATCACTTCCGCTACTTCGCCGGTGCCATCCGCGCGCAGGAAGGCCACCTGTCCCAGATCGACGAGGACACCGTGGCCTACCACTTCCACGAGCCGCTCGGCGTCGTCGGGCAGATCATCCCGTGGAACTTCCCGCTGCTGATGGCGACCTGGAAGCTGGCGCCCGCGCTGGCCGCCGGCAACGCCGTCGTCCTCAAGCCCGCCGAGCAGACGCCGGCCTCGATCATGCTGCTCATGGAGCTGATCGCCGACCTGCTCCCGCCGGGCGTCCTGAACGTCGTCAACGGTTTCGGCGTCGAGGCGGGCAAGCCGCTCGCCAGCTCCAGCCGGATCCGCAAGATCGCCTTCACGGGTGAGACGACGACCGGCCGGCTGATCGCCCAGTACGCGAGCCAGAACCTGATCCCGGCCACCCTCGAGCTCGGTGGCAAGAGCCCCAACGTCTTCTTCGACGACGTGATGAGCGCCGACGACGCGTTCCAGGACAAGGCGCTCGAAGGGTTCGCGATGTTCGCGCTCAACCAGGGCGAGGTCTGCACCTGTCCGAGCCGCGCGCTGATCCAGAACAGCATCTACGACCCGTTCCTGTCGGCCGCGACCGAGCGCACCAAGAAGATCCAGCAGGGCAACCCGCTCGACACCGACACGATGATCGGTGCGCAGGCGAGCAACGACCAGCTGGAGAAGATCCTGTCCTACATCGACATCGGCACCCAGGAGGGCGCCCGGATCATCACCGGTGGCGAGCGCGTCGATCTGGGCGGAGACCTGTCGGGCGGCTACTACGTCGCTCCGACGATCTTCGAGGGCACCAACAAGATGCGCATCTTCCAGGAGGAGATCTTCGGACCCGTCGTCTCGGTCACGAAGTTCAACGACTACGACGACGCCATCAGCATCGCCAACGACACCCTCTACGGGCTCGGGGCGGGCGTCTGGTCGCGCGACACCAACACGGCGTACCGCGCCGGTCGCGACATCCAGGCCGGCCGGGTGTGGACGAACTGCTACCACGCCTACCCGGCGCACGCCGCGTTCGGCGGCTACAAGTCCTCGGGCATCGGCCGGGAGAACCACCTGATGATGCTCGACCACTACCAGCAGACCAAGAACCTGCTGGTGTCCTACTCCCAGAACGCGCAGGGCTTCTTCTAAACCGCCCCGTACGACGGAGTCGGCGCAACGCCGTCTCCTGCAACACTTCGCGGGGACCCCGCAAAGGGTCCCCGCGAAGTCGGCGAAAGGTGCACCGTGTCGATCGATGAAAGTGCTTCCGAGGTACCTGAACAGGTCGCGGTCACACCGGCTGCCGCCGAGATGATCCGTGACCTGCGCGAACGCAACGGGCCACTGATGTTCCACCAGTCCGGCGGCTGCTGCGACGGATCGGCACCGATGTGCTATCCCGACGGCGATCTGATCCTGGGCGAGAACGACGTGCACCTCGGTGATCTCGACGTCGGCGAGGGCGACCCGGTGGCGGTGTGGATGACGCGCGAGCAGTACGAGGCGTGGAAGCACACCCACATCACCATCGACCTCGTGAAGGGCCGCGGTGCGGGCTTCTCCCTGGAGGCGCCGACCGGGCACCGATTCCTCATCCGCTCCCGCCTCATGCCTACCCCCACCGACACCACCGCCTGCCCCATCTGAGGAGAGGACGGCGTCCTCGCGGGCGCCTGGCAGGCTGCGCGGTATGCATGCACACCGCACCACCCGCTGGGAATCGTCGGACCATCGCGACTACGGGCGCACGTTCGCCGACCTGCGCTCCAGCGGCGCGGACATCACCGGCGAAGCGCGACTGGCCGACGTCATCGCACCTCGGCACGCGAGGATCCTCGACGCCGGCAGCGGGATGGGCCGGATAGGTGCTGCTCTGCAGGATCGCGGTCACGACGTCGTCGGCGTCGATCTCGACGCTGCCCTGCTGGAGCAGTCCCGCAAGAGTTACCCCCATCTACCGGTCGTCGAAGCCCGGCTCGACGAGCTGACCCCCGAAATCCTTGAGGCAGAAGGTCATCCGAGCACGTACGACGTGGTCGTGTGCGTCGGGAACGTGATGATCCTGCTCGCACCCGACACCGAGCCGGAGGTGCTGGGACGTCTGCGCGCTCTGTTGGCGCCGGAAGGCCGCATGCTCGTCGGCTTCCACCTGCAGGCGAAGCCGCGCAGCTCACGCACCTACCCGGCGCAGGAGTTCATCGCCGATGCTCAGGCAGCCGGGCTGCGTGTCGAAGCCCGCTTCGCGTCGTACGACCTGCTGCCGAGCAGCGAGGAGGCCGACTACGCCGTGTTCCTCCTGCGCGCCCTCTAGCACCGAGGAAACGACCCGGTTCGCCGGTACGCCGTCCGCATGCTCATGATCCTCCGTCACCATAGGGGTGTGACGGATGCTGGCTCGACGCCGACGAAGGAGCCGAGTCGGCGCACGCTCTGGCTCGACGACTTCCAACGCCGACACCGGATCGTGGGTTTCCCCATCGCTGTCGTCTACAAGTTCTTCGACGACTCGGGCAGCTATCTCGCGGCGCTGATGACCTACTACGGTTTCGTCTCGCTCTTCCCGCTGCTGCTGTTGCTCAGCACGGTGCTCAGCTTCGTGCTGCGGCACTACCCGCAGCTGCAACAGGAGATCGTCAACTCCGCCGCCGGGCAGTTCCCGATCGTGGGCAAGCAGTTGCAGGACCCCAAGCGGCTCAGCGGCAGCCTGGGCGGAGTGCTGGCCGGACTGGCGATCGCCATCTACGGCGGGCTGGGCATCGGGCAGGCCGTCCAGTACGCGATGAACACCGCATGGGCGGTGCCGCGCAACGAGCGACCCGATCCCTTCTCAGGTCGGCTGCGCAGCCTCCTGCTCATCGGCGTCACCGCGCTCGTGCTGCTCGCGGCCACGGCCGCCTCCGCGATCGTGGGCCTCATCAACGGTCAGTGGTGGGTGCTGATCATGCACTGGGCACTGCCCCTGGTGCTGGACACGCTCCTCTTCATCCCCATCTATCGCCACGGAGCGTCGCGGAAGTTGAAGATCCGGCAGGTGCTGCCAGGAGCACTCATCGCAGCCGTCGCGCTGACTCTGTTGCAGACCTACGGCGTCCGCTATGTCAGCCGGGTGGTGGATCACGCGAAGAACAGCGAGACCAACGTCATCTTCGCGACGGTGCTCGGGCTGCTGGCGTTCATCTACCTGGCCAGCGTCATCACGGTCTTCTGTACCGAGATCAATGTCGTGATCGACAAGAAGCTCTACCCCCGGGCCCTGCTCACGCCGTTCACCGACAACGTGCAACTGACCGGCGGCGACCGGCGCACCTACGTCGCGTTGGCGAAGGCACAGCGGCACAAGGGATTCGAGAAGATCGACGTCACCTTCGATCAGCCGCCACCGTCGGAGCCGGGCGCTGCGGCCGACTCCGGTGCCGACGCCCACGCCGACCGGCAGGACAGCCCTACCGAGCCCATGCCGGAACGGCCCATCGAAGAACGACGGTGGCTCAGGTAGGTCCGAGAGACTCAGGACGACCTGTGGCTCTCGGACTCACCTGAGTCACGGTCACGATCTCAGCCGGCGGCTGCGCGCAGCTTCTCCAGCAGCGGACCGGCCGCCTCGTCGAGGAACCGCTGCTGCAGTTCGTCGCCGACCTGTACGACCGCCACGTCGGTGAAACCGGCCTCCCAGAACGGCGCGACCTTCTCGACCAGCTCGTCGAGATCCGGGCCGCAGGGGATGGTGTCGGCGACGTCCTCGGGACGCACGAACTTCGACGCCCCCGCGAAACCGGACGTCGTGGGCAGGTCGGAGTTGACCGCCCATCCCCCCGCGAACCAGCGGAACTGCTCGTGCGCAGCCTTCATCGCCTCCTCCCTGCTCGAGGGGTGCCATGAGATCGGGATCTGCCCGATGGCCCTGGCACCGCTGCCGATCGCCGCCACATCCTCCAGCCCGTTCCAGGCCTTCACCAGCTCGGCATCGGGCTCCGTCGCGATGAGGTGGTCCGCGAGCGGGGCGAAGCGCGCGATCGCCTTGGGGCCGCCCGCGGCGACGGCGATCGGGACGCCGCCTTCGGGAGCGTCCCAAATGCGTGCGGAGTCGACCCGGAAGTACTCGCCGTCGTAGGTCACCAGGTCGCCCCCGTGCAGCTCGCGGATAATCTCGACGGCCTCGGACAGCATGTCCTGGCGCTGGTCGATCGGGGGCCAGCCATCGCCGGTGACGTGCTCGTTCAGGTTCTCCCCCGAACCGAGCCCGAGGGTGAACCGCCCGTCGGCCAGGATCTGCAGCGTCGCGGCCTTCTGCGCGACCACGGCCGGGTGGTAACGCTGGATCGGGCAGGTCACGTACGTCATCAACTCGACGCGGCTCGTAGCGTGCGCGACCGCGCCGAGCACCGTCCAGGCGTACGGCGCGTGCCCCTGCGCCGCCAGCCAGGGCGAGTAGTGGTCGCTGCTGACCTCGAAATCGAAACCGGCGTCCTCGGCCGCCTGCGCGTAGCGCACCAGCTCCTTGGGTCCGCTCTGCTCGGTCATGAGGGTGTATCCGAAGTGGGTCGTCATGCGCTCACCTTCGCATCCGACCCGGTGCGCGCGCAGCCCCCGGCCGAGGCGTCGCACACGGGCTGCGCCGACGTTCGTAGAGTGAGGAGACCACGGCCCCGGCCGCCACCGCTCTCACAGCAAGGACAGCCATGGTCCACGTCATCCGCACCTTCGAGGTGCAGGTCAATCCGTCCGTCGCGATCGAGTACCTCAAGGACTTCGCGCACGCCGAGCAGTGGGACCCCGGCACCGTCTCGTGCACCCGCATCGGGGTCGACACCGATCCGGTGCAGGTCGGCTCCCGCTGGCACAACGTGTCCAAGCTGATCGCCATCAAGACCGAGCTGGAGTACGAGCTCGTGCAGATCGAGCCGCAGCGGGTGGTCTTCGTGGGCACGAACAAGACCGCCACCTCGCGCGACGACATCAGGGTCGAGCCGTCCACGACCGGCGCCAAGGTCACCTACGAGGCGACGGTCACCTTCAACGGGCTCGCGAAGCTCAGCGAGCCGGTGATGAATCTGATCTTCCTGAAGCTGGCCAAGGACACCGTGCGCGACCTGACCAAGACCCTCGAGACCCTCTGATCGACCCGATCGTCAGCGGTTCTGTGGTGACCTCGCCACGGATCCGCTGACGATCAGGGAGCAGGGGGCGACCAGCGCTGCGCGACGGGCCTCCAGCGGGCGATCCCGGCCAGCAGGGCGTCCGGGTCATCGACCTGGATCAACTGCTCCGCGACCTCGGCCCGCAGGAATCCAGCGTCGACCATCGAGGTGACGAGGGTGCGCATCGGCGCCCAGAAGTCCTCCACGTCGTACAAGGCGACGGGCTTGGCGTGGATACCGAGCTGCAGCCAGGTCCACACCTCGAAGAACTCCTCCATGGTGCCGATCCCACCGGGGAGTGCGACGAACGCGTCGGCCAGCTGCGCCATCCGGGCCTTGCGCTCGTGCATCGTCTCGACGACCTCGAGGTGGCTGAGCGCGCCGTGCGCGACCTCGGCGTCCGCCAGGGACCGTGGGATGACGCCGATGACGTCGCCGCCCGCCTGCAGCGCGGCGTCCGCGACGACGCCCATCAGCCCGACGTGACCGCCGCCGTAGACGATGCCCACCCGCCGCTGCGCCAGGTGGGTCGCGAGCGCGGCCGCGGCATCGGCGTACGCCGGATCGTTGCCGGGTGAGGAACCGATGAAGATCGCGACGCGCATCCCGCCACGCTAACCCGCTCCCGTCGAGGGGTGCGGATCTCCTCGAGGGGTGGGCTCATACGTCCACCTCTCGACGACGTCCCTACCCCTCGACTGGGAAGGGGATGCCGGTCAGCTCCTCGCTCACCGACCACAACCGTGCGGCAAGACTCTCGTCGCGCGCGAATCGACTCTGCTTCGCCTCGCCCACGGGGCCGCGCACCTCACCTGGCCCCTTCGGTCCGGTGTAGGTCCCCGGTGCGGCATCGGTGGCGGCGTAGAGCACCGGCCGCGCCCCACCCGCCCCACCGGGAAGCACCACCCGCATGAGGATCGGGAGCACATGGCGCACGACGGGGTTGTGGCCCAAGCCGTCCGGATCGGCGACCAGGCCCGTCGACGCGACACCGGGGTGCGCCGCGGTCGAGGTGAGAGCCAGACCGGCCCGGTCGGCGCGTCGCTGCAGCTCCAGCGCGAAGAGCAGGTTGGCGAGCTTGGACTGCCCGTACGCCGTGCCGGGTACGTAGGTCTGCGGCGGGTTGCCCTCCAGCACGGCGTCGTTCCCGCGGAAGTGGGCGATGGAGGACACCGTCGTCACTCGCGGCGCGGCCGCCTGCAGCAGTCGCGGCAGCAGCAGCGCGGTCAACGCGAAGTGGCCCAGATGGTTGGTGCCGAACTGCAGTTCGTGACCGTCGACCGTCTCGCGGTAGCGCGGCGGCTCCATCAATCCGGCGTTGTTGACCAGCAGATCCACCGGCTCCTCGATGCCGTCCGCGAACGCGCGCACCGACGCCAGGGACGCCAGGTCAAGGTGTGCGACCCGGACGTCGCCCTTCATCCCCTCCGCGGCCGCGCGGCCGGAGTCGACGTCGCGTACGGCGAGCACCACCCGAGCGCCGTGTTCGGCGAGCTGGGCGGCTTCGTGCCGACCGATGCCCGAGTTCGCACCGGTGACGACCGCGGTACGTCCTGACAGGTCGCCGATCTGGCGGGGGTTCCATCCCATGCCCGTCAGGGTGTCACTCCCCTCTGCACGAACCAGATGGCACGCGCCGGTTCGTTGCCGGAATTGTGGAAACGGTGCGGAATGCTGGAGTCGAAGGAGATCGAGTCGGTGGGGCCGAGGACGTGCGTCTCGAACCCCAGCGTGAGGGTCAACTCGCCGCTCAGGACGTAGCCGTAGTCCATGCCGTCATGTCGACTCATCTTCGTACCGGTGGTCGAGGTGCCACCGACCTCGTAGGTGACGAGCAGGAACTCGGCGGGGGTGGACGGGGCCGACGAGAGCTGCTCCCAGACCACGCCGGTCTCCAGTGCCAACCGCCGCCGTGCTCCGGCGTGCACGACGAGGCCGTCCGCGTCGGTCCGTCGGCGTGCGTCGTCGCCACCCGCCGGAGGCGAGGTGCGTGCGGCGCGCTCTCGGTCGACATCCTGCGATCCGGCCAGGTGGGGCGCCTCGGGAGGCTCCGTCCGGGCCGGCGCATCGAGTGCGATGCACGCCGCGAACAACTCGTCGAACGTCACGGCGAGGGCGTCGCAGATGGCCACGAGGGTTGCTACCGAGGGCTGGGACTTGCCGTTCTCCAGTTGGGAGATGAACGACGCCGACACCCCCAGCTGCCGGGCGAGCTCGCGGAGCGACAGGCCCCTGGCCGTCCGGTGCGAACGCACCCCGCTGCCGACGCCTTGGAACGCCACACGCTGCGCCGTGCTCTGCGCAGGATCGGGCGAGAAGGCGTCCGGGCCGACCTCGGACTTCTCGGGCAACACGCCTGTCACGACACTCCCCTCACCGGGTGTTGGAGCGTGGCCTGACCGCGATCACCGGCCGTCCTCATCGGACGTCGGCACCCCCGGGTTTTCGGTGATTCCGCAGTACACGCACGCTGTGCCACCAGTGTGCTCCCGCGAACCGCACGATGCCCGCGGATTGGCCTGAATTCGCAGGCCCTGTGGGCGTGCTGTGGCCGGTCGGTGTCAGGAGGGTGGCGGCGGCTCGCCTGGTCGCCATCGTCCCGCAAGCCCCGGGAAGGAGCGCTCCACCTCCGGGAGCAGGTCCGGCAGGAAGAGCAGCACGTCGTCCGGGTCGGCTCGTAGCAGTTGGTCGGGAGAGACGATCGGGATGTCCGTGCCCGGCATCCGGCGCCCTTGCTTGCCCGCGCCCGCGTCCGCGACCGCCGGGAGCAGCGTCGCGTCCACCCGAGCCGCAGCGAGCAGACCAGCAGCGCGAGACGCGGCTCCGTAGCCGAGGACGGTGCGCCCGGCGGCGCGCCGGTCCGCCAGATCTCCCCGCAGCCATGCGATGTGTCGATCGACCTGGCCCTGCAGCCTGGCGAGCATCGCAGGATCAGACATACCCGATGCCCGGTCCCGCTCGGCGAGCAGCGAGACCGACCGGTGCACCGGGTACCCGTCCGTCGTCCGCATCACGGCCAGCAGCACGGTGCCGCCGTAGAGGTCGAAGTCCCACGCTCGCACCGCCTCCAGGCCCTGCTGGGCGAGCAAGGGCTGCAGCGACAAGAAGCTGTAGTAGCCGAAGTGACCGTGCCGCAACGCGTTCCACGCGCCCTGAGTCACGATGCTGTCCAACGACTGGTACTGCAGCAGCAGCACTCCACCCGGCGCGAGCCGCTCGACGCGGCGCTGTATGCCGACCGCCTGGTCACGCTCGTGCATGATCCCGAAGCTGTCGACGATCACGTCCGCCACTCCCTCGGCGACCATCGTCGGGCCGTATGCCGCCGCGTCCTGCAGCCAGCTGCCGCCGTGCGGCGACGGGAACTCACTCACGCTCTCACGGCCACCGAGCAGACCTGCGGCGGCGACCCGCGCCAGGGCCTCCCTGGCCTGCAGCACCAGGGCCTGCGGTTCGAGACCCCGCGGCTCCTCGGTGCTCGTGTCGTCATCGGCGAGCTGGGCGAGGTGGCAGTCGGCGCAACACCACATCGACAACGCGAACCGGGGGTCGGGGCCCGGGTCGTCCGCGGGCGGGAAGTGATCAGCCGCGGGCTGCTCGCCGAGGTCGAGGATCGTCGTGCCGCGCCGGCCGCCGCACGCCCGGCACCTGTGTCCCGTCATCAGATCTCCTTCGCGCTCGACACCGACGCGCTTAGATGAATTCGTGCGCGTGACGTCCTTCGATCTGCCCGGCCCGGTGCTCTTCACACCCGAGCCGCACTTCGACGCGCGCGGCTTCTTCACCCGCACCTTCGACGCCCAGATCGCGGCCGAGCACGGACTGGACCCGGCAGCGTTCATCCAGGACTCCCAGTCGCGCTCGTCGCGCGGCGTCATCCGCGGCATGCACGGCCGCTCCGGCGCCGGGGAGGGCAAGCTGGTGCGCTGCGCACACGGCGCGATCCTCGACGTACTGGTCGACATCCGCACCGGTTCGGCCGCCTTCGGAGAGCAGGTCAGCGTCCGCCTGGACGACGAGACCTTCGCCCACCTCTACGTCCCGCCAGGTTTCCTGCACGGCTTCCAGGTCCTCGGCGAGGTGGCCGACGTCTGCTACCGCATCGACCGCGCACACGACCCGAGCGAGGACCTGGCGGTCCGCTACGACGACCCGGACCTGGCGATCGACTGGCCGGTGCCGGTCGGCACGATGAGCGAGCGCGACCTGTCCGCAGGGACCTTCGCGGAGCTGCAGATCCTGCTCAAGACACGCGAACGAGACTGAGGGCACGTCGCATTCACCTCGGCCGGAAATCCGCGTCGAGCAGGCCGGCCTCCTGTTTGCGCTGCAGCACCGCGAGCCGCACGAAGTCGCCGTCGAACCCCTCCCGGGTGAGCGGAGCCGATCGGTATGCCGCCGCGAGCTCGTGCGCCCCGTCGGCGATCGACCACGTCGCCTCGTAACCGGGCAACGCCGCCCGGATCGCGCTGAAGTCGACCCGGTAGGACCGCGGATCCGATCCCGTCTCCCCGGTGATGTCCAGCTCCGAGCCGGGCACCGCACGCTGCGCCTCCTGCGCGATCTGCGCGACGGTGGCGTTGTTCATCTCGGCGCCGACGTTGAACGCCATGGCGTGCACTGCCTCCCGCGGGGCGGTGAGGCAGCGGGAGAACGCCTCGGCGATGTCCCGGGCATGCACCAAAGGACGCCAGGGCGTGCCGTCGGACATCACCAGCACCCGTCCGCTCAGCATCGCGTGGCCGACGAGGTTGTTCAGCACGATGTCTGCACGCAGTCGCGGCGAGGCGCCGAACGCGGTCGCGTTGCGCAGGAAGACCGGTTCGAACTCGCCGTCGGCCAGGTCGTGCACGTCGCTCTCGACCCGCACCTTGGACTCGGCGTACGGCGTCACCGGACGCATCGGCGAGTCCTCCGTCACGGCGTCGGCACCGGCCGCGCCGTAGACCGAGCACGTCGAGGCGTAGAGGAAGCGGCGCACGCCGGCCTCCTTCGCGGCCTTCGCCAGACGCACCGACGCGTGATGGTTGATGTCGTGGGTGATCTGCGGCTCGAGGGCACCCAGCGGGTCGTTGGACAGCGCGGCCAGATGGATGACGGCCTCGCATCCCTCCAGGTCGCCCGGCGCCACGTCGCGGATGTCCTTCGCGATCGTCGGCGGATCCGTCGGCGCCGGGCCGAGCACGCTGTCGGCGTACAGCCCGGTGTCGTATCCGACGACGTCGTGGCCCGCCGCCTGCAGGAGGGGGACCATCACCGAGCCGAGATACCCCTGGTTACCGGTCACTAGCAGTCTCAACGTCAGCCGTCCTTCGTCGTCGCGGGGAGCGGTGCGCGGCCGTTCACCGGCTGCGTCCGATCCCCAGGGTGGTCTTGGGTGCGACGAATGCCTCGGCGTACCGCGCGTGGCATTGCACCCCGCGGACACGGGCCAGGCCGAGGAACGTCTCGTCGTCGAACCAGTCGTGATGCGCCTGGCTGGGGTAGCTCTCCTGGATCACCGCGAGCTTCGCCCGCATCGTGGCGCGATCCAACGGCTGGTACGCGGTGACGGCAGGAAGGTCGCTCTCCCACTTCAGGATCTCGTAGTGCAGGACCAGGTGGTCCCGGAAGACGGTCGGCGCGATCTCGCCGACCGCACGGTGATCCTGATGGGCGTCGGCGATCTGGGGCGCGAGGACGAGTCCGCCCGCGCCGGACTCGCGGGCCGCGACGATCGCGTCCTTGGCCACGTCGAAGTAGGAGGGCACCCGGCCGTCGGGCAGGTCGAGCACGGTGAGACGCAGATCGGCTTCGGGGCACATCCGGTGTAACGCGGCGCGCTCCTCGGCCTCGCGCGGGCCACCCCCGCCGGTGAGAACCACGGCATCGACCCGCAGGTCGGGCCGGGCGGCCGCGAGCAGGAGGATCGTGCCGCCCGCCCCGATCGCGAGGTCGTCACAATGCGCGGCGAGGAGCACGACCCGATCGATCGGGCCGGTCGTGAGCTCGAGCATCAACTGGTCCTGGGGTGCGACGCGGGCTTGCCCGGATCGGAGCCGTTCCACAGGGCCCACGGAGCATCGTGGGTGTCCCAGGCGTGATCGAGTTCGGCACGCTCCTTGAAGGTGTCGGCCGGCTTCCAGTACCCCGAGTAGGGGTAGGCGAGCAGCCGGCCCTGCGCGAGCAGGGCCTCGAAGACGTCGCCGACCAGGTCGCCGTTGACCGGCAGGTGGTCGAACACCGCCTGTGTGAGCACGAAGTAGCCGCCGTTCTCCCAGATCGACATCACGCCGACCTGCTCCAGGTCGCGCACCCGGTGCTGCTCGTCGAACTGCACCACATGGAACGAGGACTGGGGCGGGACCGCGAGCAGCGCTGCGGCGCAGTCGGTTCCCTTGAACTCATCGATCATCGCGTCGAGCGGCAGGTTGGTGAGGACGTCGGCGTAGTTGGCGAGAAAGACCTCGTCGCCCTCCAGGTGGGGACGCACCCGGCGCAGGCGCTCGCCGATCGGTGAGTTGAGCCCGGTGTTGACGAAGGTGATCGTCCAGTCGGCGATGTCGGTGTCGAGCAGCTGCACCTTCCCGTCCCGCAGGACGAAGTCGTTGGAGGCGGTCTCCTCGTAACGCAGGAAGTAGTCCTTGATCTGGTCCGCCCCGTAGCCCAGGCAGAGGATGAACTCGGTGTGGCCGAAGTGCGCGTAGTAGCGCATCACGTGCCAGATGATCGGCCGCGGGCCGACCAGGTGCATGGGCTTGGTGAGGACGTCGTCGGTGCTGCCACGCATCCGCATCCCGTACCCGCCGCAGAAGAGGACGACCTTCATGCCTGCACCCCCGTCGTACGCGCCATGTCGACCTGCCCAGACGGATCGGACGAGCCTGACGGGTCGAGCACGGTCAGTTCCGGCAGCGCGAACACGAGCCGCCCGCCCCACTGCGCGACGTGCGCGAGCGAGGAGGTCAGCTCGGTGCGCAGGTTCCAGGGCATCACGAGCACCAGGTCGGGTCGGTCGGCGTCCAGGTACTCCGGCGGATGGATCGGGATGCGGGTGCCGGGAGTGAACCGGCCGTGCTTGTACGGGTTGCGGTCCACGGTGTAGGCGAGCAGGTCCGGACGGATGCCGCAGTAGTTCAGCAGGGTGTTGCCCTTGCCCGGTGCGCCGTAGCCGGCCACCCGCAACCCATCGCGTGCGGCGTCGAGCAGGAAGCGCAACAGATCCTGTCGGATCGCGGCCGTGCGCGTCGCGAGTGCGTCGTACCCGGCCGGATCGTGAAGTCCTGCTTCCTGCTCCACGGCCAGGATCCGCGCCACCGCATCGGACGGCTCGCCGCTCACCGAGGCCGGCCGTGCCCAGATGCGCAGCGATCCGCCGTGCGTCGGGATCAATTCCGCGTCGACGACGGCCAGGCCCGCGGTCGCGAGTGCCCGCGTCGCCGAGAGCAGCGTGTAGTACTGGAAGTGCTCGTGGTAGATCGTGTCGAACTGCGCGTACCGCACCAGATTGAGCGCGTGGTGAACCTCGATCGACACCGTCCCGTCGTCGGCCACCAGCCCGCGCAGGGCGCGGGTGAATCCGAGCAGGTCGGGGATGTGAGCGTAGACGTTGTTGGCGACCACGAGGTCGGCCGGGCCGTGCTCGCGACGCACCTGCGCCGCGACCTGCTCGTCCAGGAAGTCCGTGCGGGTCGGCACGCCCCGGTCGCGCGCCGCAGCGCCGACGTTCACCGACGGTTCGATGCCCAGACAGGGCACGGACCCCAGGAAGTGCTGCAGCAGGTACCCGTCATTGGAGGCGACCTCGACCACGAAGGAGTCGCCCGTGAGCCCCAGCCGGTCTTCGGCCTGCTGCACGTAGGAGCGCGCGTGCTCGACCCATGAGTCGGAGTAGGACGAGAAGTAGGCGTAGTCGGTGAACGTCTCATCCGGGGTGATGAGCGCTGGGATCTGCAGCAGCAGGCACTGCTCGCACAACCGCAGGTGCAGCGGGTACGTCGACTCCGGACGGTCCAGTTCGTCGGAAGTGAGGAACGACTCGCACGGCGGCGTCGCCCCCAAGTCCAGCACGCTGCGCAACCTGGTGCTGCCGCACAGACGGCAGGCAGAGGGCGCCGAATCGGCGAGCTGCTCCTGCATGGCGATCGGTGTCCCCCTCGTCGGTGGCGAGCGTCGCGCGCGGGCGCGGCAGACACCCGGCTGAGCAGGCCGGCCGACTGTGCGCGCTGGTGCCGACTCTAGGCCCGAGGACGACTTCATACGGGGGAAATGCGTAGGTGCTAAGTGCTGCTCAACACTGTTCAGCGGGTGTAAGGCGTTGGTAAAGACTTCGTAATGGCACGACCCCCATGGTGGCAAGTTACGTGCTGTCAAGTAATTGCACGACCCAATATTCCGGCTCCATCACTGGGAACACGATGGTTCGATCCGCTATACAAGTCCAAGATTCAAGTAATGGGGGGTATCGTCCTCACAGAGTCCGCCCGCACCGAAGAAGCACCGCATTCACACCTGCTCAGCATCATTACGTCACCGGGGAAAGCACTCATGTATCGCAACTCGCCACGTTCGCTCGCCGAGGGTTCCACCTTCGAGCAGCGCACCTGGAAACCGATCGAGGCCGCGCCAGCCGGCAACCGACGATCACCGTGGTCGTGCCCGCGAAGAACGAGGCCGACAACCTGCGAGCCGTGCTGCCGACGTTGCCTCCCGTGCACGAGGTCATCCTCGTGGACGGCAATTCGACCGACGGCACCGTCGAGGTCGCACGCCAGGTCATGCCCGACATCAAGGTCGTCAAGCAGACGCGCAAGGGCAAGGGGAACGCCCTCGCGTGCGGCTTCAAGGCTGCCACCGGCGACATCATCGTCATGTTCGACGCCGACGGATCGGCCGATGCCCGGGAGATCCCCGCGTACGTCGACGCGCTCATCAACGGCGCCGACTTCGCCAAGGGCAGCCGTTTCATCAAGGGCGGCGGCAGTGACGACATCACCCTCCTGCGGCATGTGGGCGCCACCGGGCTGCACGTCCTGGTCAATCTCACGTTCGGCCAGCGCTTCAGCGACCTGTGCTACGGCTACAACGCGTTCTGGACCGAGCTGGTGCCGGCGCTCGGCCTGCCCGACATCGACGCGCCCGTCCCGCCCGGCGGGATGATCTGGGGCGACGGCTTCGAGATCGAGACCGTGATCAACCTGAGGATGGTCGGCGCCGGGGTCCAGATCCGCGAGGTGCCGAGCATCGAGCGTCCCCGCATCCACGGCGAGAGCAACCTGCACACCTTCAAGGACGGGTTCCGGGTGTTGCGCACGATCGTGTCCGAGCGACAGAGGGCCACCGCGCTGCGGCGTCGTGGCGCGACCGTCCTGACGACGACGACCGCTCCTGCCGAGCAGGTCCGCCGGCCCAGCATCAGCGCGTGAGGACCATCGCGGAGCCGACGTTCTCGGTCATCGTCTGCGCATACACCGAACGGCGATGGCAGGACCTGTGCGAGAGCGTCCAGTCGGTGCTCGAGCAGACCCTGCCCCCGATCCAGCTGCTGGTAGTCGTGGACCACAACGACGTGCTGCTGCAGAAGGCGCGTCAGCGGTTCGGTGCCCTGAAGCCCGATCACATGGCGATCTCGGTCGTCGCCAACGCCCACCTGCCCGGCCTGTCCGGAGCTCGCAACACCGGTATCGAAGCCGCCCACGGTGAGGTCCTGGCATTCCTCGACGACGACGCCACCGCCGACCCGCGATGGCTGGAATCGATGGTCGCGCACTACGCCGACGACCATGTGATGGGCGTCGGCGGCTCGGCCCAGCCGTTGTGGCCGGTCGGTGTCCGTCGCCCCGCCACACTGCCCGCGCCACGCGGCGGTGAACGGGGCGAGTTGGACTGGGTCATCGGGTGCACCTACGAGGGTCTGCCGGCCGACGCGGCCACGGTGCGCAACCTGATGGGGTGCAACATGTCGATGCGCGCCGAGGTCTTCGGGCAGGTGGGGATGTTCAGCGAGGATCTCGGCAGGATCGGTCGTATCCCGCTGGGGTGCGAGGAGACCGAGATGTGCATCCGTATCGCGCAGTCGGTGCCCGATTCCTCCTTCGTCTTCGAGCCCCGCGCGCGAGCCGCCCACCGGGTGAGCCCGGATCGGCTGACCTGGTCCTACCTGTTCTCCCGGTGCTACGCCGAGGGCGTGTCCAAGGCCGCAGTGTCTCGGATGGTCGGCCAGGACGCGGCTCTGGCTTCCGAACGCCGCTACGTCGCCGCTGTGCTCCCGCGTGCGGTGCTGCGCGAACTGTTCAACGTCAGTCCGCGCCATCTGCTCGGCGCGGGAGCGATCCTCGCCGGCACAGCGACGACGGTGGCCGGTTACGTGCGTGGCAAGGCGGCGAACTACACCCCCACCACGACGCGACCTGCTCCGGCCGACACCGCCGTACCCGCCGCCTGACCCGACGTCATCGGCGGCCGGTCCACCACCAGCGCTGAACGATCTCCACCGGCCCCTTGGGCTCGGCGGGGCGGAAGCGCAGGCACCCGCACTCCCGACGGAACGCGCAGTCGGTGCCACGCCGCAGATGCTCGTGCGAATCGAACGTATGCCCGCACATGCATCCTCGTTGTGCATCGACGTTCGGTGCCATGGCAGCAATTTTATGGTGTGGACCTCCCAGGGTGGGCACGGACCTCCCCTCGACGCGTGAATCGCGGGGACTCCCGGGGGTGCTCGACGTCACACCCTCACTGTGCCATCACACCGCCGGCATTGCGCCACCGCGCGCCGATGTCGGACCGGCCACGATCGGTCAGCGGTCCCCACAACCGCACCCGCGCCATCCCACCGTCCGGGAAGACCTCGAGCCGGGCCGCAACGATATCCGGGCTGTTCTGTCCCTCCAGCCCATCCAGGCCATTCATGCCATCGATGGCCGAAACCCGGAACCGGTGACGGGTGTCCGGCTGCAGGCGCGTGCGGGGCAGGATCTCGACCTGCTGGCCGTCGACCGAGGTGCCGGTGAGACGCGCCCACCCCGGCGCGTTGCCGACGAAGTGCCGCGTGTCGAGTTCGACGATGCGGACGGCGCCCGGTCCGGCGAGCGCGAACTGCACCCAGTCGTGGCCGTCGTCGCGCCGGCGGGAGGTCTCCCACCCCTCGCCCATCGAGCGTGCCTCACCGGGCAGGATGAGGTTGGCCGGCGCCGAGTAGAACATGTTCGAGCAGTCGGTGACCTTGCCGCCGAGTTCCACGGCCACCAGGTCGACCTGACCCTGCGCCACCAGACGAGGGTCGGGCACGACCTCACCGTGCACCCGCAGGCGCGCGATGCCGCCGTCCGGGTGCATCCGCAGGCGCACGTGCGACACCAGGCGACGCTGCGACACCGTGAACGGATTGACGCTGTCCCCTTGGACCGGCTGCACCCCGACCAGCTCGAACCAGTCGGCGTCTGAGAGCTCGTCGGGCGCTGGGTAGCCGTCGATGTACGCGCCCTGCAGCGACACCTGCGGCGGGTAGTTGCCCGTGAAGAACGAGGTGTCGACCAGGACGCCGTGCACGATGCCCGGCGAGCCGAGCCGGATCACGGCCCAGTCGATCCCGGGCTCGCGGCGACGCCGGGTCTCCCACCCGTCGTACACCTGACCCTTGTTGCCGAAGGTGAAACTGGCGTACGTCGGGGCGTCCGCCTTGATGAGGTTCTCCTTCTCGGCGAACAGCTCGTCGCTGGCCGCCACCACCCCTGCTCCCAGACGGCGCGAGGCCAGGTCGGGCAGTCGGGTGAAGTCCGGGGCGTCGTTCATGGCGTCTCCTTGGGGTCGGGCTCACGGCTCGTTGCGATGCGGGTCGGGGCAGGGGTGTCACTACGGACGAGGAAGCGGCCGTCCGCGTGTGCGGTGCTCGCCTCGCGCCCTCCGAGCCAGGTACGCCGGGCTGCCCCGCGCAGGGTGATCCCGTCGTACGCCGTGAGCTTGTTCTTGTGGTGCAACCGCCGGGCGTCGACGGTCAGGCTCTCCTCCGGTGCGAAGGCGACCAGATCGGCACGTCGGCCGACGTCGATGCCGCCCTGCTCGGTCAGGCCCACGACGGCGGCCGGCCTCGTACTCATCCAGTCGACGACGCGCGCCAGCTCGATGCCCCGCTCACGGGCACCCGTCCAGACGGCCCGCAGGGCGACCTCGACGGATGCGACGCCGCCCCAAGCGGTGCCGAGGTCCCCGGAGTCGAGCTGTTTGAGGTCCACCGTGCAGGGGGAATGGTCGCTCACGACCATGTCGATCGTGCCGTCACTCAGTCCCTCCCAGAGCTCGTCGCGATTGCTCTCGCCACGGATCGGGGGGCAGCACTTGTGCGTGGTGGAGCCGTCGCGGATGGTCTCGGCGGCGAAGGTCAGATAGTGCGGACACGTCTCGACGGTCAACGGCAGACCCTCCGCCTTGGCGGCGCGCAGCTCATCGAGGGCGGCGGCGCTCGACAGGTGCAGGATGTGCGCACGGGCGCCCGTGCGGCGGACGGCCTCGATGACGGTGTGGATCGCGGACACCTCGCTGGAGTCCGGGCGGGAGGCGACGAAGTCGGAGTACCGCCGACCGCGGGCCTGCGGAGCCGCCGCGATCACGTCCGGATCCTCGGCATGCACGATCATCAGCGCACCGAGCTCGGCGACGCGCTGCATGTACTGCACCAGTTCGCTGCTCGACAGTGGCGCAAACTCCGGCACCCCGGAGTCGATCAGGAAGCACTTGAAGCCGAACACCCCGGCGTCGTGCAGCGGCCCGAGCTGGTCGAGATTGCCCGGGACCGCGCCGCCCCAGAACCCGACGTCCATGAAGCACTGACCGCGCGCCGCGTCCTGCTTGACCCGCAATGCCTGCAGCGTGGTCGTGGGCGGCAGGCTGTTGAGCGGCATGTCCAGCAACGTGGTGGTCCCGCCGCTGAGGGCGGCACTCGTCGCGGACGCGAAGCCCTCCCAGTCGGTGCGGCCGGGCTCGTTGACATGCACATGCGTGTCGACCATCCCCGGCACCAGCACCTCGTCGTCGGCCAACCGGATGCGTTCGCCGCTCCAGTCGGCGTCGGCGTCGCCCGTCCCGACCGCGGCGATGGTCCCGGCGCGGACACCGACGACGGCCGGCCGCTCGATCCCGGCGACGACGGCCCGGGATGCCACGAAGATCTGATCGAATGCTTCGGGCATGGTCAGCGGGTCCTTTCCAGCACGTCGGTGAGCAGCGCCGCGGCGCGGCGTTCCAGCAGCGGGCCGGCGTCCTTGATACAGGTCGCGACGTCGGGCTCGATGTCCGTGAGCGCGTAGGCAGCGTCGATACCGGCGAGATGCAGTTCCTCCGCTGAGACCGTCACCCGCCCGGCGACGGCGTGCACGGGGATGCCGGCCGTCCGTCCCGCGTTCGCGACCCCCATCGGCGTCTTCCCGCGCAGACTCTGTGCGTCGAGGGATCCCTCCCCCGTGATCACCAGATCGGCTCCGCGCAGCGAGTCGGTGAACGAGGTGATCTCCAGGAGCGTCTCGATGCCGGACCTCAGCCGGGCGCCGAGCAGCAGGGCGGCGTATCCCGTTCCGCCGGCGGCCCCCGCGCCCGGACGACGTGCGAGCGTGCGGTCACCCAGCGACGCGAAGTGTGCGAGCGCGTCGTTCAGGACGCGCACCTGGTCGGGGTCGGCGCCCTTCTGCGGGCCGTACACGGCGGCGGCACCGTGCTCACCCGTCAGCGGATTGTCCACGTCGCAGGCGAGTTCGAGACGGACCCTGGCCAGGCGCGCGCGGGCCGCGGTCAGGTCGACCCGGCGTACGTCGATCAACGCGCCGCCGCCGGGGCCGACAGGACGTCCGGCGGCGTCCAGGATGCGCGCGCCGAGCGCCGACAGCATCCCGGCACCGCCATCGGTGCTGGCACTGCCGCCGACGCCGACCACGAGGCGACCGCACCCGGCGTCCAGAGCCGCGCCCATCACCTGTCCGAGGCCCCGGGTCGACGAGGTCATGGGCGCCGCCGCACCGCTCGGGAGCAGTTGCAGGCCGCAGGAGTTGGCCAGTTCCACCACGCAGGTGACGCCGCTTCGCTCCGCGAGCATCGCGTACCTCGCCTCGACCGGTGCACCGGTGGGTCCGTCCACGGTGACCGTGCGAGAGTCGAAACCCGCGTCGATCGCGGCATCGACCGTGCCGTCGCCGCCGTCGGCCACCGGTGCGGTGACGACCTCGATCGAGGGATCCACCGACCGCAGGCCCGCGGCGATGCGGGCCGCGGCGTCCCGAGCGGTCAGCGAGCCCTTGAACTTGTCGACGGCGACGACGATGCGCACCATCAGTCCAGCAACGCCACGACCGCACCGGGGGCGTCCTCGCCCCGGGCGGCCAGCTCTTCGAACTCCACGATGTTGTCCAGTTCGGTACCCATCGACACGTTGGTCACGCGCTCCAGGATGACCTCCACGACGACCGGCACGTGGAATTCGTCGCGAAGTTTCTTCGCGTCCTCCAGCGCGTCCCGGATGGCGTCCGGTTCGGTCACACGGATGGCCTTGCAGCCCAGTCCTTCCACGACTCGGACGTGATCGACGCCGTAGCCCCTCACGGTCGCGTCCGCACCCTCCTCGGCGTTGATGTTGTCGAAGGCGAGCTGGACGCAGTAGTCCATGTCGAAGCCGCGCTGACTCTGCCGGATCAGGCCGAGGTAGGCGTTGTTCACCACGACGTGGATGTAGGGGATGTTGAACTGCGCGCCCACGGCCAGCTCCTCCAGCAGGAACTGGAAGTCGTAGTCACCCGAGAGCGCGACGACGTTGGCGTCCGGGCTCGCCGTGGCCACCCCGAGTGCCGCCGGGAGCGTCCAGCCGAGCGGACCGGCCTGCCCGGCGTTGATCCAGTGCCGGGGGTGGTAGACGTGCAGCAGCTGCGCTGCCTGGATCTGCGACAGCCCGATCGTCGAGACGTACGTCGCGTCGGTCCCGAACGCGGCGTTCATCTCCTGGTAGACCCGCTGCGGCTTGATCGGCACCACGTCGAAATTGGTCTTGCGGTGCAACCGGCCGCGACGTTCGCGGCACTCCTGCGCCCAGGCCGAGCGGTCGGGCAGCCGGCTCCCCTGCCCGACCTCGATCAGGCGGCGCAGTGCGGCGCCCGCGTCCGAGACCACGCCGTAGTCGGGAGCGAAGACGCGGCCGATCTGGGTGGGCTCGATGTCGACGTGCACGAAGGTGCGCCCGGCGGTGTAGGTGTCGATGCCGCCGGTGTGCCTGTTGGCCCACCGGTTGCCGATGCCGAGTACGAAGTCCGCGGCGAGCAGGGTCTCGTTGCCGTAGCGGTGCGACGTTTGCAGACCGACCATCCCGGCCATGAGGGGGTGGTCGTCGGGGATGGCGCCCCACCCCATGAGGGTGGGGATGACGGGGATGCCGGTGAGCTCGGCGAACGCCACCAGGTCCTCGGCCGCGTCGGCCGTGACGATGCCACCGCCCGCGACGATCACCGGACGCTCGGCGGCGGCCAGCATGTCGAGGATCCGCTGCGCCTGGGCGGCTGTGGCCTCGGGCCGGGCGACCTTCAGCGGCTCGTAGGTGTCGATGTCGAAGTCGATCTGAGCCATCTGCACGTCGATCGGCAGGTCGATCAGCACGGGCCCGGGACGCCCCGATCGCATCAGGTGGAAGGCCTTGCTGAAGGTGCCGGGCACCTGGCCCGCCTCCATCACCGTGACGGCCCACTTGGCCACCGGTGCGGCGATCGCGGCGATGTCGACCGCCTGGAAGTCCTCCTTGTGCAGCTTGGCCACCGGTGCCTGACCGGTGATCGCGAGCATCGGGACGGAATCGGCGGAGGCGGAGTACAGCCCGGTGATCATGTCGGTGCCGGCCGGCCCCGACGTCCCCACGCAGACGCCGATGTTGCCGGCGGCCGCGCGGGTGTAGCCCTCGGCCATGTGCGAGGCGGCCTCGACGTGACGGGCCAGCACGTGCCTGATCCCGCCGTGGTCGCGGACCGCGCTGTAGAACGGGTTGATGGCGGCGCCGGGCAGCCCGAACAGCTGTGTCGCGCCCTCCTTCTCCAGGATGAGTACGGCGGCGTCGACCGCCCGCATGATCGTCACTTGGAACCTCCGGAGAGTCGTTCGACACCCTGCAGCAGCGCCGAGTGGTCCAGGCCGCCACCGCTGCACGCGCGCACCGAGGCGACCAGCTGAGCCGCGAGCGCGCCGAGCGGCAGCACGACCCCGGCCTCCCGCGCGGCGGAGGTGACGATGCCCATGTCCTTGTGGTGCAGGTCGATCCGGAATCCCGGCTCGAAGCTGCGGGTGGTCATGTTGTCGCGCTTCTGCTCGAGCACGGCGCTTCCCGCGAGGCCGCCGCCGAGCACGTCGAGCGCGGCCTTCGTGTCGACGCCGTACGCCTCGAGGAAGACCAGAGCCTCGGCGACGGCCTCGATGTTGATCGCCACGATCAGCTGGTTGGCGGCCTTGACGGTCTGGCCGGCACCCGACGGACCGACGTGGACGACGGTCTTCCCGACGACGTCGAGCAGCGGCTGGGCGAGCTCGAAGTCCTCCGCCGAGCCGCCGACCATGATCGACAACGCGGCGTTCTTCGCACCCGCCTCGCCGCCTGAGACGGGAGCGTCGATGATCCGCAGGCCCCGAGCCTTCGCGGTCGAGGCGAGCTCGGCCGTGACGTCCGGGCGGATCGAGGAGAAGTCGATGATCAGCGCACCGGACGCGGCGGAGTCGAAGACCCCGCCCTCGTCCTGCAGCACCGATGCGACGTGCGGGCTGTCGGGCACCATCACCGCGATCACCTCCGCGTCGCGGATCGCCTCGGCGGCGGAGCCCGCGGCGCGACCTCCCGCGGCCACCAGGGCCGCCGTCTTGTCCGGCGTGGGGTCGTAGCCGGTCACCTGGTGGCCGGCCTCCTGCAGATGAACCGCCATCGGGCTGCCCATGATGCCCAGGCCGATGAAGGCGATGCACGTGCTCATACGGTGCTCCTGTCGTTGGTCTCGCGGACGTTGTCGGCGCCGGTCGCGCCTCGTTCGCCCCTCGGCAGCCAGCCGTCCAGGCCGGCTTCGGTGGTGCAGGCGGTCTTGTACTCCAGCGCCACGTAGCCGCGGTATCCCGCGTCCTGCAGCCGGCGTACGTACCCCGCCAGGTCCAGCCGACCGGTGCCCGGTTCACCACGCCCGGGATCGTCGGCGATCTGCACGTGGCCGACGCGGTCGCCGTACTCCCGGACGACCGCGTCGAGGTCGTCGCCGTTCGCCGCGAGGTGGTAGAGGTCGCAGAGGAACTGCACGTTGTGGACGCCGGTCTGCCGCCGGACCCGACCGATGACCGCGAACACGTCGGCCGCGGTCTTGAGGGGGTAGTCCGGACACCCGCTCACCGGCTCCAGGAGTACGACGCCGCCGATCTCGGCGACCGCCGCGGCCGCCGTCGCGAGTGCCCGGACGCCGGCCGCGTCGCTCGCGGCCACGTCGGCACCGGGAACGCGGTTGCCGTAGAGGGCGTTGAACGCGCGGCACCCGCTCCGGCGGCCGAGCTCGACGACGACCGGGATGTTGACCAGGAACTCCTGCTGCCGTTCCACCCAGCTGACCAGGCCGCGCTCGCCGCCCGGCATGTCGCCGGCGAAGAAGTTCAGGCCGATGAGCCGCACTCCGGCGTCCTGCACGGCACGGATGAAGTCGTCCTGCTCCTTCTGGGTCGGCGTCGCCGTCTCCCACGGCCACCAGCACTCGATGGCGTCGAAGCCGGCGGCCCGCGCCGCGGCGGGACGCTGCAGGAAGGGGATCTCGGTGAACAGGATCGAGATGTTCACCGCGTACCGGGTCGAAGTCACCATCGTTCTCCTTGTTCCGCATCGTGGAAGTTATATTCCGCCATTCAGAATAGCCGGAGGAAGGCACATCCGTAAACCCCTTCGACCGGAAGGCCCCTCTCCGCCGCGAACCGCCGCGAAGTCAGCGGGTGAGGTCGACCAGCTGCTCGACCGAGAGACCTGCCAGCTGCCGTACCTCGTCCTCGTCGACCGCGCCGCAGCGGACGCCGCGCAACAGCGCCGACGCGAGCATCCGGGCGGTGGCCGGCTCGTCCATCACTCCGCCCTCCACCCGCCCGACGTACGCCGCGAGCCTGGCCGCCGCCGGGCGCAGGGCCTCGCGGAAGAAGAGGTAGGTGGCGACGTAGCGGGAGACCAGATGGCCCGGGCACATGTCCCAGCCCTGGTAGATGCCCCACCGCAGCGAGCGCAGCACGAGCGCGGTGTGCAGTGCCCAGGTCGCGCCCGCCGCCTCGGCCGAGGTGAAGTCGACGACGTTCGTGGCACCGTCCGAGACGGTCACGCCGGTCTGAGCGGCGGCGACCTGCATGACGGCCTTGGCGTGATCGGCCACCGGGTGGTCGGGCGCCTGGTAGGGCGCCGCCACACCGAGGCCCGCGCTGTAGTCGAACGTGCCGTACACGAGGCTCGTCGCGCGCCGACCGGACGCATGCACCATCGTCGCCACCGCCGCAGTGCCGTCCGCTGCCAGGATCGCCTGCGCGGTCTCGATCTGGATCTCGAATCCGATCGAACGGGCGGGAAGGCCGAGCGTGACCTCGATCCGTTCCAGCGCCAGCGCCATCGCCCGCACCTGGTCGACGGACGTGACCTTGGGCAGCGTGAGGGTGAGCCCGTCCGGCACCCGACCCCCGTGCAGGTCTGCTCGAGGAACCGCGCCAGGGTGCGTACACCGCGTTCGCGGGTCGGCGCTTCGAACGCCTTGAAGCGGATCCCCCACCACGCGGGGCGGGTGCCGTCCGCGCGCTGGCTCTCGTACGCCGCGAGCGCGTGTGCGAGATCCCCGTCCTCGACGCCCTCGGCACGTCGGCCGTAACCGTCCTCGAAGTCGACCCGCAGATCCTCGATGGGCTCGCGGACGAGCTTGGCTCGCACCCGGTCGTAGACGTCGGCGAGCCGCTCGGGTGCCAGCCCGGTGGCGCCCGCGAGTGCGTCGGCGGTCGGCGCGTAGTCGTCGAGCAGCCGCAGGGCCTCCCGACCCCAGGCCTGCGGCGTGCCGGCGTCGTACCGATCGGCGGGCACGTAGACGGTGTGCACGGGTGCGCGATCCACCCGGTCCCCGGGGTAGCCCGCCGTCAGGTCCCGGTCGGCGCCCGCGAGCAGGTGATCCAGCTCGGCGATCAGGTCTTCGGTGGCGTCATCGGCCATCGGTCTCTCCTCCAGCTCATTTTGGAAGATTAATTTCGTATGCCGGAACGTAGCAGCTGATACCGCCCGGCGGGGACGAGCACCAACTACGCTTGGGACCCGAATCGGCGGTCGCACGATCCTGCGCCGATCCACCGTGTGCGTCCGACGTCGAGCGTGACAGCGTCGCACCGATCTCGCACCACACCCGAGGAGAGTTCATGGCTGACGGCGGCAGAAGCGGTGGCGTGCAGTCGGTGGGACGTGCCCTGGACATCCTGGAGGCCATCGACGCCGCAGGCGGTGAGATGGCCCTGGTCGAGATGAGCAACGTCTCCGGCCTGCCGATGCCGACCATCCACCGGATCGTGCGCACCCTGGCGGATCGCGGGTACCTGCGACAGCTGCCCGACCGCCGGTACGCGCTCGGCTCGCGGCTGATCCCGCTGGGCGCGACCGCCCTGATCGCGTTCGGCTCCCGGAGCGCGCCCGAGTTGAGCCGCATCGTGCAGGAGTTCGGCGAGACCGCCAACCTCGCGACGCTCGACAGCGACCAGCTCGTCTACGTGGGGCAGGTGCCGTCGCCGCGTGCGCTGCGGATGTTCACCGACCTGGGCCGGCACGTCCCGCCCCACTGCCGCGCCGCGGGCAAGGCGCTGTTGGCGCAGCTGCCCGATGAGGAGGTCCTCGCGATCCTGGGGCGCGCCGGCATGCCCGCGATGACCGACAAGACCATCACCGATCCCGACGTGATGCTCACCGAGCTGGCCCGCATCCGCAAGAACGGGTACGCCACCGAGGACGGCGAGATGGAGCTCGGGGTGACCTGCATCGCCGTCGCCGTGCCCAGCGCTACCGCCCTGATGTCGGTCTCGATGTCCGCACCGTCCAGCCGGATCACCGGCGCGGTGCGCAAACGCGCGATCCCGTTCCTGCAGGACGTCGCCGCGCGCCTCGCGAGCGACCTCGACAGCGCCACCGCGTAGCGGCAGCGAGCGGCCGAAACCAGGCGGCGCTGTCCGGGCACGATGCCCACCGCCGTTCGCACCAGCCTCTTGACGACCGACGTGACGAGTGTCATATTCCTTATCGCGGAATATAAATTTCGCATGACGAAAGAGACCACGTGACCGACATCCACTCGCTCCCGGCAGGCGTCTTCGACGACCTCGCGGCCGACCGCGCGTCCGATCTGCTGCGGACGTGCTGTGCAGCGCCGAGTTGGGTGCGCCGAATGGTGCAGGGCCGCCCGTACGGCGATCGCGATCGCCTGCTCAGTGCCTCCGACACCGCCTTCGCAGCCCTGACCGAGCAGGATGTGGCGGACGCCCTCGCCGACCACCCTCGGATCGGCGAGCGACCGGCCGGCTCCTCCGCGTCCGGGCACTTCTCCCGAGCCGAGCAGGCTTCGGTCACCGATGCCGACGACCAGGTCCGACACGACCTCCTGCAGGGAAACCGCGCCTACGAGCGGCGCTTCGACCGGGTCTTCCTCATCCGCGCCGCCGGTCGCACGCCGGCCGAGATCCTCGCCGAGCTGCACCGCAGGATGGACAACGACGAGCAGACCGAGCTCGCCGAGGTCATCGAGCAACTGCGGATGATCACCCGTCTGCGCCTGGAGGCGATGGTCCGATGAGCACCCTGTCCACCCACGTGCTGGACGCCGTACGCGGTGTGCCGGCCGCCGGCATCCCCGTCGAGGCCTTCGCACGCGGCATCGAGAACGACTGGCACCGCATCGGATCGGGCATCACCGACGACGACGGCCGCGTCACGAGCCTTGCCGACACCCCGCTCGACCCGGGCACCCACCGCATCGTCTTCGTGACCGGCGACTACTTCGCCGCGCACGACGTCGAGGCGTTCTACCCCGAGGTCTGCATCACCTTCGTCGTCACCGACGAACGGCACTACCACGTGCCCGTCCTACTCAGTCCGTTCGCCTATTCGACCTACCGAGGGAGCTGAACCACCCATGTCCTACGTCTTGGGTCACAACCAGTACGGCAAGGCCGAGGTGCACGTCGTGCGTGTCTTCCGCGAGAGCCGCGAGAGCCGCCACGACATCGTCGACTACAACGTCAGCGTGGCGCTGAGCGGTGATTTCGCCGACGCGCACATCACCGGCGACCAGGCCAACGTCCTCACCACCGACGCGTGCAAGAACACCGTCAACGCGTTCGCGAAGGAGGCCGGTGACGCGGTCCGCGCGCCGGAGTCCTTCGCGGTCGCGCTCGCCGACCACTTCGTCGACGACGTGCCCCAGGTCGCATCGGCCACGATCACCGTCGAGGCCTTCCCCTGGCAGCGGATCGGCGATCAACCGCATGCGTTCCGCCGTGTCGACGACTACGTGCGCACGGTGACGGTCCGTCGGGGCAACGACGGCGACCGGCCGGCCAGCGTCGTCAGCGGTCTCACGGGGTACGTCGTCCTGAAGACCACCGATTCAGAGTTCCACGGCTTCTACCAGGATCGCTACACCACCCTGCAGCCCACCAACGACCGCGTGATGGCGACCGCCGTGACGGCACGGTGGGCGCACGAGTCGAACGAGAACGCCGACTGGAACGGCGCCTTCGACACCGTCGTCGACGCGCTCACGACCGCCTTCGCCGACTCCTACAGCTACGCGCTGCAGCAGACGATCTGGGAGATGGGCCAGAAGGCCCTCGACGCCGCGCCCGGCGTCGCCGAGATCCGGCTCAGCTGCCCCAACAAGCACCACTTCGTCATCGACCTGTCACCGTTCGATCTCTCGAACGACAACGAGGTCTTCCACGCCGACGACCGGCCGTACGGCCTGATCGAGGCCACCGTGAAGCGCTCGGCCGATGTCGACATGTCAGCTGCCTATGACCCCGGGCAGGCCTGGTAACAGGTCTGCCCCAGTCCCGGGGCGCCGATCGCGCCGTACAGCCGGGACACCCCGATCTGGCACGAAAACCCCTGTGCCAGCGTCAATTCCAAGTAACAGCCCGACGCGTCCACCCCGCGTGCGCTGGTGCCGACAAATCCTTGACGTGACCTGAGTCACTGTCTAGCATTTCGCATCACGGAATATTAGTTACGTCTAGCGGAATATAAGCAGTCCAAGGAGCACCGATGACCGTAACAGCCGCACCCGCCTCCACCCGCCCACCCGTTCATCCGGTCGACGAGGTCCTGCCCGCACCACAGCTGGCGATCTACGGCATCCAGCACGTCCTGGCCTTCTACGCCGGCGCGGTGATCGTCCCGATCCTGCTCGCGAGCGCCATCAAACTGAGCACGCCGGATCTCATCCATCTGATCAACGCGGACCTGTTCACCTGCGGCATCGCCAGCATCATCCAGTCGATCGGCTTCTGGAAGGTCGGCGTCAGGCTGCCCCTGCTGCAGGGGGTGACCTTCACCGCGGTGGCACCGATGATCTCGATCGGCGTCAGTCACGGCGGCGGCGTCAACGGCCTGCTCTACATCTACGGGTCGGTGCTCATCGCCGGCCTCTTCACGCTGGCGATCGCTCCGTTCTTCGGCAAGTTGATCCGCTTCTTCCCGCCGGTCGTGACCGGCTCGGTCATCACCATCATCGGCCTGTCGCTGCTGCCGGTCGCTGCCGGTGACGCGGTGATGAACCCGCTCACCGGCAAATCCGAGCCCGGCAACGGCCGGTGGATCCTCTACGCGATCGGCACCGTGCTGCTCATCGTCGCGATCCAGCGCATCTTCCGCGGCTTCATCGCGACGGTCGCCGTCCTCATCGGGCTGATCGTCGGCACGGCGATCGCCTGGAGCCTGGGCGACGCCAAGTTCAGCGATGTCGGCAGCTCTCACATCGTCGGAGTCACCACGCCCTTCCACTTCGGCACGCCGAAGTTCGCGGTGGCCGCGATCATCTCGATGATCATCGTCATGCTCATCACCGCGGTGGAGACCACCGGCGACGTCTTCGCGACCGGCGAGATCGTCGAGAAGCGGGTGGGCGGCGAGGACGTCACCCGCGCGCTCCGCGCCGACGGTCTCGCGACCGTGATCGGCGGCGTCCTCAACTCCTTCCCCTACACCTGCTTCGCCGAGAACGTCGGTCTGGTGCGCCTGACCCGGATCAAGAGCCGGTACGTCGTCGCCGCCGCCGGCGGGTTCATGATCATCCTGGGCCTGCTGCCCAAGGCCGGCGCGGTCGTGGCCGGCATCCCGTCACCGGTGCTGGGCGGCGCGGGTCTGGCGATGTTCGCCACGGTCGCGGTCGTCGGCATCCAGACCCTGACGAAGGTGGACTTCAACGACCACCGCAACGTCATCATCGTCGCGAGCAGCCTCGGGCTGGCCACCTTCGTCACCGCGCAACCGGACGTCGCCAAGTCGCTGCCCGATTCGCTGCAGGTCTTCCTGGGCAGCGGCATCACGATCGGCAGCATCGCGGCGTTCGTCCTCTACATCGTCTTCTTCCACCTCGGATCGGGCCTCGGCCCGGCCGTGGCAGGCGCCCCGGGGCACCTGGTGCGCCTCGAGCAGGTGAACGAGATGACGCAGGAGGAGTTCGTGCAGACCTTCGGCAGCCTCTTCCAGGGTCCGTCGTGGATGGTCGAGCGCGCCTTCGGGCAGCGACCGTTCAGCGACAGTCGGGACCTGCGCCAGGCGTTCCAGGAGGCACTCTTCGCCGCGACGTCGGCCGAGCAGGTCGAACTGGTCAACGCCTACCCGCGCCTCGGGCAGGCTCTGGGAGGTGACGCCCCCGTGGAGTCGCTGGAGGACCAGGGCACCCGCGGCCTGACCCACCTGGGCGAGCAGGACCAGTCCGACCTCGACGAGCTCACCGCGGCGTACGAGGAACAGTTCGGCTTCCCGCTGGTCATCTGCGTGCGCGACGAGGGCAGTTTCGACGACCTCATCCGCCACGGCTGGGTCCGGATGCGCAACTCCTCGGTGCAGGAGCACAACATCGCGCTGGTCGAGATCGCCAAGATCGCCGGCTACCGCTTCGACCGCCTCGTGGCGGACGCGAACCCGATCAACTCGGCGCGCGTCCGCGCGTACTGACCGTGGTCGGGGCAGGGATGACGTACGTCGTGCCGTGCGCAGATCACGTCGGTGATGCTCCCCGGGACACCGGTCGGCGTCCTGGCGATGTGTCTACACTCACACCAGCGAAGGGCCTGTTCTGCATGGATAACCGGGCCCGTGTACTGCCGTCGAACCATGCTTTGCCAGATCATGGCAAGAGCCTTCGCGACCACGCAGTCAGGAGCCGGCGATGACGAACTCCCCTTCGCAGAGCCCACAGATCACCGTCAACGGGACCCGCCGGTCCCTGGCCCGGACCCCCTCCTACCTCAGCCTGCTGGACTATCTGCGCGGGCAGGGTCTGACCGGCGCGAAGGAGGGGTGCGCCGAGGGCGAGTGCGGCGCCTGCTCGGTGCTCGTGTCCCGGCCGGACGGTGCGGGTTCGTCCTGGGTCGCGGTGAACGCGTGCCTGCCGCCGGCCGTCGGGTACGACGGCCAGGAGATCGTGACGGCCGAAGGCCTCGGCGGGAGCGACGGACTGCACCCCGTGCAGGAGGAGATGGCCCACCGCGGAGGCTCCCAGTGCGGTTACTGCACACCGGGATTCGTGTGCAGCATGGCCGCCGAGTACTACCGCGCGGATCGTGCGCCGGCGGCGCACGGCGCCGACTCGGCGACCTCTTCGACGACCGTCGCGATGGACACCGGCGCCGAGACCTCCACCGATCACGAGCACGGCCCGAACGGCTTCGACCTGCACGCGCTCTCGGGGAACTTGTGCCGGTGCACCGGGTACCGCCCGATCCGCGACGCTGCGTACGCCCTGGGCCGGCCGTCGGCGCAGGACCCCCTCGCGCACCGCCGCAGTGAACCGGCACCCGAGGCCGTCCCGACCCGCGTCACCGACGGGGTGCACGAGTTCGTCCGCCCGTCCACGCTGCACGAGGCCATGACCCTGCTGGGCGACGACCGGGAGACCCGGCTGGTCGCGGGATCGACCGACTGGGGGGTCGCCGCCAACCTGCTGATGGCGCGCTCACCCGTGCTGGTGGCCATCGACCGGCTCCCCGAGCTGCGTGAGCTGCACGAGGGCCCCGACCACGTCGAGATCGGCGCCGCGCTCACCCTCTCGGAGATCGAACGACGCCTCGACGGCCGCGTGCCGTTGCTGGCCGAGCTCTTCCCGCAGTTCGCCTCCCGTCTGATCCGCAACGGAGCCACCCTGGGGGGCAACCTCGGCACCGGTTCGCCCATCGGCGACAGCCCTCCCGTCCTGCTGGCCCTGGAATCACAACTGGTGCTCGCCAGCACCCGGGGTGAGCGGGTCGTGCCGCTGGCCGACTACTTCACGGGGTACCGGCAGACCATCCGGGACAGCGACGAGCTGATCAAGGCCGTCCGGATCCCGTTGCCGCTGGCCGCGTCCGCGGCGTTCCACAAGATCGCCAAACGCCGGTTCGACGACATCTCCAGCGTGGCCGTGGCGTTCGCGGTCGACATCGAGGACGGCGTCGTACGCCGCGCACGGATCGGGCTCGGCGGCGTCGCCGCGACCCGCTGCGCGCCTACGAGACCGAGGCCGCCCTGGAGGGCCGGCCGTGGACCCTGCAGACCGCGCAGGCCGCGGCCCGGGTGCTCGGCGCGACCGGCACACCCATGGACGACCACCGGGCCAGCAGCCGGTACCGCGCGGCGATGCTGCGTACGGCGCTGCTCAAATTCCACTCGCAGACCGCGACGAAGGAGGTCGACGCATGAGCTCACTCTCCGAACGTCCCGCCAACCCTGTCGTCGGGCACCCGATTCCGCACGAGGCTGCCGACCTGCACGTGACGGGGAGGGCGCTCTACACCGACGATCTCGTCGGTCGCACCAAGGACTGCCTGCACGCCTGGCCGGTGCAGGCCCCGCACGCCCATGCCGCGGTCACCCGGATCGACACCTCTCCGGCGCTCGACGTCGAGGGCGTCGTCCGCGTGCTCAGTGCCGACGACGTGCCGGGCGTGAACGACGCGGGGGTGAAGCACGACGAGCCGCTCTTCCCGACGGAGGCCATGTTCTACGGCCACGCCATCGTGTGGGTGCTCGGCGAGACCCTCGAGGCCGCCCGGCTGGGTGCCGCGGCCATCGAGATCGACTACGAACCGCTCCCCTCGCTGATGACGGCCCGGGAGGCGATCGCCGCCGAGGCCTTCCAGGGCGCCCAGCCCCACATGGAGCGGGGCGACATCGACCGCGGGCTGCAGGACGCCGCGCACGTCTTCCACGGCGAATTCGAGTTCAAGGGCCAGGAGCACTTCTACCTGGAGACCCACTGCGCGCTGGCCATGGTCGACGAGAACGGTCAGATCTTCGTACAGAGCAGCACCCAGCACCCGAGCGAGACGCAGGAGATCGTCGCCCACGTCCTCGGTCTGCACTCTCACGAGGTGACCGTCCAGTGCCTGCGGATGGGCGGCGGCTTCGGCGGCAAAGAGATGCAGCCGCACGGCCTCGCGGCGATCGCCGCTCTGGGTTCGGTGCTCACCGGGCGCCCGGTGCGCTTGCGCCTGAACCGCACCCTCGACATGTCCATGACCGGCAAGCGGCACGGTTTCCACACCCAGTGGCGGGTCGGCTTCGACGCCGACGGTTCGCTGGTCGCGCTGGACGCGACGCTCACCGCCGACGGTGGCTGGAGCCTGGACCTGTCCGAACCGGTGCTCGCGCGGGCGGTCTGCCACATCGACAACGCGTACTGGATCCCCAACGTGCGGGTCAACGGTCGCATCGCCCGGACCAACAAGACCTCGCAGACGGCGTTCCGCGGGTTCGGGGGGCCTCAGGGGATGCTCGTGATCGAGGACATCCTCGGCCGGTGCGCCCCGCTGCTCGGCAAGGACCCGGCCGACCTGCGCCGACAGAACCTCTACGGCCCGGACCAGACCACACCGTACGGTCAGCCGGTCCGACAGTGGGACCGGCTGGAACGCGCCTGGGAGCAGGTGGTCACCGACGGTGACATCACACGACGGCAGCAGGAGGTCGCCCGTTTCAACGCGACGCACGCCGACTCCAAGCGAGGACTCGCGCTGACGCCGGTGAAGTTCGGCATCTCCTTCAACCTCACGGCCTTCAACCAGGGCGGCGCGCTCGTGCTGGTCTACAAGGACGGATCGGTGCTCATCAACCACGGTGGCACGGAGATGGGCCAGGGCCTGCACACCAAGATGCTGCAGGTCGCCGCGACCGCGCTCGGCGTACCCCTGACCACCGTCCGACTCGCTCCCACACGGACCGACAAGGTGCCCAACACCTCTGCCACCGCTGCCAGTTCGGGTACCGACCTCAACGGTGGCGCCATCAAGAACGCGTGCGAGCAGATCAAGGAGCGGCTCACCCAGGTCGCCTCTCAGCACTTCGGTGTGAGCCCGGCCGACATCCGGTTCGAGGACGGGGTGGTGTCGGCGATCGGGAGCAGAGCCGAGCCGATGCTGTGGGCCGATCTGACCCAGCGCGCGTACTTCCAGCGCGTGCAGCTGTCGGCGGCCGGTTACTACCGCACCGAGGGGCTGCACTGGGACTCTTCGATCATGCAGGGCGAGCCGTTCAAGTACTTCGCCAACGGCGTGGCCGCGGCCGAGGTCGAGGTCGACGGTTTCACCGGCGCGTACCGCACGCGGCGCGTCGACATCGTGCACGACGTGGGAGAGAGCCTCTCTCCGCTGGTCGACATCGGGCAGATCGAAGGCGGCTTCGTCCAGGGCGCCGGTTGGATGACGCTCGAGGAGTTGGTCTGGGACGAGAGCGACCGGCCGACCCGCGGCAAGTTGGCGACGCAGGCTGCCAGCACCTACAAGCTGCCGAGCTTCTCGGAGATGCCCGAGGTCTTCAACGTGGCGCTGCTGGAGCAGGCCCACGAGGAAGGTGCGGTCTACGGCTCCAAGGCCGTGGGCGAACCCCCGCTCATGCTCGCTTTCAGCGTGCGCGAGGCACTGCGCCAGGCCGCCGCCGCATTCGGTGCGCCCGGCGGGAGCGTCGAGCTCGGATTGCCCGCGACACCCGAGGCGGTCTTCTGGGCGATCGAGGACGCCCGATCCGGTCGCACCGACGGCGGCATGGAACGCGGCTCGCGCGCCCAACAGCACGTGCCGGACCAACCGGGTCCCGATGCGCACCCGATGCACCCGCGCTCCGAAGAGCTCGCGAGCGAACCGGCCAAGGCCTGATCGCGATGCATTGGATCGACGCCATCGCACGCTTACGCGCTGGGAGAGAGCCCGGCGTCCTCGTGACGCTCACCTCCGTGCGCGGTCACGCGCCTCGCGAGGCCGGCGCCAAGATGGTGGTGTCCGCCGCAGAGGAGTTCGGCACCATCGGAGGCGGCAACCTCGAGGCCACCGCGGTGGCCCGCGCCCGTGCCATGCTCGCCGACGGTGCCCGATCGCCGCAGTCGTTGGAGCTGGCGCTCAACGAGCGCGCGCCGGTGCAGCACGGCACACAGTGCTGCGGTGGCGAGGTGCAGATGCTGTTCGAGCCGCTGCCGGTGGTTGCGTCCGTCGCGATCTTCGGGATGGGCCATGTCGGTGTGGAGCTGTCGCGGATCCTCTCCCGGCAGGACCTGGAGCTGCACCTGGTCGACTCGCGCGCAGCCTACGCCGTGCCCAGACTTCCTGCTGTGTACGACGATTCGCCGGCCACGCTCCACTGGCACCACTCACCGGTGCCCGAACTGGTGCTCGGTCAGGTGCCGGCCGGCACCCACGTGCTGGTGATGACGCACGATCACGCCGAGGACGCGGCCCTGTGCGACACCGCGCTGCGCTGCACCCACCTGGGCTCGATCGGACTGATCGGATCGTCGGCCAAATGGCGCCGCTTCGAGAAGCGGCTACTCGAGGAGGGCCACTCGCCCGAGTCGCTGACGCGAATCACCTGCCCGGTCGGGATCCCCGACCTGGTCGGCAAGGAGCCGGCGACGATCGCGGTGTCGGTCGCCGCCGCGCTGCTACAGACCGTGGCGGCCGAGGCTGCTGCCGCCCACCCCACTTCGAGGACGCGCACGTGACGCTCTACCGGGCCACCGTGCTCGACACCCCCCAGGATCCGTTCGCCGGTGGCCGGCTGCGCGCCGAGCAGGACGGTGGACTGCTCGTCCGCGACGGCACGATCCTCGCCCGCGGCGGTTACGCGCAGCTGCGGCGGGACCACCCGGGCGAGCCCATCGAGACCCTCGACGGGGGACTGCTGCTCCCCGGCTTCGTCGACACCCACGTGCACTACCCGCAGGTGTGTGCCATCGGCGGCCTCGGTATGCCGCTGCTGGACTGGTTGCAGCGCTGCGCGCTGCCGGAGGAGGCCCGACTGGCCGACCCGTCGTACGCCGTGGCGACCGCCGACGACTTCGTGCGATCACTGGTGCGCTCCGGCACCACGAGCGCGCTGGTCTTCGGCGCGCACTTCGCTCCCGCCGTGGACGCGCTCTTCAGCCGGGCGGCGGCGACCGGACTGCGCATCACCAGCGGGCTGGTGCTGAGCGACCGGATCCTGCGCGATGACCTCTTGACCTCGGCCGACGTCGCTCTGGAGCAGAGCCGTGCCCTGGCGGACAGGTGGCACGGCACGGGTCGGGCAAGGTACGCCGTGACCCCGCGGTTCTCCCTCTCCTGCGGCGACGATCTCCTCTCGGTGTGCGGTGAGCTGCTCGATGAGATTCCGGGCGGCTGGATGACCACCCACGTCAACGAGAACACCGTCGAAGTGGCGCAGGTGGAGGAGTTCTTCGGCACCAGTTACGTCGGCAGTTACGACAAGCACGGACTCGTCGGCCGCAGGAGCGTCCTCGCGCACAATGTGCACGCCACCGACGAGGAGCTGCGGTTGCTCGCCGATCACGGCGCGGGGGTCGCGCACTGCCCGACCAGCAACTCCTCCCTCGGTAGCGGGAGCTTTCCGCTCCGGCGGCATCTGGAGCACGGCGTACCCGTGGCCCTCGGCACCGACGTGGGTGGGGGCACCGGTTTCTCGATGTTCAAGGAGGGGCTGCAGGCGTACTTCATGCAGCAGCTGCTCGGCGCGGACGGCGTGCCGCTCACCGCGGCACATCTGCTGCACCTGGCGACCTCGGCCGGCGCCGCCATGCTCGGCCTGGACGACGTCGGCGACCTGTCCGTCGGCAAACGCTTCGACGCGGTGTGGCTACGCGGCGCGGACGACGGCGCGTTGCAGGTGAACCTGCGCAACGCGCTCGACCCCGACAACGCACTGGCGAAAGCGTTCGCCCTGGGGACCGACGCCGACGTGGCGGGAGTCTGGATCGACGGCGAGCGCGTCACCGACTGACTTTCGCCCTGCACATCGGGGCACATCCGCCCCGCTCTGCATGTCCGAATCCAGGCTCTCGTCGACTGTCAGAGAAACCTGCCGTTGTCAGATCTGACCGGTGTCTGCGCAGGTCAGAGGCCTGCCCAGTTGCCTCGCTGTCAGGGGACACCCGATGCCTACCGGACACCCGCACCTCTCCCGCACGGTGATTGCAGGCGACGGCTCCGCTCCGGGGCGCGCCCCACACCACCACGGAGGGACATCTGATGAGGAACCTGCACAAGACCCTGACCCTGGCCGGCGTCGCGGTCGCGATCGCCACCCCGACCCTGGCGTGCGCGAGCCCGGCCCAGGCCGCGTCGCGGGACGGCAAATGCAACACCGGCGAGTTCTGCCTCTACTTCAACAGCAACGAGGGTGGGTCGGTCTCCGACTTCACCGGCCCGATCGCCGACTACGGCGCGACGCAGCCCAGCTGCTACGTCTTCAAGGGAGCCGGCAACGGCAAGGGCAAGTGCGTGAAGAACAACGCCGCGTCGGTCTGGAACCGCACCGGCAAGACGATGCGGGTCTACTTCAACAGCAACTACGGGGGCGCGTCGCAGTCCTTCGCGGCCGGCGCGAAGGGAAATCTGAACGCCACGCTGAAGAACAACAACGCCTCCCACGGCGTGCCGAGCACCTCGACCGGCGCGCAGACCCCGCGCAACGACTACGACGGCAACCCGCGCGGATTCGCCCAGGACAACTGCACGGCGTTCGCGGCGTACCGGATCGCCAGCCGGCTGCACACGCCGAAGTTCAACAACTACTGGAAGGGCGTGCACTGGGGCGACGCCGGCAACTGGGACAACGCCGCCCGCGCGGCCGGCGTGAAGGTCGACAAGACGCCGAAGGTGGGCGCCATCGCGGTCAACGACGTGCACAAGGTCGGGCACGTCGCGTACGTCAACAAGGTCTACTCCGACGGGTCGTTCGACGTGGAGGAATACAACTGGAACAACAAGCTGCGCTACGGCACCCGCTCGCACGTGCGGGTCAACAGCGGCCAGGCCTCCTTCCAGTGGATGCTCCACTTCTAGGCCGCTGAGGACATCTCATGAAGAAGACCTCACGCACGGCACTCGCCGCGATCGCCGGTACGACGATGGTCCTGGGCGGCGGGATGGCCCTGTCCTCCCCCGCCCATGCGGCCTCGCGCAACGGCAGCTGCGACAGCGGCGACTTCTGTTACTACTTCAACAGCAACCAGAAGGGATCGGTGTCGGACTTCACCAGCTCGCTGGACGACTACGGCACCACCCAACCCACCTGCTACGAGTTCAAGGGCGCCGGCACCGGGAAGGGCAGGTGCGTCAAGAACAACGCGGCATCGGTCTGGAACCGCAGCGGGCACACGGTGCGGGTGTACTTCAACAGCAACTACGCGGGCGCGTACCAGGACTTCGAGCCGGGCACGAAGGGCAACCTGAAGCCAGGGCTGAAGAACAACGACGCATCCCACCAGTTCCTGCGCAACACACCGCCGGTGACCGGGTGCAAGACCGACGGCACGGACACCAAGCTGCCGAGCTCGATCCTGGTCTATCGGACCGGGAGCGGGCGGGTGGAGCGGGTGGCGTTCAAGACGTACGTCAAGAACGTGCTACCCAACGAGTGGGTCTCCAGCTGGCACTCGGCCTCGTTGAAGTCCGGCGCCATCGCGGTGAAGAGCTTCGGCTGGTACTTCGCGCTGCACTCGGAGTCCAAGACCCCGAGCGGTCACTGCTACGACGTCCGCGACGACACCGGGAGCCAGGTATACCGGCCCGGTTCGGCGACGGCCGCGACCAACAGCGCGGTCGATGCGACCTGGGGCACCAGGATGACCCGCAGCGGCAAGATCCTGCAGGCGCACTACTGCTCCTCGCCGTCCGTCTGCAGCGCCTGGGTCGCCGGTGACTGGATGTCTCAGGACGGCTCAGAGAGCATGGCGGCGAAGGGGGACAGCTACAGCTCGATCCTGCGGCACTACTACCGCGATATCGCGCTCACGTCCTGACACCGACGTCGCAGGCGCCCACCGTGGTCGGTACGCCGACCGCGGTGGGCGCACCGGTGCCTCGCCGCCGGGGCGTGGCAGGACGACGGCCTCACTCGGGCTCGTCCTCGTCGCTCTCGCTGCATACGTTCGCCGCGAACCGGGCGGATCGCTCCTGCAGACCCTGTATCCGCCGCTCGATCAGCGCGGCGCGGTCCACCGGATCGTCGCTGCCGACCTCCTCGATGCTCGGCGTGCGCCGCACGTTGCGCGAGCACCGGAAGTCCGCGCAGATCAAGGTCCCGACGGTGTTGCCGCGCCTGCCGAGGGCGCCGGCGCGCCGGGCGACGTACATGTGGGCGTCCTCGGTGGCGGCGATGTCCTGGCACCAAGCGCACATCGCCTTGCGGAGCACGGCGGAGCGGGCCGCAGTGCGCAGCACGATCCCTACCGGCCCCTCGCCCGTGGGGAGCACGACGTAGGACATCTGGGGGCGCTTGGCATCGGTCCAGCCCAGGTAGTCCAGGCGCTCCCAGTCCAGGGGCTCGAGGTCGGGCAGGGTCGCCTGGGCGACCTCGCGTCGGGAGGCGTTGACGAACGACGCGCGCAGGTCGGTATCGGTGAGGGGGTGCATGAGGATGGCGTTCGGTAGGGGGAAGGGGCACGGCTGACGTCGGTCAGGCCGCCCGTCACCTTCGCACGACGCCGGACGAGACGCACAACGATTTTCGCCTCGGTGCGTGTGCACGACCCGCGAGCCTGCTCAGCCTTCATCGCCGACGGTGTCACGGCCGTCGGGTGCGTCAGCGAGGTCGGCCTCCGCCTGCTCCCGCAGCCGCAGGATGAGCGCGCGGGTGTCGCCGAGCAGCAACTCTGCTCGACCGACCGGGGTGAGGCGGTCGAACTCGAAGCCGTCGGGGAACGAGCTGCAGCTCCAGTCGCTGCGGGTGCCCCACTCCGAGCGGGCGGCGTGGTCGCCCGCCAGGAACCGTGCCACGGCGTTGCCCTGCTCGCTCAGATAGTTCCTGAGCGAGAGCGCGTCGAGCACCTCCCGTTGCGTGAGTTTCTTGGCGCCGAACAGCCCGTTGGCGTGCCCGATGGCCCAGCAGGCCGCACCGACGAGCACCGCGGCGGACCACCCTGCCGCGCGCGGGAAGGGACCCTCGAGCACGAGCAGGACGGCGCGTCGCAGGGCGACGGTCGTCTCGGCGTCGAAGCAGCTCCGGGCGACCTCGCCGACCAGCTCCTCGATCCGATCGTCCGCCTCGCTCCAGGGACGCGTGGCGCGGACCAATGGGTCACCGTCGGCGACAAGGGGAACGTCGTCGAGAGCGGCCAGCGCTGCCTCACCACCGACGAACCTTGCGAGCAGGTCCAGCTTGCGCCGGGCGTTCCGGGCCGGCGTGGGTTGCAGGCGACCTCGCTCGAACCGGTCGTACGGGTCGTCGTACGTCGGGTAGGCGTCGGGCCAGGTGACCGGAAGGTCGGGCAGGAGTGTCTCGTGGCGCTCGTGCACGACCCGCCCGTCGAGCAGGGTGAGATAGGTGACCGTGGAACTGGTCGGACCGGGCCGGCCGGCTCGTCGGGGTGCGGCGGGGTACGGCAGGACGTTCTCACTCATGATGGCCTCTGTTCGCAGATCGGATCCCGCGACGGTAGAGAGCATGCGACCGGCGCAGCAGGCCTTCTGCGCCGGGTGTGGAAAACCCACGCCGCCCGGCGTGGCTGTGGACGCGACCCAGGCGTCGTGCCCGGTTCCGGGACGGCCCGACGTCAGCCAATGCCGCGGACGCGACGCGCGGCCGTCGCAAGCCCCATCCGCAGGATCGGTCCACGACAGGGACCGATCCACAGATGCATGGGCTCGCCACGCACCACTCCGCTCCGCCCGGCCGCGACGTACGCCAGTTCTCGCAGTCGCCGCAGATCTGGCAGCGTCAACGGCAGAGGTCGCTCGGCGGCGTGGAATCGGGTGCCGACCGGGTGCTGCCCGCCGTCGGCCCCGAACTCGATGTGACCGCCCAGGATCGTCTCGGCTCCGGCACGCTCGGCCAGCGCCAGCATCCGGTCGAGGCTGTCCTGCAGCGCCCGCAGGTCCTGCACGTAGAGGCGACCTGGGTAGGCCGTGTCGCCGCTCAGCAGGAGCCCTCGCGACGGGTCGGCGACGACGATCGACCGGACGTCGTGCCCCGGGATCCCGGACACCAGCAGCTCACGATCGCCGAGATCGAAGGACGCGACACCGCCGGGCCACGGATCGATCCCGAAGTACGCCCGCACCGAGTCCTGGTCGACCCCGACGACCGTGATCCCCTCGCGACCGGCGAATTGCCCGTCGCCACGGACGTGGTCACCGTGCCCGTGCGAGTGGGCCACCACCAGGTGGTAGTCGCTCGGACCGTGCCGCGCCACCCAGTCGTCGACCAGCGCGCTGACCGTCGGCTGCAGCGGCATCTGCTCGACGTCGGCGACGTCGCCGGTGTCGAGCAGCAGAGCCCGGCGCGTGCCGAACAACAGGTAGAGGAAGGGCGCCTCCCAGGTGGCGCGCATCGACTGCCGCAGCACGAACGTCGCGTCGTCCACGCGCCGTACCTGCAGAACCGGTCCGGGATCCGCACCGCGCCGGCTCCCTCGGATCCACGGCCGATCAAGAGGCTCGTCGTCCAGAAGCACCTGCGGGGGCAAGGTCGGCATCGTCGAACCCTCCCACGGGGGCCGCCGGATCGTCAGCGGCTCCACGGCGAGGGGTCTTCGTCTGCGGTTCACGTGGAGTTCGCCGTCTTCGAAGGGAGCTCTCAGTTTGGACCGATGGGCTGGATAGGTCCTCGGGAACCGTTCTGCCAGAGAGAGATCCATGACCTTTCGAACTCGCCCTGCCGCCGTCGCCGTGGCCACCGCCGCCGCTCTCGCCGCGGGAGCGCTGCGGCGTACGCCGCACCGGGTCACGCGGCCGCGCCGCATGCCCAGAAGCACGTGCTCCTGCTGTCCGTCGACGGTCTGCACCAGAGCGACCTGCAGTGGTACGTCGCGCACCATCCGGCATCCGCACTTGCGCGGCTCGTCGACTCCGGCACGTCGTACACGCACGCGAGGACGCCGTTCCCGTCGGACTCCTTCCCGGGTCTGGTCGGTCAGCTGACCGGTGGCGACCCGCGCACGACGGGCGTCTACTACGACGTCACCTACAACCACGCGCTGTTGCCGGCGGGTACGACGCACTGCAAGGGTGCCGCGCTCGGCGCGGCCGTCAACTTCGACGAGACGATCGACAAGGACTCCACCCGCCTGGACGCGGGTCAGGGCCTCGCGGGTCTGCCGGGCTCGATCCTGAACATGACCGGTCACCCGAGCACGCTGATCAACCAGGCCGCGCTGCCGGTCGACCCGGCGACCTGCAAACCGGTGCAGCCCAACCAGTATCTCGAGGTCAACACCGTCTTCAACGTGCTGCACCGCGACAGGCTGCGCACGGCGTGGTCGGACAAGCACCCGGCGTACAGCATCCTGCAGGGCAGGAACGGCAACTCGATCGATGACCTCTTCACCCCGGAGATCAACAGCGATGCCCCGGCCGGCGGTGACTGGACCACCGACAACGCCTCGACGCAGCAGTACGACCACTACAAGACCGAAGCCGTCCTCAACGAGATCAACGGCTTCGACCACTCGGGCAAGCACCGGGTCGGCACGCCCGCGCTCTTCGGGATGAACTTCCAGTCCGTCTCCACCGCGCAGAAGCTGCCGAAGTCCGACGGTCTTGCCGGCGGCTACCTCCCGGGCACCCGCACCCCCGGGCCGCTGCTCAGCAAGGCGCTGAACTTCGTCGACACCGAGGTCGGTTCCCTGGTCACGCGCCTGCAGAAGGACGGCCTGGCCTCGAGCACGACCGTCATCCTGTCGGCCAAGCACGGCCAGTCGCCGATCGATCCGACGCAGCTGACGCGGATCGACGACGGCCCGATCATCGACGGTATCGACAAGGCATGGGCGGCACGCCACCCCCAGAACACGTCATTGGTGGCTCAGAGCCTCGACGACGACGGCATGCTGCTGTGGCTGTCGGACCGCTCGGCCTCCGCGACGGCGTTCGTCAAGGCGTACCTGCTCGCCCACCCCGCGACGGGCAACACCGTCACGGGCGGGTCGCGCACGCTCCCGTCCTCGGGCCTGACCGCGGCGTACGCCGGTGCCGGCTCGGCCGCGTACTTCGGTGTCCCGCAGAGCGACCCGCGGCACCCTGACGTGCTGGGCATCGCCCACCAGGGTGTCGTCTACACCGGCGGCACCAAGAAGATCGCCGAGCACGGCGGCGCCTCGGGTGACGACCGCGACGTCCCGCTGATCGTGGCGTCCGCGGCCGAGAAGGGCCGCGGCCGCTCGATCGGCTCCCAGGTCGAGACCACCCAGATCGCGCCCACGATCCTGACGGTCCTCGGTCTCAACCCCCGTGAGCTGCAGGCAGTGGACATCGAGCACACGCGAGTGCTGCCCGGCATCCGCCACCACCGCGACTGATCCGGTTCGGCGACACGGTCACCGGCGGCACCCAGCGTGCCCGCCGGTGACCGCTTGGTCGTCGCGGGTCCATCGAGGCCGTGTCCGGTCAGAAGCGCCGGGCATAGCGCATCCGCAACGGGCGCCCGTCGGGGTCGTAGACGACCCGGTAGAGCGGTGTCGCCCAGGCCAGGGTGCGACGCGTCAGGTGCGGTCGCCGATAGGGCCGCAGCCTTCCCGGTGGCCGGTCTCCGACGGCACCTGCGTCGTGCCACGCCTGCAGGCGTGCGGCACTCGCGGCGAACGCCTCGAACGCTCGCGACGGATCGATCAGGTCGGTGTCGTCGTCCAGGTCCAGGTGCTCGCGACCGAGCTCGAGTCGCAACGAGCGGGCGAACGCGCGGGCACCGTGACCGAAGCGGTCGAGCATGTGCGGCTCGCGGGTGTCGCGAGCATCGTCCACGACCGCGCACGCCAACTCAGAGTCGTGCGTCCAGGACCGGCGGTTGATGTTGTCCGAACCGACGCTGGCCCACACATCGTCGACGACGCAGACCTTCGCGTGCACGTACACCGGCGTCCCGGCCGGATTCTCGACGCCGTAGACGGCCACGCGGTCCGGAGCCGCGTCGTACAGCGTGTTCAGCGCCGCCTGCCGTCCCACCAGGTTCGGCGGCATCGACAGCCGTCCGTCCTGGTCGGGGTAGTGCGGGATCACCGCGATGAGGTGCAGCGACGGTCTGCTGCGCAGCGCCTCCGCGAAAGGGGCGACGATCTCGGAGTTCCAGAGGTACTGGTCCTCGACGTAGATGATCCGCTCGGCCCGCCGAACGGCCTTGGTGTAGGCACGCGCCACACTGCGCTCGCCCTCGGGAGCGAACGGATAGCCGGGGTGCCGGTTGCCGTAGGTGCGGGTCAGCTGGATGTTCGCACTGCCCCGCGGTCCGGGGTCCGGCTGCTGGGTGGGCAGTGGGCCGGCCGTGCGGGTGTCGTGACGTAACCGCTCGCTCAGCACGTTAACCGGGTTGCGGCTGAGCGGGGCCGGGTCCTCCCAGCGCTCGCGGAAGGTGGCCTCCACGTCAGCCACCGCCGGACCGTGCACCATCAGCTGGATGTCGTGCCAGGGCGGACGCTCGCCGTAGACCGCCGCCATCGGCTGCTTCTGCGGATCACCCTCGTGCCGTGCGTCGTCGCGTCTGCTGTGGCACAGGTCGATGCCGCCGACGAACGCGACGTCGAGCTCGGGACGGTCGAGGTGACGCAGTACGACGAACTTCTGATGGTGGGACGCGCCCGGGCGCACCCGCATATCGAGGAGGCATTCGCCCCCCGCGGCCTCGATCTCCTCACCGAGGTGGCGGTTCTGCTGTTCGCTGAACGAGAGCTTGTCCAGGTGCGAACGCCAGACCAGCCCCTTGACCACGACCCCTCGACCGGCCGCCTCGGAGAGGGCTGTCGTGACCTCGAGACCGTGCTCGTCGAGACGCTGATCGGGGTCGCCGCGCCAGTCGGTGAACATCACCAGGTCACCCGGGCGCATCTGGACGAGACAACTCACCAGCCGGTCGAAGTACGTCGCCCCGTGAACGAGAGGAACCACCTCGTTCCCCGACGTCCACGCCAGACCGTCTGCATGGCGACGGTCCAGACGGGTTGCGGGATTGCCGCGCTCAGTAGGGCTGAGGAACCACTCGGCGACATCCATCGCCCCATCCAACAGTGCCGCTGGGGTGCGGTGTGCCATCCGGGCCGAACCCGCCGAGACCTGCAGACCTGCAGGAAGAGCTCGTCGAGGGCAGCACCGCGGCGTACGCCGGCGCACTGCACGCCGGTCAGAGCGTCTGCACCCTCAGCCGGCTGCCGAGTACTGCGGACAAAGACTGTGCCGCCTTCCGGAGTGACGCCGTGGCGCCGGCCGACTCGCCATCGAGCCACCGCACCCGCACAGTGTCGCCGGCGCGCTCCCACGTGCCGCTGAACCTTCCGCCGATCAGCACCGTATTGGCTCCTCGGGTAGCAAGGACCCGGTGCTTCGGCGGCACGACGTGCGTGTCCGACGTGCCCGCACCCATGACCCACTGGTCGTAGCCCGGCAGGAGGACCACGTCGCGGGTCGGCGTGGCACTCACGATGTCCGCCGCGTGCTCGGTCAGGCACAGCGCCGCGTCACCGTCGATGACCAGTTCGGTCAGCTCGTCCGCCATGTCCTCTATCCAGCGCGCCAGCCTCCTGCGCCCCGCGCTGAGCCCCTGCGCCAGCCAGTGGTCGATGTGGTCGCGCGTCGCGGGCCCGTACGCCGCGAGGTAGGCCCGGATCGCCGACGGTCCCGCGTCGTCGAGGTCTCCGAGCCCACGCCACGTCGGAATCGAATCGAACGAGCGGAAGGTCGCGGCCCCGTCACGCGAGGGCGCGAAACACAGGTCGCCCTGCCAGCAGAAGGGTTTGAGGAAGGTGTGCGACCGGTCCTCGAAGGCCTGCCGCAGGTGCCGGTGCGCCGGGTCCTTCGCCACCGCCTGCGCCAGTTCGTGCTGGCTGAGCGGCCCGTCGCTCAGCGCCTCGCGCACGGCAGCCCGCAGGCGCGGCCAGTCGCCAGGCTCCAGACCGTAGAACGTGCGCCAACTCGCAAGCTCCCATTGCCGGCCGGCACCACGTACGGACATGTGCACCGCGGCGTTGTCGGGCGTCATGAGATGCGTGGCGCCCCGGAAGGCGTAGACGCAGACGACCCGGCCGGCGGCGATGGCGGCGTCGACATCACCCTTCTCGGAATCACCGACGCGTAGTCGGATGGCGGTCGACGCATCCCCGAGCCACGCGGGCACCGCCACGAGGCGCCCCACCACGTCCTCGACCGACCCCGCCGGATCGGCTATCAGGTGGTGACGCCGCAGGCGCCAGCCCAGAGCCGCGGCCCAACTCGACGCCACCGCTGACGCGAGATGCGAAGGGGCCCTGGAGTGTCAGCCCTTGAAGACGTCGAGCTTGTCGAACTTCTCCGCCAGCAGGTAGTACACCGCCAGGCGCGGGTTGGCCTTGCCGTCCTTCATCTGGGCCAGCACGTCCTTGATCGCCGCGTCGAGTTCGGCGTCGCTCTGCTTCAGGCCGAGCTTCTTCTTCAGGAAGTTCTCTCGGACGGTCTTGAGCTCGGCGGGGTCGCTGGCCGACACCAGCGACGCATCGCGGTTGCTGAGAACGAGGCGATAGGTCGAGGCCATCTTGTCGATGATCTCTTTGTCGGCATGCGGTGCGTAGGCGTGAACGCTTTCGTGAGCAGTGGCCACAGCAGTTCCTCCATTGAAAGAGACCTGGTTCCTTCTTTGTGAGAGTAGCGCTGTTCCTGCTGCGCCGACATAGCTGCGATGGAAGTGCTGGTGGCTGTGCAGCGCCTGGATCCGCGCTGGTCGCACGGTGGTTCCCAGGCGATTCCGTTGCGCAGGCGCCGGTGCGATCAGTGCTTTCACGCAGCCGAGAGCGGAACCGGCATACCGCCGCCCGACAGGCGGCCCGGGAGACCCGGCAGTCAGCCGGGCAGCCGTCAATTCTGCGTAGGAATGACGTCAAAGGTCCGTCAGTGACCGCTCCGGCGGCACGTTTGTTCCTAACGTCGATCGCATGGGCGATACGACCTGTCGAACGATCACTCATGCCTCCATCGCGGCGCCCGCCACGGCCGCGAGGCTGCTCACCGACGGCTTCACGATGGTCCGGTACGACCATGGTTTCCGTTACGACGCGGGAGTCTTCGACATCGACTCGACGCTGTCACCCGATAACCTCATCGCCCTCGTGCACCGGCAGGCGCGTTGCTGGGGACGCAGCACGGTGTGGCGGCACGGTGTCAGCCCGGCGACCGGGCCGACCGCCCTGCGGGACGCCCTCGTCGCCGTCGGCGGCGTGGTGGCGGCGCAGCACACGGTTCTGTAGCGAGAGCTGATGCGGCGAGGCCAGGAAGGCGTGCCGGACCCACTGCTCAGCGTCACGCGGTTGCACGCCGGCGCGCTGCCCCGCGTTCGCCGCCTGCTGGCACTCGAGCAGCACGAGGACACCGACCTGGATCTCTCCCGTCGCCATTGCGTCTCGATCCATCCGTCGGAGACGCACGTCCTGGCGCGGCTGCAGGGCAAACCCGCAGGCACCGCGGCCGTGTCGTTCGCCGGCAGCGAGGAGGCGCACCTCTGGGGAGCGGCGACCGCGTGCTGGGCTCGGCGCCGCGGTGTCTATCACGCCCTCGTCACGGCACGACTCGAACTCGCCCGCCGGCGCGGGTGCCGGGTCGCCATCACCCGGGCGCACCCGCGGATGGCTCCGATGCTTGCTGAGATGGGCTTCGGCACGCGGTGCGACGAGCTCCTGATGCGGACGACTCTTCGCTGAATCGCGCCGCGAGCGTCCGACAGGCAGAAAACACCGGCCGCAGAGGCCATCGACCAACGCGTCGATGGGCGTCAGCCGGTAATCCGAGAATTTGTGGCGGCATCGCTGCATCAGCGGGACGATCTGTTGTGTTTCCTACTCACCGGACGAAGGATCCGCCATGACAGACCAGAAGAGTGACGCACCCGGCCCCGCCGCCTCTCCCCCACCTCGATCCGACTCCCAGCCTGCATCCCCATGACGTCTACGTGCAGGCCTACGAACGGTGGGTCGGCGATCATCTCGAGCACGTGCGCGCGTACTTCCGGCAGGCAAAGTCCGACGCCACGCCCATGACCAAGGAGAAGCAGGCGGAACTGCTGGAGTACCTCAAGGGCGAGTCCAAAGGCATCCAGGCCGACGAGGAAGAGGTCAACAAGCGTCTGGAGTCGGACAAGGCCAAGCTGGAGCAAGCCAGCGGTCAGGAAGCCAAGGACCTCAATGAAGATATCGACGAGATGGGAAAGAAGTCCGCAGAACTGACCGACGCCAACAACACGATTCAGAGCCGAATCCGCGAAGTCGGTGCAATGCACCCCGCCCACTGAACGGTCAGAATTCCTGGCTCAGAATTCCTTGGCCATGTTGGTGAACCGGCTGTAGTGACCTTGGAATGCCAGCCCGATGGTGTCGGTGGGTCCGTTGCGGTGCTTGGCCACGATCAGGTCGGCTTCGCCCGGCCGCTCGGAGTCGCGGTTGAAGGCGTCGTCGCGGTGCAGCAGGATCACCATGTCGGCGTCCTGCTCGATCGATCCGGACTCGCGCAGGTCGCTCATCATCGGCTTCTTGTCGGTGCGCTGCTCCGGGCCACGGTTCAACTGTGAGATGGCGATGACCGGTACGCCGAGCTCCTTGGCGAGCAGCTTCAGCGCACGGGAGAACTCCGAGACCTCCTGCTGGCGTGACTCCACGCGCTTGCCGCTGCTCATGAGCTGCAGGTAGTCGATGACCACCAGCCGCAGGTTCTCGCGCTCCCGCAGCCGCCGGCACTTGGAGCGGATCTCCATCAGCGACATGTTCGGCGAGTCGTCGATGAAGAGCGGCGCCTCGGCGATCCGCCCCATCGTGGACGCCATCTTGGTCCAGTCCTCTTCGCGCATCGATCCCTTGCGCATATGCTGCAGCTGGATGTTCGCCTCCGCCGACAGCAACCGCATGGTGATCTCCGAGCGGCTCATCTCCAGGCTGAAGACGATCGAGGTCAGCCCGTTCTTGATGGACGCGGCCCGAGCTATATCGAGGCCCAACGTGCTCTTGCCGACAGCGGGCCTCGCGGCGACGACGATCATCTGACCGGCGTGCAGGCCGTTGGTGAGCTGGTCCAGTTCGGTGAACCCGGTCGGTACGCCGGTCATCTGACCGGCGGTGCTGCTCGCCGCCTCGATCTCGTCGGCGGTCTCCTCGATGACGTCGCCGAGCCGGACGTAGTCCTCCTTGTCCTTGGACCCGGTGACCTTGAAGATCTCCGCCTGCGCCTCGTTGATGACGTCGACGACGGACCCGCCGCCGCTGGCGTAGCCCATCTGAGTGATCCGCGTGCCGGCCTCGACGAGCCGCCGCAGCACAGCCCGCTCGGCGACGATCGTGGCGTAGTAGCCGGCGTTCGCCGCGGTGGGCACCGACTGGATCAGTTCGTGCAGGTAGGCCTGTCCGCCGATCCGGGCGAGATCGCCTCGCTTGCCCAGCTCGTCGGCGACGGTGATCGCATCGGCGGGCTCACCTCGGCCGTAGAGATCGATGACGGCTTCGTAGATGGCCTCGTGAGCGGGCCGGTAGAAATCGACCCCGCGGACGGCTTCGGCCGCGTCGGCGATCGCGTCCTTGCTGAGCATCATGCCGCCGAGCACGGACTGCTCAGCGTGCACGTCCTGCGGGGGGAGCAACGGGTCGCGCGACCCACCGCCGAACGCACCTTCGAGTTCAGCGATCGACACGCGCATCCCCTTCTCTTTCGGACATACGTCGCACTCCATCACCGAGCACCGACAACGCAACAGAACGAATGCAACAGACAGAACAGGCAAGCCGTGCAAGACACCCACGTGACGGGCGCCGACCGACTGCCCGTGCGCGCACCCGCCCGCTGCGAGAGCGGAGAGCAGACGGCAGCTGCCAGGTGACCGGCGTGACATGTGACGGGCGAACGCCGTTCGGGAGCGGCTGCGTGGACACCGTAGAACCCCGGAGGGGGAGACACCAAAGCGTTGTTCACCTGCCCTCGGGACAACTTGTGGGAAAGCTGGGGAAACCGCCGAAGGGCTGTGTGCACAGGGTGTGGATAACGGTGTGGAAAATCATCGTGGAGTTGCGTCGCACGGCCCTGACCTGCATGGATGTCGTCCACCGGGTGTGGACGAAAAGTATTTTCAGAGGGCGTCCGCATGCTGGCGAGCGCTCCCGGTGCGGTGTTCGGACCGCCCGGAACACCGCCCCGGGCATCCCGTGCAGGCGTCCGCACGGCATGCAGAGCGGCCGCGCACACCCGAAGGTGTGCGCGGCCGCGTCTGGTGCTGCGAGCGGTCGTGCGACCGTCAGCGCAGGGTGCCGAAGTTCGAGACGTTGATGTAGGTCTGAATCCGCACGACCGCGCCGGGGTAGGGCGCCGCGATCATCTGGCCGTTCCCGAGGTAGATCCCCACGTGGTAGGCCGGCGATCCGAAGAACACCAGGTCCCCGGGCAGCGGCGAGGACGTGGAGCGCATGTAGGCCTGCTGCGCGGCCGCCGTCCGCGGCAGGGTCAGGCCGGCGTGCGAGTAGGCGTACTGCGTCAGCCCCGAGCAGTCGAAGCCGGCCGGAGTGGAGCCTCCGTAGACGTAGGGCACGCCGAGGTACTGCTTGGCGATGCTGATGACCTGCGAGAGCTTCGCGGTCGTCGTGGTCGACGACCCACCGCCAGAACCACCGCTGACCGGGGCCGTCGTCCCGGGAGGGGGTGAGGCTGAGGCCACAGGGCATCCCGCCGAGGGCGCCCCAGGTGGCGCGACCCACGACCCCGCGCCCGTCGGCGGTGATCCCGTACCGGGACTGGAAGCTCTGCACCGAGCTCAGGGTGTGCGGGCCGAAGTCGCCGTCCGCGGTGACGCCGAGCCTGCTCTGCAACGCCGCCACCAGGGAGCCGGAGGCGCCGTACCGCACCACCTTGACGGTGCAGGTGGGGGCCGGAGCCGTGCCGGTGGAGGGGAAGCCGCCGAGCTTGGCCCACGTCAGCGGGCCGACGATGCCGTCCGTGGCCAGACCGTAGCGTCCCTGGAAGGTCTTCACCGCCATCAGCGTGCGCGGGCCGAAGTCGCCGTCGGCGGTCACGCCGAGACGCTGCTGGGCGATCTTCACCAGGGACCCGCTCGAACCGACCTTGAGGACGACGACCCGTGCGCTGGACGTCGCCGCCATGGCCGGCGCCGACAGAGCGACTCCGCCGACGATGGCCGCGGTGCCGAGCGCGACGCCCCCGACCACGACGGTGCTGCGCGGTGTCAGGACCGGTCCGACCTTGGCGGTCATTCCCGGGCGGTGCCTCATGTGGCGCGGGCTGGTTGTCGTCGTCATCGGAGCCTCTCGGTGGCGTCGGGCCGCGACGGGCTGTTGAGCCCATCGCGGGTAAGCGGCAGTTCGTACGCGATGTCGCTCGTCGTCCGCGGTCACGGCCCCGACCGCGACAAGAGGACTATGCCTGGCGTGTGGCCAATGTGAAAGGTGGGATTTCTGCGACTCGCCGCGCAGATGGTTGACAGCGGAAATTGCACGCTTGTGACTTACATCGTTGTATTTTCAAACGAATTCGCGCAATTCCGGGATATTCGCCGCCCCTCCCGGCCGTGAAGTCACAGGCAGGTCATTCAATGTTCGAACAACATGCCGAAAGAATTTCGATATCCATGCCTGTCCACTATGTGAGACGGCTCTTGACTATGGCGTCCATGAATAGTGCGGACTGAATGATGCAAAGAATTCGCCGGGGATACGAGAAGGCCCGGCCCCCGAAAGGGCCGGGCCTTCATCAGGTCCCGAAACAGATCTCCGAGGAGATCAGACGCGACCGAAGTAGTGCGCGCCCCAGATCGCGTGCACGTGGATGCGCGTGCCCGGCTTGGCGGAGTCGATCATGTTGTTGCCGCCGACGTAGATACCGACGTGGTGCGCCGGGTAGCCGTAGAAGACCAGGTCGCCGGGTCGCGGCGACGACACGCGCCGGGTCGCGTTCGCCTGCGCGGCGGCGGTGCGGGGCAGGCTGTGCCCGACCTGGCGGTAGACGTAGGACGTGAAGCCGGAGCAGTCGAAGCCGCGCGGCGTCGAGCCACCGTAGACGTAGGGCACTCCGGTGTACCGCTCGGCGATCGAGACGACCCGCGAACCTGAGGCCGACGGCTTGGGCGCGGTCGACGCGCTGCCGGGGAAGCCACCGAGCGCGCGCCAGGTCTGCGGGCCGACGTAACCGTCACGCGCGAGGTGCTTGATGCGCTGGAAGTTCTTGACAGCGTGCAGGGTGCGCGCATCGAAGCGGGAGGTCTGCGGGATGTGCAGACGCTTCTGCACGACCTTGACGTAGTAGCCGGTCGAGCCCGTGTGCAGGACGACCACGTGGGCGCTCGACGCCGATGCGGTCGAGGCGGTGGAGAGCTCGGTCGCGACCAGGCCCGGCACGACGACCGCAGCGCCGATGCCGACCGCGGCGCCACGGCGACCGACGGAGGACAGGAAGCGGTGGGGCTCGTGCTTGAGATGGCGAGGGGTGTAGGAACCCATGAGGACGTAATCCTTCGACAGTCGGAGACAGGCTGAGACAGCTGACCGGACACGTCCGCGCGATAGTGCACGGGGAGCCCGACGTACCGCGGTCAGAACCCCCGTGCTGGTCCGCGACGGGATGACTATGCCCTAGTTCAAGGCTTCACCAAATTCACTCCGCAGAATGTTCTCGGCCTCTATCGCCGCAGACAGCGGCGAGGCCCCCAGGTCGCCCCGTGACCATTCCGTGACCGATCCCCGGAATGACGGGGCAGGACGCGGTTCGAGACACCGCCTGCCATGCTTGAAGATTCCGTCCGGTCGATGAGATAGAACTGTCCCACATGGTGGACATGGCTATCGAGCCTTCCCCCTCTAGCCTGTCCCGCATGGAGCGCAGCGACACCCGGACGATTTTGCGTCTCGCCGTCCCCGCTCTGCTGTCCCTGGTCGCCGAACCACTCTTCCTGCTGGCGGACTCCGCCATCGTGGGGCATCTCGGCGTCGCGCCGCTCGCGGGTCTCGGGGTGGCCAGCGCGGCACTGCTCACCGCTGCCAACGTCTTCGTCTTCCTCGCGTACGGCACGACCTCCCTCGTCGCGCGGTGGGTGGGCGCCGGCCGGCAGGGCGACGCGCTGGGCGCGGGCGTCGATGGGATGTGGCTCGCGATCGGGGTGGGAGTCGTGACCGCGCTCCTGGTGGCCCTCTTCGCGACTCCCGTGTGCCGGGTCTTCGGCGCCGGTGGTGAGGTGCTGGCACAGGCTGCCGTCTACCTGCGCATCAGCGCTCTCGGCCTGCCGGCCATGCTGCTGGCCCTCGCGGCCACGGGAGTGCTGCGCGGGTTCCAGAACACCGTCACGCCGCTGGTCGCCACCACCGTGGGGTTCGCGGCCAACCTCGCACTCAACCTCGTCCTGGTCTACGGCGTGCACTTGGGCATCGCGGGCTCGGCCTACGGCACCGTCATCGCCCAGTGGGGCATGGCCACGGGACTGGCCGCAGTCGTCCTGCGGCGCGCGACGGCCGAGGGGGCCTCCCTTGTTCCACGACCGAACGGGGTCCTGCGGTCGGCCCGTCACGGCGTACCCCTGCTCGTGCGCACCGTCGCGCTGCGCGCCGTTCTGCTTCTCACCACCTGGGATGCCACGGCGCTCGGCGACATCCCCCTCGCGGCACACCAGGTCGCGATGACGGTCTTCGGCTTCCTCAGCTTCGTCCTCGACGCGCTCGCGATCGCCGCGCAGTCCCTCACCGGGACGGCGCTCGGGGCCGGTGACACCGCGCTGGTGCGCTCCCGCACCCGGTTGATGCTGGGCTGGAGCCTGGGCGCCGGATGTGCGGTGGGTGTGCTGCTCGGACTCATCCACACGGTGCTGCCGCCGGTGTTCACGCCGGACGCCGGCGTACGCAGCGCGCTGGCCGCCGCGCTGGTGGTCATCGCACTTCTGGCACCGGTCGCGGGGGTCGTCTTCGTACTCGACGGGGTGCTCATCGGCGCGGGTGACGGACGAGCTCTGGCGGTGGTGCAGACCGTGCTGCTACTCCTCTACGCACCGGTGGCGATCGTGCTCCACGCGCACGCCGCCGACCTCGCACGGCATGGAGCCCGCACATCGGTCGTCGCGCTGTGGTGTGCCTTCGCGACGTACATGATCGCTCGAATGGCTTTGCTACTGCTGCGTTCTCGCTCGGATCGGTGGCTGGTGCCCGGCGCGTGACAGCACGTGGGCGCACGCATCCGAGCTACCGCCTGAGGCACTCGGGAAGGACGGCTAGTGTGACGTCTTCCACACGGGTCGTGACACAGCAAGGAGTAGCACCGACGATGTCGATCTCACTGAACAAGGGCGGGGCTATCTCGCTCGCCAAGGAAGCTCCGACCCTGACCACCGCCATCGCCGGGCTGGGATGGGACCCGCGCACCACGACCGGTGCCGAATTCGACCTGGATGCCTCCGTCATGGTGTGCGACGCGAGCGGTCGCTGCATCGACGACTCGTGGTTCGTCTTCTACGGCCAACTCCGCTCGCCAGGCGACGCCGTGGTGCACCAGGGCGACAACCGCACGGGCGAGGGCGAGGGCGACGACGAGGTCATCACGGTCGAGCTGCCCGCGCTCCCGCCGAATGCCGCCAAGCTGGTCTTCGTCGTGTCCATCCACGAGGCGGAGGCGCGCGGCCAGAACTTCGGACAGGTGCAGAACGCGTTCATCCGGATGGTCGACGCCAAGACCGACCGGGAGATCGTGCGCTACGACCTCGCCGAGGACTACTCCACCGAGACCGCCATGCTCTTCGGCGAGTTGGTCCGCGAAGGCGGCGACTGGCAGTTCCGGGCCACCGGGCAGGGGTATGCCGGTGGACTGGCCGCGGTCATCCGCAGCTTCGGCCTGACGGTGGCCTGAGGCGGCTTCACCTCCCGCGACCGCTCCCAGTCGCCTACGGCGATATTCGGGGCCGAGGGGCCCTTACGCGCGCGCATACCGGCAGTAGGCGAGTCGCCCGACGAAGAAGGCCCCGGGACAAAGTCCCGGGGCCTTCTTCTCATGCTGCGTGCGGCGTCACTTCGACGCGACGACGTCCAGCTTCAGGTCGGCCTGCACCTCGGGGTGCAGGCGGACCTGGACAGCGTGGGCGCCGAGCGACCGGATCGGGGTCGTCACCTGGATGGTGCGGCGGTCGACGGTGCCGGCACCGGCGGCCTGCACCGCGTCGGCGATGTCACCGCTGGTGACGGCGCCGTACAGCCGGCCGGAGCCGCCTGCGCGGACCGGCAGCGTGACGGTGGCGGACTCCAGGCGCACCTTGAGTGCCTGGGCGTCCTCGAGGTTCTTGACCGCGCGGGTGGCGCGGGCACGAGTGATCGACTCGACCTGCTTCTGGCCGCCCTTGGTCCACTGGGTGGCGAAACCACGCGGGAGGAGGTAGTTGCGGCCGTAGCCGTCCTTGACCTCCACCACGTCGCCTGCGGCACCGAGCTGGGGTACTTCGTGGGTCAGGATGAGCTTCATGTCTGGTCCCTTTCCGCTCAGCGTGCCGAGCTGGAGTAGGGCAGCAACGCCATCTCACGGGCGTTCTTGACGGCCGTGGCGATGAGGCGCTGCTCCTGGACGGACACACCGGTCACCCGACGCGCGCGGATCTTGCCGCGGTCGCTGATGAACTTGCGCAGCAGCGCAGTGTCCTTGTAGTCGATGTTCTCGACCTTCGCCGCCTTGAGCGGGTTGGCCTTCTTCTTGGGCTTGCGAACTACGGGCTTAGCCACCGTGGTGCTCTCCTTCGTGAGAGCCCGAAACGCGTCTGCGCTCGGGATGGATGGTGATGAATGAACTGGTCACGACGAGTGGTCGAGACCGCGGACCTCGTGGGATGCCGTGGGGCGTCCCACGCGGGTGAGAAGCACAGAACGAAGTGAGGTGACCTAGAAAGGCGGCTCGTCGTACGACGGGCCGGTGTTCCAGCCGCCGCCCTGACCGCCCTGGCCGCCTGCCGGCGCGGAATTGCCCGCGCCCGCGTTGCCGCCCTGGCCGCCACCCGTGGCCCACGGGTCGTTGGCCGGGGCGCCGCCGCCTGAGGCACCGCCCTGTCCGCCGAATCCGCCACCGGCGTTGCCGCCCTGGCCGCCGCCGGCGTTGCCGCCGAAGCCGCCACCACCACCGCGCTGGGTCTTGTTGACCTTCGCGGTGGCGTACCGCAGCGACGGGCCGACCTCTTCGACGTCCAACTCCACCACGGTGCGCTTCTCGCCCTCCTTGGTGTCGAAGGAGCGCGACTTCAGCCGTCCCGAGACCAGCACCCGCGAACCGCGGGTGAGGGACTCGGCGACGTTCTCCGCCGCGTCACGCCAGACCGAGCAGCGCATGAACAGCGTTTCGCCGTCCTTCCACTCGTTGCTCTGCCGGTCGAACTGCCGCGGCGTGGAGGCCACGGTGAAGTTCGCGACGGCAGCACCCGAGGGGGTGAAGCGCAGCTCGGGGTCCTGCGTGAGGTTCCCGATGATTGTGATGACGGTGTCGCCAGCCATGGTGTGGTTCCCTGCTTCCTGTCTAGCTTCTCGAGTGCGAAGAGTCGTCAGGCGTCGACGCGCAGGAGCTTGGTGCGCAGGATCGACTCGTTCAGGCCGAGCTGGCGGTCCAGCTCCTTGGCCGTCGCGGATTCGGCCGTCATGGTGACGACGGCGTAGATGCCTTCGGACTTCTTCGTGATGTCGTAGGCCAGGCGGCGACGACCCCAGATGTCGAGGTTGTCGACCTTGCCACCGTCCTTGGTGACAACGGTGAGGAACTTCTCCAGCGAGGGCTGGACAGTGCGCTCATCGAGTTCGGGATCGAGGATGATCATCAATTCGTACTGACGCATGAATGAACCCACCTCCTTCGGTCTCAAGCGGTCACGGTCTCTCCGTGACAGGAGGGTTGCAGCGTCGTCGTCACATCACCGGTGGCCGCGCCAGCTGGCGAGACCGGTCGGTGTCACCCACCAAGGACCTACCTGGCACGCCACTGTGCCCGAAGGCACCGACAGGCGTGCGCGTTTGTCCACAGGGGGTGTGAAGTGACGAACAGCAGCCGAGTCTAGGCGGGAGTGCTGCTCGCGCGGAAATCCGCGCCGTCGCGGGCCGCGGGGCGGCGTACGACGGGGCGCATCCGGTCGTCCACATCCTCGGCCGACTCCCACGCCGCGGCCGCCAGACCGGCGTACGCCACCAGCCGGATCACGGAGAACACCGCGTAGCCGGCGGGTGCCAGCGCCTTGCCCGGGTTGGAGGAGACGCCGGCGTACATCCAGACCATCACGAAGTAGACGACCTCGACCATCGCCCAGACCAGATGCTCGCGCCACCGCAGCGCGCAGATCGCGATCAGTGGAAGCACCCACAACGATGCCTGCAGCGGAAAGGACCGGCCGGTGACCAGCACGATGACCAGCATCATCAGCGCGAGCGGTCCGAGCCGCACCGGAGCACGCATGCTCACGCGCAGCATCCCGGCGAGCAGCGCCGCGAGCCAGCCGAGCAGCGCGACCACCGTCAGCGCGGTCGGCGGAATCGTCACGTGCAGGATCGCCGAGACCAGCCACGGCGAGCCGTACGACGCCGTCGCCGAACCCCACGCGCGGTAGGGCGCCAGCGGGTCGCCTCCGACCGCGACCGCCGCGAGCAGGAAGAACACCGCGGTCGCCGCGGCGGCGGCCAGTAGCCGGACCGCCTCGGAGGTCCGCCGCTCGCGGGTGGCGAGCAGCACGATCGCCGCAATGATGATCAGCGGGTAGGTGCGCGCCATCACGGCGGCCCCGAGCAGCGCGCCGGCCGCGAGCGGCATCCGGCGCATCCAGAGCGCCATCCCGATGGTCGCGAGCGCCACCCCGAGGATGTCCAGCGACAACAGGGACGCTGTGATCAGCACCGGGCTGAGGGCGACGTGCGCGGCCTGCCAGGGCGAGTCGCGCAGCATGGACGCGGTGGCGATGGTGGTCGCGGCGACGAGCGCGGTGATGACGACCGCGCAGATCGCGTAGTAGATCTGCTGCTGGTGCAGGACGGTGCCGCCGCCGGGCACCAGGTGCTGCAGACCCCAGGTGACGAACGCGGTGATGACCGGTTGCGTGTGACCCGGCCCGCCGGTGCTCCACGGCGTGGCAGCGGACTGCCCCCCGACGCCGACCGGCAGGTCGGAGTAACAGCCGCGCCAGAACGCCGCGGGCGCACCCCAGCCCATCCGTTCGCAGTGGTTCTTCTGCAGCACGCCGAGCGCGATCAGGACGCTGGCCAGCGACGAGAGCACCCCGCCGACGTACAGCCAGCTGCGGGCACCAGCGCGAGCGAATCGGCCGACCGGGCCGCCGATGACCTCGGTCGCGGCCGCAGCGACACCGTCGCCTCGGCTGGGCGTGACGAGTCGTCGCGCGTCGTCGGGCATGGCGGGAAGAGTACGCGCGCCGACTCGACGAATGGCGTGAGATGTCGCTTCCGGATGGTCGCGGGGGGCGATCCACCCTCTGCAAATGACATCTAGGGCTCACGACGAACGACGGCGCGACTCGGGCAGACTCGACCGGGTGACCGTCACCGCACCCGGCGCCGCCTTCCTCGCGGCCACCGCGCTGCACGCCGGATTCCAGGCGACGGTGACGGTCCTGGTCTACCCGGCTCTGGCGCGAATCCCCACTGATCGGTGGGCCGTCGAGCACGACCGTCACAGCCGCCGCATCACGCCGCTGGTCGGGGTCGTCTACCTCGCCCTCGCCGGCGCCACCGTCTGGATGCTGGTGGCCGACCGGGGTCCGTGGACGTACGCCGGCGCACTGTTGGCGCTGGCCGTCGCCGTGGTCACGGGTGTGGGGGCGGCGCCTGTGCACGGACGGTTGTCGCGTGCCGACCCCGTGCTGATCGCGCGCCTTCTCGTGATCGACCGGGTCCGCGCAGTCCTCGGTGTGCTGCTGCTGGCCTGTGCGTGCGGTGCGGCGTTCGGCTGACGTCGTACGCGCGAGTCAACTCAGGTGAATGCGGGTACGGCACGGTGGTGCCTATGACACCCCGCCCGCCGATGAGGCGCATGAAGAGCCTGAGCACCCTGCTCGGCAGCTCCGCCCGCCGCGATCTGGAGTCCGGCCCCGACGACGGCGTCGTGCGGGCACTGACCGAGATGGTGATGCATCCGGAGTACCCGTGCCTCGGCGCGCGGTCGGTGTTCCGTCGGGACACCGCGTCCGTCGTGGTGCTGGACGAGATGGAGCACGCCGACGACCTGGCGACCCTGGCCGACGCCCTGCGGACCTTCGCCGCCCGGACGAAGGACGCGACCGATTTCGTCTCCCTCATCGCGGCGTTCCGTTCGCCGGTCGTGACCAGCGAGGCGCAGTTCGAGAAGCTGCTGTGGGGTGTGCTGCAGACCCTGCACGACGGGGACGACCAGCCGTGGACGGAGGGAGTGTCCGACGATCCGGCCCAGCCGCACTTCGCGTTCAGCCACGCCGGCACCGCGTTCTTCATCGTGGGCCTGCACCCTGCCGCGTCGCGCATCGCCCGGAGGGCGCCGTTGCCGATGCTGGTGTTCAACCTGCACGCACAGTTCGAACGCCTGCGCGAGGAGGGCGGATTCGACCGGATGCGCACCGCCATCCGCACTCGTGACACCCGCCTGCAGGGCGGGGTCAACCCGATGGCCGAGGACCACGGCGACAGTTCGGAGGCACGTCAATACTCCGGGCGCGCCGTCGACGACGACTGGAAGCCCCCGTTCGAGGCCCGTGAGGACGACGCATGACCGACCCCCGCAGACCCCGCACTCCGCGGGCGCCGACCCCGCCACGCCCGTACGGCGGCGACGCCGCGTCTCCCGCGCCGGGCTGGACCCGGCTGCCCCCGCAGACCGGGCTGCTCGTGCCCGTCGCGGCGGGGCAGACGCTGCAGATCGTCGACCCGTGCGGTGAACAGGTCGCCGACCTCTACCTGGTGACCGCCGCCGATCCGGAGGAATGCCTCTCGGCCGGGCGCACGGTCGACTACAACAACACCCTCTACGTCAGCACCGGCGACCGGCTGTGGAGCAACCGCAGCACCGTGCTCGCCACGATCGTGGAGGACTCCGTCGGGATCCACGACCTGACGCTCACGCCGTGCAGCCAGCAGACGTTCGACGTGCTCTACCCCGAGTTCGGCGGGGCGCCGCACCCCAGCTGCTTCCAGAACCTGTGCGACGCGCTCGGGCCGGCGGGTGTCTCACCGGACCGCATCGGCACCACGATGAACGTCTTCATGGACGTGTGGACCAGCGAGGACGGCGAGCTGCACATCGACCCGCCGCCGACGCGTCCCGGCGACGGTTTCGCCATCCGCGCCGAGGTCGACCTGCTCGCCGGGGTCACCGCCTGCTCGGCGGAGAAGTCCAACAACGGCCACTGCACCCCGATCGACGTCCGCGTCAGCTGACCGCCGGTGAAGTCGCGCCCCCGCGCTGAGATCCGGTTTCACGCCGGTCCGAGTCCGCTCGAACCCTCTCGAATCGGGATCTCAGCGCGGCGGTCAGCCGCTGGACGGCGTGGCGGGCGAGCTCGGTGAGGGCACGGCCCGGGTAGGTGGCAGCACCGGCGTCGGCGGACTGGTGGGTCGCCGTGTCGGCGGAGTGGTCCGCGTGCTCGTCGGGGGTGTGGACGTGGAGGGCGGGGTGGTCCTCGTCGAGCTGGGGGGCGGCGTCGTCGTGGTCGACGTTGGGGGCGGAGTCGTGGACGGGGGCGCCGTGCTCGTCGATGTCGAGGTGCTCGTCGGCGGCGCGGACGTCGTGGTCGTGCTGGTCGGGGGCGGCGTCGTGGTCGACGACGTCGGGATGTTGTCCGCCGACCCGCCGTTGGTGGCCTTCGGCAGCTGAGTGATCGGCTGACCCTGCAAGGCGAGCGTCATGTAGTCCTTCCAGATCTGCGTCGGCACCACCCCGCCGTAGAACTGCTGTCCCGCCTTGGCGAGCGAACTATTGGTCCCGCCGTCACCGGCGTACATGCCCACGGAGGTCGTCAGCTGGCCGGGGGTGAACCCGGTAAACCATGCGGACCGGAACTTGCCGCCCGATCCGACGGTGCCCGTCTTGCCCGCTGCGGGGCGACCGAAGTCGCGCAATGTCGCGTGCGCGCTACCTGTCGGGTAGGTGATCGGGCCGGCCATGGCGCTCGCAACGTTGTCGGCGATGTCCTTGGAGACCACCTGGGTGCTGTCCGGGTGCGCGGTATAGCTGTACCCACCCTGCTCACTGGTGACCTTCTGCACGAAGTACGGCGACGCGCGCTTCCCGCCCGCGTTGATGGTGTTGTACGCGTTCGCCATGTCGATGACGTGCACGTCCGCCACCCCCAGCGTGTCCACCGGTGTCGGGTTGTTCATGTTCGGGTCGGTCGCCGGGATGCCGAGCTGCTTGGCCGCGGCGAGCGTCTTGCCGCTTCCCATCCGGACGTTGAGCCGCACGAACGCCGTGTTGACCGAGTCGGCGAGCGCGGTGCGCAGGTTGATCAGGCCGAAGGTCTCGCCACGGTCGTTGGTGATGGGCTTGGACACGCCCGGCAGGCGCAGATTGTTGGCTCCACTGACCTGGGTGTTGAGGCCTATCCCCTCTTCCTGAGCGGCGGTGAGGGCGAACACCTTGAAACTCGAACCGCCGGGTACGGCCGCCTGCTGGGCGGAGTTGAACTGGGTCTTCTGATAGTCAGATCCGCCGTACATCGCGACGACGGCGCCGTCGGGCTTCTGCGAGATCAACCCGGCATGCACCTGGTCGGTGCTCGCGGTCTGCGCGCTGACGCTGTTCTTGACCGCCTGCACCGCCGCTGCCTGGTCGTTCTTGTCGATCGTGCTGGTGATCCGCAGCCCGCTGCGGCCGATGTCCTGACCGCTCAGCTTCAGCTTGGTCGAGAGCTCGTTCTCGATGGCCGCGAGCAGATACCCGGTCGAGCCGGTCCGGGTGTTCACCGGTTTGGGCGACTTGAACGTCGGGAAGGTCTGCGCGGACGCCTGGGCCCGGGTGAGCCAGCCCTTCTTGACCATGCCGTCGAAGACGTAGGCCATCCGCGCGGCCGCGCGAGCCTGGGAGTCGGCGCCGTTGGCCGGGTCGAAGTACGCCGGTGCGTTGATGACCGACGCCAGGAAGGCGCCCTGGTTGAGCGTCAACTGGTCGGAGTCGACGCCGAAATACGCCTGCGACGCCGACTGGATGCCGTAGGCGTTGCGCCCGAAGTAGATGGTGTTGAGGTAATCGGTCAGGATCTGCTGCTTGGTGTACTTCTGGTCGATCTTGATCGAGATCATGATCTCCTTGACCTTGCGGGAGACCGTGCGGTTCTGGGTCAGGAAGTAGTTCTTGACGTACTGCTGCGTGATGGTCGAACCGCCCTGCTGGGAGCCGCCACGCGCGTCGGCCCACGCCGCCCGCAGGATGCCGGACGGCGAGACGCCCTTGTTGTCGTAGAAGTTGCGGTCCTCGGCCGACAGGAACGCGTACTGCACCTGCTGAGGCACCTGGTCCAGACGCACGTTCTGGCGGTTGACCGGTCCGATCCGACCGAGTTCGGTCTTGCCGTCGCTGTAGTAGACGACGGCCACCTGGCGGCCGGCCTGCTGGTCCGGCTGCGGGATCTGGGTCCGCTGGTAGATGACCACGAGCGCGATCACACCGATGAGGAAGAGCGCGAAGAGCCCGACGATCGTGCGGGTGACGACCTTGAAGAACAGACCGTGCCCGCGACGACGGCCACCAGGCCCATGCGGCGCGCGCGCCGACCCCCCGCCGGTCTGCCGCCCTTCCTGACCCCGCGCGGAGTCACCGTCCACCGGGCCGACCGGTCCCTCATCGCTCACCGGTGCAGGGTAGCCCGAGGGGCTAAGTAGCAGGTGTGGGCCGGGATCCGGCCGTTGGCCGGGCAGAAGTCACCGGTTGTTCGCACTGTCGTCGCGCCCGGACGCTCCGTCGCAGGTGCCCGGCGCGTACATCCCGAACGGCGACCAGGAGTAACAGGAGTAACAGGACTGACAGGACGAGCAGCACCACCACGCACCACGGCCCACCGGATCCGATCCGGTGGGCCGTGGTCGTGCTGTGGCGCGCTCAGCTCTCGAGCGAGGCGTCCAGGGTAACGTCGACGCCGGTGAGCGCCTTGCTGACCGGGCAGGTCTCCTTGGCGTTCTTCGCGGCGTCCTGGAACTGGGCATCGGTGAAGCCCTCGACCTCGCCGACCACCTTGAGAGCGATGCCGGTGAGCCGGAAACCGCCCGCCGGGTCCGGGCCGAGGGAGACGTCGGCCGTCACGTCGAGCGCCTGCGGGGTGCCGCCCTGCTCGGCGATGACCGCGGACAGCTGCATCGCGTAGCAGGCCGAGTGCGCCGCGGCGATGAGCTCCTCGGGGCTGGTGGTGCCGTCGGCGGACTCCGCGGCCCGCTTCGGGAACGACATGTCGTAGGTGCCGATGCCGGAGCTGGACAGCTCCACCTTGCCCGAACCCTGCTCGAGGGTCCCGGTCCAGCCTGTGCGTGCGCTCCGTGTCGGCATCTGCTTCTCCTCTGGGGATCGGTCGTGGCGACGTGCGAGGCTCAGCCGCAGGAGATCCCGCATGGTCGGCTCGCAGACCACGTGCTTCGAACGGTACGACAGCGTCGCCGCCGGCGCGCGGGATCCGCCGCAAGCACCGCGACGCTGTCACCGTCCCTCACCGCCGGGCGAGCGTCGACACGCCACCGGTTGTGCCCGTCGATGTATCGATTCGATACATCGACGGTGTACTCTTCTGCACAGACAACCCCCAGGCGACACGCGAACGTCACCTGCCGTTCATCTCGCACTCTGCGGTGCCCCGAACGGCGACGACCGGGCCGCCGGAGCACGAGAGGAGCAGCCCATGTCACGACGTGGCGCGATCCTCGAGCTCGCCGTCCTGGGGTTGTTGCACGAGGCGCCTCTGCACGGGTACGAGCTGCGCAAGCAGTTGTCCGGTGTGCTCGGCGCCTTCCGTGCGGTGTCGTTCGGTTCGCTCTACCCCTGCCTGCGCTCACTCGTCGAGCGCGGCTGGATCAACGAACGGCATGACGAGAACGAGAACGAGCCGAGCCAGCTCGGTCAGCTCGGTGCGGGAAAGAAGCGCACCAGGATCACCTACGAGCTGACCGCGGAGGGCAAGGAGCAGTTCCAGACGCTCATGTCCCAGACGGGCCCGGCGTCCTGGGAGGACGAGAACTTCGACGTGCACTTCGCCTTCTTCGGGCGTGCCAGCCGCGACGTGCGGTTGCGCATCCTGGAGGGTCGGCGCAGTCGGTTGGAGGAACGGCTGGACGACGCGCGCACCGCGAGCGCGACGCGTCGCCAGCGCGTGGACAGTTACACGGCCGAGCTGCAACGGCACGGCCTGGACTCCACCGAGCGTGAGGTGCGGTGGTTGTCGGAGCTGATCGAGACAGAGCGATCGGCCTACGGCACGCCCGCCCGCACAACACCGCAGGCCATTTCGGCCGAGGACCACACAGACCTGCTGGCCGGACCGGCGCAGGACAAGAAGGAGTGATCATGGGATCCATCCGCGTCGCCATCGTTGGCGTCGGTAACTGCGCGAGCTCGCTCGTGCAGGGTGTCGAGTACTACAAGGACGCAAACCCCGAGCACGTCGTGCCCGGTCTGATGCACGTGATGTTCGGCGACTACCACGTCAACGACGTGGAGTTCGTCGCCGCGTTCGACGTCGACGCCAAGAAGGTGGGCTTCGACCTGTCCGACGCCATCGGCGCCTCGGAGAACAACACCATCAAGATCGCCGACGTGCCGCCGACCGGCGTCACCGTGCAGCGTGGCCACACCCTCGACGGCATCGGCAAGTACTACGCGCTGACCATCGACGAGTCCGACGCCGAGCCCGTCGACGTCGTGCAGGTCCTGAAGGACTCCAAGGCCGACGTCCTGGTCTCCTACCTGCCCGTCGGCTCCGAGACGGCCGACAAGTTCTACGCGCAGTGCGCGATCGATGCCAACGTCGCGTTCGTCAACGCGCTGCCGGTGTTCATCGCCTCCGACCCCGAGTGGGCCAAGAAGTTCGAGGACGCGGGCGTCCCGATCATCGGTGACGACATCAAGTCCCAGGTCGGCGCGACCATCACCCACCGCGTGATGGCGAAGCTGTTCGAGGACCGCGGGGTGGTGCTGGACCGCACCTACCAGCTGAACGTCGGCGGCAACATGGACTTCAAGAACATGTTGGAGCGCGACCGCCTGGAGTCCAAGAAGATCTCCAAGACCCAGGCCGTCACCTCCAACCTGGAGCACGACCTCGGTGCGCGCAACGTGCACATCGGCCCCAGCGACTACGTGCAGTGGCTGGACGACCGCAAGTGGGCGTACGTACGTCTCGAGGGTCGCGCGTTCGGTGACGTCCCCCTGAACCTGGAGTACAAGCTCGAGGTCTGGGACTCCCCCAACTCCGCTGGCATCATCATCGACGCGATCCGCGCCGCGAAGATCGCCAAGGACCGCGGCATCGGCGGCGCCCTGCTGTCCGCCTCGTCGTACCTGATGAAGTCCCCGCCCGAGCAGCGTCGTGACGAGATCGGCCGCGCGAAGCTCGAGGCCTTCATCGAGGGCACCGAGGCTCGCTGAGCGACCTCACCCGTTCGACCGGTCGGCCGCGCTCCCCTCGTCGAGGGGCGCGGCCTTCCGCATGCCCGAGGAGAGAACCGGGTCCTGACCGGCGGTTCGATGTGCGGTCGCTGTCGATCTCCGGGGCACCGGTGCGACGACACAGCGGGGATGCTTCGCGCCCCTGCGGTCGCATCCTGGATCGGCCGGCCACCCGACTCCCGATAAATCACAGAACAACTCCGTCACTGTGCCCATCGCGCCGGACTCCGGTATCCGCGCCCTGGCAGCAGCGGCGCTCGGGGCCGCATCCTCCCCGGCTACGACGATCTCCTCGGTGTCCGCGCGAAGGGCGTATCCGCCCGCGGGAGCTCTGGCGGCGTCGGCTCGACGCTTACGCCTTTAGTGGTGGTCGACCGACGACACCCACAGGTAGGTAACTGTCTGAGACCTCTTGGGAGGGACATCGCCGACACATCTGTCGGAATGACCGGAGCACCCAACCAGAACGACAAGCTTCGGACCATCCCAATGTGTCGTATTGGGGTGTACCCCAGAACGACAGTCTGGGGTGACTCATGCAGCCGCCACCGGAGGCGCCGGGGGCCGAGCCACTCGGCCGAACCCGACGTGGGCGTTCAGCCGCTCCGTCGGAGGCTGTCACGGCATACTCCCTTCATGCGGTGGACGGCGTGGATTTGGGGCGCAACAGGAGCGGTGACCCTTGCGGCCGGGGCCGGGTACTTCGTGCCATTGCACGTACCCCATAAGACGGTCGCCTTACCGGTCACCACGGCATCTCCGACCGACGTGCTCAACACTTACGTACGGGCGATCAACGATCGTGACTACTCCACGGCCAACGCCTTGCTGCTGGGGGGAACCGGCCTCGAGAACCACGGTTGGTTTGACGCCCCGTCGATCAAGCACTTGAAGGTCACCCACGTCACCGGCCCCTACAGCGGAGCTCGCGACCCCACCAGCTCGGTGACCGACTACAAACAAGTAGTTGAGGTCGACACCGAAGCGCACTTTGATCACTGGCCCGGGGGCAACGATGGGCAGAAGATGTGGTCTTACTACCTCGCCCGCAACGCAAACACCCAACCCTGGCGTGTCGTCGCTCAAGGGCAAGCCTGAACCCAAGGTCTACGAATCGCTAGCGCTGTCAACACATCTAAGCTCGGGGCCTACCTGCGGTTCATACGCTGGTGGGGTGCAGGACTACATCCGGTTTCAGAGTGCGGTACCGAACCGGCACGGACGGTTCCCCGGGGTCTTCGCGATGGCCAACGGGCTAGCCACGGCCGGCCGGCTGCGCCCACCCGACACCGACTGGCTGCGGTCAGCAAACGCGCGAGCCACCGCGGCGTACGCCGACCCCTCGGTGGCCGGCAGCGGGTGCTACGACCGTGATCGGTTTCCCGGGGCCTGTGCATGGTTCAAATCAACCGCCACCCCTCTACTTGAGATGACAACCGATTACCTGCGGTTACTCGACCGGTACGACGTGCCATGGGTTCAGCTGCGAACCGCCCACCCCGGTCGCGTCGTCTACCAGGACGACGTCCAGGTGGTCGCCGTGCCGTTCGAGTACCCAGCGGCCTGGCCGTTGACGCAGCGGGGCATCTGAGGTCTAGACCCTCGGACACTTCTGTACCAAAGCCGGCGACCAAGACCCTAGATGCACGCGATCCGCTGACGCTCTCCACTGTGCATCTGGGGCGTACCCCAGATGCACAGCCCTCAACGCGGCACGTACCTGTCTACGAATCCGAAACAAGGTCTAGCTCGAATCCCTGTGAGTTGGGATGACTGTGAGATTTGGATCTCTCTGGCGGTAACAAGAGGTTCACTACTACGCTCGAGTCACCGCCAGCAGCCGCCGAGCTGCTCGTTAAGACAGGCTTCGTGCATGCCGAGACAGATCGACCCGCGGCGCCATGTCGTGCGGACTAATGCTAGTCAGCGCGTCGGGGGGTATGTTGCGTCAGTTTGTTGTGAGCGAGGTAATCGTCGGCCAATCGGCTTGGTCGCTGCTCTCCTCCGGGGAGCAGGAGGCGGCGCTAGGGACGGGGATGGTTCGGCCGACACTCGCAGTCGGGGGAAGCTCGAATGGAACTACTGTCGCCGTGGGCGCCGACAGTTCAGACCTCGACCTTCGCCGAGAAGCGACCGTGTACTTTCACGTTGGCCTCCTCGCGGACCTCGTAGGAAAGGTCGGTGTAACCGTCCCCCTGTTTGAACAATGGGGCGTCGGCGTTACCAATGTCATCCGTTGGGCGCAAAACACGCGGCTGGGGGCGCAATTGGTCGCATCACACGCCGATGTTGTCGATCACGCGCGCCATGCGGCCGAGCAGTACCGTCAGGTGGGCCGCGTCGAAAGACTGCAATCAACGGCAGAGGTGGTTGCTGTAGAGCTAACCGCGGCGTTCCCTCAGATTCGAGGGGTACTCGGCACGGGATTCCCGTGGTATTGCACTGACAGCCTCGGGGGTTCGCGACCTGAGGGCGTTCCGGCCTCTATCGAGGTATACACGACGACCCAAGCCGAGTTTTTCGAGCGCAAACTCCTTCCCGCCGGCCTGGCTGTCGAGATTGGAGGCGACCAGGAACGCTCCGAAGCAGAATTAGTTGACCTGGGCGTGACTCTTGGGCAGAGCAGTTTCAACGCTTACGAGTATGAGCGATGGGGCGTGCAGCCGCCGACACCCCGTGGGAGCCGGACACTTCATGAACACTTCGCTGAGAACCTACTCGACCGGGGTGATCGCGACTGGCCGTGCCATTTCTGTACCACTCTTCACAACAGCTCTAAGTTTCCGCAGCGCTGGGAGCGCGATTTCATGAAGAGTTGCCTTCAGTGCAACCAAACCCCGTTCATTCCACGTGCGGTCGGTGTGCTCAGTTCTGACATCGACGTTGTCGTGGTTGTCGAAGACACTGTCGATGCGGCCGCCATGGCAGCTGAGGTCGCAGGCTGGATTGATGTGCACCCCACCTATTTTCGGCATGACACCGACTGGGCGCTGCAACTCGGGGCACCTCATGGACCCCTCGACGTCTTCGTGGTGCGGCGGTGCGACTTCTTTGACGCTCTAGCAGCCATGCCAGAAGACCCACAGTGGTCGAGCATCACTGTCCGTGCCTCTGTCACGTGGCTGCCGGTAACGACCTTGGACTACGAGATTGGGAAATACTTCTTGCTCTGCATGGAGCCACTTATTGATGTCGAGCCGACGCAGCCGCTTTTTTCTGAACTGTTAGAAATTCGCCGAAGCTATGCCGCCGCCGTGTCCGCGGATGAGGTGTTCAGGTTTACGAATCGGACTCAACGTACTTGCGCCAGCTTGTTAGCAATGAGTCTGTACGGCGCTTCCTCGGTGAACGACTCGCGAGGTGGGCCGCTCGGTGATTGTTCTCGGCGTTAATGGATGGACAGACAAGACCCACGACCCGGCGGCGGCCCTCTTGATTGACGGCGAGGTGGTCGCCTTCGTTGAGGAGGAGCGCTTCACCCGGCACAAGCACGGTGTCGGACAGTTGCCTCATGGCGCAGTCTCCTCAGTGCTCAGTGAGGCAGGTGTCGAGGCGTCGGAGGTAGACGCCGTCGCGTGCGGCTGGGACCGGCAGAAGTTCGACTCAGTCCGAGGGGCGTCGACGGATGTAAGCGATGCAGTCAGAGTCATTACGGGCCTGCGGGAGCTCGCCCATCTCCCGATGCATTGGATAACCCACCACACCGCGCACGCCGCATCGTCTTTTTATGGCAGCGGCTTCGACGCCGCAACGGTGATAGTCGCTGATGCTGAGGGTGAGGACGAGTCAATTTCTGTCTACCGGGCTGACCGAGCTGGACTCGACTTGGTCCGCCGCTTTGGCCGCGGGGTCTCTCTCGGCCTGATGTACCGAGCCGTAAGTGAGTTCTGTGGCTTCGGTCAGTTCGGCGCGGGCCAGACGATGGGACTTGCGACATACGGCATTTCCCAAGCCGACGCCCTCCCTATCGAGTGGCGGGACGGTGAAATATACTCCCCGTTCCCTGTAAATGCGTGGGAAGATGATGTCGTCCGGGGGTGGCTTGCTCGATTGGAAGCGCAGTTCGGAGCTCCTGCCAGCCCCGCACCGCGCGCAACGGGAGCTTTTCCGCCGCTCGCATCGCATCAGCCAATGGCAGCCGCAGCGGCGCAGTTGACTGTCAACAGCGTGATGACCCAGCTCGTTGAATGGGCCGTGCACACCACAGGGATCCGCGACGTATGCCTAGCTGGTGGGGTAGCGCTGAACTGTGTGACGAATGGGCTTCTTCTTGACGTGGTCAGTCGACTACATGTGCCGCCCCACCCGCATGACGCCGGCGTTGCGCTGGGTGCGGCCCAGATGGTCGGTGCCCGCGCAGGTATGACCGGCTGGTCTGCTGCGCGCGCTGACCTCGGTACACCAGCCGCGACGGGTGTAGCCGCCTTGGGGAAGATGCCGGGCGCTGTACTAACCGATCCCATCAACAACGCCGCCGATCGCATTCTTGATGGTCAGGTAATTGGCTGGGTCCAGGGTCGCATGGAAGTTGGACCCAGGGCGCTCGGGAACCGAAGCATCCTTGCCTGGCCAGATTCTATCGAGCTCCGTGATCGCGTTAACCGTTTGAAGGGCCGTGAGCCATGGCGGCCGATCGCGCCCAGCGTTCTTACTGAAGAGGCGCCGCACCTTTTTGGGCAATCATTGGTAGCGCCGTTCATGCTCGTGTCAGTTCCACTCTCAGCAGCTGGCCGTCAGGCGATCGGTGGCGCAAGCCACGTCGATGGCACTGCCCGGCTTCAAACGGTCGGACCAACTGAGGGGGTTTACCGCTCCCTTCTAGAAAAGCTGGCCGTGCGGGGCGGTGTGGGTGCCGTCTTAAATACCAGCTTCAACGGGCGTGGTGAGCCTGTCGTCCGAACGGCGCTTGAAGCAGTCCTTAGTGCACGACGGATGAATCTCGATGCCGTCATCGTCGAAGATCGGCTCATCGAGATTGAAGGTCAGACGTGAGAGTGGCGGAAGCCTTGGTCGTCGTGGGCGGGTGGCTGATTCGTGACCGTTTCACGCAGCCTATTGCGCATTGGAGTGGACGGACCTGGGATGGATTCCGGGCTGAAAGCCATGACGCGCTGGGCGCTGCCTACGTGGATGAGCGGGCGGGGATTGGGACTGCTGCACGAACAGGTGACAGTTTGTAGTCACGCGGCGAGGTTCGCCGTGGGGGTCATGGTGGTCTCGTATTCGATGGGGGTCAATCGGCCGAGGCGGTCTTGTCGTCGGCGTCGGTGGTAGGTGCGTTCGATCCAGGTGACGATCGCGATGCGCAGCTGCTCGCGGGTGTCCCACCTGCGGGTGTTCAGAACGTTCTTTTGAAGCAGCGCGAAGAAGCTCTCCATGGCGGCGTTGTCGCCGCAGGCACCCACGCGGCCCATGGACCCGACTAGTTCGTGACGGGCCAGGGCGTGCACGTATCGGCGGCTACGAAATTGGCTGCCTCGGTCGGAGTGCACCACGCACCCGGCCACGTCCGCACTCGCGGTGGCGCGTCGTGCAACGGCCGAATTCAGGGCGGTGACAGCGAGTTTCGACGTCATCCGGGAGTCGATGCTGTAGCCGACGATCCGCCCGGAGCAGGCATCTTTGATCGCGCAGAGGTAGAGCTTGCCTTCCGTTGTCCAGTGTTCGGTGATGTCGGTCAACCACACACAGTTGAGGTCCTCGGCGGTGGTGAAGTCGTGCCGGGTGCGGCCCTTGGCGTCCTGGAACGCGAGCCGGTCATCGTGCACCGGCGGTCCCGGGCGAGGCCGACTGCTGCGCCGTTTGCCGAAGACCGACCACCAGGTGTTGGCCGAGCAGATCGCCCACGCGGTCCGCGACGACATCTGGTGGCCGGCGTCGCCGGCTTCCTCGTGCAGATACCGGTACCCAAAGACCGGGTCGTCGCGATGCGCGTCGAACAACGCGTTGGCACGGTAGGCCCACGCCACCTCACCGCCGGTGACCGGGGCGGTGCGCCACCGGTAGTACGGGGCACGAGAGAGCTTCAACACCCGCAACGACACCGTCACGGGAACCCCGTGCGCGGCGAGCTCTTTCACGAGCGGGTAGAGCCTTTTCCCGGCAGATTCGCCTGGGACAGGTACGCCGCCGCGCGGCGCAACACCTCGTTTTCCTGTTCCAGGGTGCGGATCCTGCGGCGGGCATCTCGTAACTCGACCCTCTCGGCACGTGTCGTGCCGGGCCTGTTGCCGTCCTCGACATCGGCCGTGCGCAACCACTTGGTCAACGTCATCTCGTGGATCCCGAAATCCTTGGCGACCTGCGCCAAGGTCACGCCCGCTTCGCGGGCGCGTGCCACGCGCACCACGTCCTCGCGGAACTCGATGGGGTAGGGCTTGGGCATCGCAACATCCTTCCAGGCCGCTCTTCCGGGCAAGCCAGATCAGATGTCACCTGTTCGTGCAGCAGTCCCATTTGCAGGTGGATTGAAAGGCTTGCGCCGCAGGTCTGCCTTCTTGACGTTGGTGCCGGAACAGGTCGTTATTCCCTGGATGCCGCGCACGCGGGTGCCGCGCACGTCACGGCCCTGGACGTGTCGCGGACCGCGCTTGACGAAGTTGCTCACCGGGCCTCGGATTCAAACGTCGGCGACGTAATTCGGGTCCAGATTGGTGACTTCTGGAGCACAGAGGCTGCTTGCTGGTGTGGTCGTCCGGGACTGCTGCACGAACAGGTGACATCTGATCTGGCTTGCCCGGAAGAGCGGCCTGGAAGGATGTTGCGATGCCCAAGCCCTACCCCATCGAGTTCCGCGAGGACGTGGTGCGCGTGGCACGCGCCCGCGAAGCGGGCGTGACCTTGGCGCAGGTCGCCAAGGATTTCGGGATCCACGAGATGACGTTGACCAAGTGGTTGCGCACGGCCGATGTCGAGGACGGCAACAGGCCCGGCACGACACGTGCCGAGAGGGTCGAGTTACGAGATGCCCGCCGCAGGATCCGCACCCTGGAACAGGAAAACGAGGTGTTGCGCCGCGCGGCGGCGTACCTGTCCCAGGCGAATCTGCCGGGAAAAGGCTCTACCCGCTCGTGAAAGAGCTCGCCGCGCACGGGGTTCCCGTGACGGTGTCGTTGCGGGTGTTGAAGCTCTCTCGTGCCCCGTACTACCGGTGGCGCACCGCCCCGGTCACCGGCGGTGAGGTGGCGTGGGCCTACCGTGCCAACGCGTTGTTCGACGCGCATCGCGACGACCCGGTCTTTGGGTACCGGTATCTGCACGAGGAAGCCGGCGACGCCGGCCACCAGATGTCGTCGCGGACCGCGTGGGCGATCTGCTCGGCCAACACCTGGTGGTCGGTCTTCGGCAAACGGCGCAGCAGTCGGCCTCGCCCGGGACCGCCGGTGCACGATGACCGGCTCGCGTTCCAGGACGCCAAGGGCCGCACCCGGCACGACTTCACCACCGCCGAGGACCTCAACTGTGTGTGGTTGACCGACATCACCGAACACTGGACAACGGAAGGCAAGCTCTACCTCTGCGCGATCAAAGATGCCTGCTCCGGGCGGATCGTCGGCTACAGCATCGACTCCCGGATGACGTCGAAACTCGCTGTCACCGCCCTGAATTCGGCCGTTGCACGACGCGCCACCGCGAGTGCGGACGTGGCCGGGTGCGTGGTGCACTCCGACCGAGGCAGCCAATTTCGTAGCCGCCGATACGTGCACGCCCTGGCCCGTCACGAACTAGTCGGGTCCATGGGCCGCGTGGGTGCCTGCGGCGACAACGCCGCCATGGAGAGCTTCTTCGCGCTGCTTCAAAAGAACGTTCTGAACACCCGCAGGTGGGACACCCGCGAGCAGCTGCGCATCGCGATCGTCACCTGGATCGAACGCACCTACCACCGACGCCGACGACAAGACCGCCTCGGCCGATTGACCCCCATCGAATACGAGACCACCATGACCCCCACGGCGAACCTCGCCGCGTGACTACAAACTGTCACCTGTTCGTGCAGCAGTCCCTTATGGCAAGTTGCTGCGGATCAAGCTCTCCCGGCTGCCTCGTCGTTGAGTGGTTGGGCTGGATTGGTGGTCAGGCCCAGTTCGGCGTTGGGCAACCCGATGGAGGCGTGCACTTGGACTACCCGCCATCTGCGGTTCTCAAAGCGCACAACCCCAGTCACCCTCAACGGTGCTGACTCGCCGTTGGCGAAGGTTACTAATGCGCGGTCTTCGAACCATCCGAAGCCGCCGTCGCTGTAACCGCGTAGAGGTCCGGCGTGCACCTGTAATGGGCTGCCTTCCCGGTTTTGAGTGTGGAACCCGGCCACGGCGCCAGCGTGGTCGGTGTCCCATTCCTCGTCATCGGTGCCGACTGCCACGGTTACCTCAGCGGAGAACAGTTCCGCGGCCGACCCGCTGCCGCGCATCACGTCGTAGAGCTGCTCCACTACAGCCTCAACGCCGGCGCTACGCCGGGTCACCGCCGCACGCAACGCATCATCAGAGGTCCTGTCGTAAATAGTTCAGGGACTGGGAAGACCTGACGTCACCACTCGCGGGATTGTGCCGCTCTAATGCGCGTGCCCCAGACCCCGATTCGTTCTGCGCCACCGGCGGCGAAGCATTGTGGTTGCACCGGACATATGCCGCAGCGGTGCGCGGCTGCTTCCCGGTCGTCGGGGTCGTTACTGGTCCACAGCCAAGGGCGGGTCTCACAGGGCACGTGGTGATCAGATGCCCGTAGGAGCCGCAACGCGGCATGCAGCTGGTGTTGAGCCGCGCTGGTGGGCTCGGAAGGTTTGACACGCATCCTTCTGTTCCTTGCCTCGATACGGCGGGCCCCAGACGTTGAACGACAGGGGCCCGCCCTTGTGGGTGGTCGACAGGCTTGCAGCTGCAGGTGTGCGTGGCGCGCCGGGTTACTGAGCCTGTTGGTAGGCGTCCTGCAGCTGCTGGGACACCCGTCCACGATCACTGACCTGGTACCCGTTGGCGCGGCCCCACTCCCGCACCTTGTTCAACTGCTCCGGATCTGTTCTGGTCCGAGACGCGGTGCTGTTGTTGCTGCGCGTCTGACCGGAACTTCGGGTCTTACGCGCAGCGCTGATCCAGGACGCGAAGGCCTGCCGTAGTTGCGTCGCGTGTTCGGCATTCAGGTCGATTTCGTAGATCGTCCCGTCCAGGCCGAACGGGACCGTCTCGGTGGCCTCGGTGCCATCGAGGTCGTCCTCGAGAATGACTTGAACTCGCTGCGCCATGAGGGTGGTCTTCCTGTTCCGATGAGGGGTGGGTCAACTGATGCGTGCTCGAGCCGAGCCGTCAGCGAGTCTGTACGGGGGTGCGGTCGATCTTGCGGTGGTAACGCATCCCTGCCAGACCACCGAGGATCGCCCCGATGAGGCTGGCCAGGGCCACCGCGACCAGGGCGATGATGCCGGTGGTGGTCAGGGTGCCTTCTTTGACGGGGATCCGGGGAAGGCGTTGAGTTTGGCGAGCACGTTGTACTTCTCACCGGCGACGGCAGCAAGAACCGCGAGGACGACGGCGATCAGCAGGGCCCACAACCAGACCGCGATGCCCTGACGGATACCGTTGAAGCGGGCCATTCGCCCGGCGACGTACCCGCCGCAGTAGTAGGCCACCAGCACGATCACCAGTAAGGCGATCGCTCCTGCGATGCTGACGGCGGTGGAGTTGTCGCTGGCGGCGTTGGTGGCCTTTGTTACGTCCGTCTTGTTGGCCAGTCCGACGCCGGTGCCGATGGCGGCGATGAGGGCGGTGAGCAGGACGGCCATTCCGGTCGCGGTCAGCCACCCGAAGAACGCGGAGCCGATCTTGATGCCGCCGTGTTCTTCTTTCTGGGCTTCGGTCACCGACTCGTGGTCGATGGCGCGCGGTTCGTCGTCCCTGTCGCGCCGATCACGGGTCGTCCGTTCGCGGTCTGCATCGTGATCGTCCGACCACTGGTTGCGAGCAACTCTGCCGTCATCTGATTCCCCCGACCGTCTGGAGTCTGAGTCTGAGTCTGAGTCTGAGTCTGAGTCTGAGTCTGAGTCTGAGTCGAGGCTATGGGCCCCGTTGCGGTCGTTGGCCATGGTGGTCTCTTTCCGGGTGGTCTATCGGTGGCCCAGCGCGCACGAACTCGTGGCCTGGGATCGATCATGACCACGCCGCGCTCCCCAGGTGGGAAGCGCGGCGTGGTGGGACCTCAACGGTTGGTGTTGTCCCCGCGGGTGTTCTCGTGCTCACCGGCGTCGGTCTCGATCTGTTCCTTGCGGACCTGCTCGGTGACTTCCTGCTCACCGGTGACGGTCTCGGTGTCGAGCTTGACCCGCTCGACCGGGACGGTCTCCTTCTGTACGACGGGCTGCTCGGCGTGCAGCGTGACCTCGTGCTCCTCTTCCGTCAGGTCGCCACCGGACAGGGCCGAGCCACGGTTCTCTTCGGTGATGGGCTCGCGGACGACCCGCACCTCTTCGTGGCTGACCGGGACGGTCGTGGTGACGTCCTCGGTGGTGATGAACTTGCGCAGCCGCGCCTTACCGGTCTGCACCGTCTCGGTGCCCACGTGCAGCTGCTCCTCTGAACGGGTCATCGCGTCATCGGTGGTCGGACCCGACGTGTCCTGACCGACGATGCCGGCTTCGCCGGCCCGGTCCTGACGGTCATCACCACGACGCTCGGTGCCACGACGCTGGTCATCGTCCAGCTCGGTGCCCCGGTTGTGCTCGTTGCTGTCGACGTTCTGCCCCTGGCCGGTGGCTGCGGGAGTGCCGTAGCTCAACCCGTAGTACTCGTACAGCTTCTGCTCCTGCTCGACGTCCAGGTGCTCGTCGGCGTCGCTGACCCGAGGAGCGTCCTTGATCTTGTCCTTGCTGTAGGGGACCTTCAGGTCGTTGCCGGCGACCTCGGCCTCACGAATGGGGATGAACGTCTCGGAGTTGCCAAAGAGGCCGGTCTTGGCCGTCACCCATTCGGGCTGCCCGGACTGGTCATCCAGGTAGATCTGGCCGACGGAGCCGATCTTGGACCCGTCGCTGTCGACGACGTTGCCGGTCACGGCCTGGATCTGTTCGGTGGAAACCATGCGGTGAATCCTTTGCCTAGTCAGATGAGTACTGCCGTACTTCCACCGGCGATGCCGCCGGAGTTCGTGGCCAGGTGCTGCGCGAGCATGCGCGTCACCCGGCAGGAGTGCTTGATCTAGCCGGTGGGGGTGTTGCTGGTCCCGTCGTCGACCTTGATGTGCTCGGCGCGGATCTGGTCGGTGACCCGCTGCTGGCCGGTGACGCGTTCGATGCTGATGTGGACCGCCTCGAAGGGGCGGGTCTGCAGGGTCAGCACGGGGACCTCTTCGTGCAAGACGATGGTGTGGTCGTTCTGCACGGGCGCTGCCGCCTCATCAGTGAAGCCATCGTCGGTGATGTTCATCTGCTCGACGCGCAGTTCTTCGCGGCGCACCGACACGGTCAGTGTCTTCTCCTCGGTGACGATCACCTTGCGGAATCGGACCCTGCGGGAGGCGCGACGTCGGGTGGTGGTGTGCAGCTGTTCTTCACGCGCGATCATCACGCCGGCCTCATCAGCAATGGGCACGGCACCACCTTGGGCGTCGGTCTGGGGCACGCCGCCTGGGTGATCTACCGGGAGCGGGTGGGTGATGGCGCCCGGTGGGGCAGCGACGGCGTCGCCCATGTGCACCCCGTAGTAACGGGACAGCTCCACTTCCTGCTGAGCGTCCAGGTGACGGCCGGTGTCGATGTGGGGTGCGGCAGCGATGGCGGCGGTGGTGTAGGGAAAGTTCACGCCCTGCTCATCGATCTGGGCGTCATGCAGGGGGATGAACACCTCTGGGTTACCGGGCGATTGAGTCGTGACGGTGGCCCAGGAGGGCTGGCCAGTGTGGTCGTCGAGATAAACCTGACGTATCGACCCGATTGTGTCACCGGTGCTGTCGGTCGCGGTGCTACCCGGCAGGCCATGGAGCTGTTCTGTGGAGATCACGTGCGTTCCTTTGAACGAAGGTGTGATGCATCCGTGTAACCCACGGTGGTCTGGGTTGAGCTCACCGCACCCGAGCGTCCGGGTGAAACACCCGCAGGGGTCACAAACGATTGGGTCGCCGGCGACCCCTGCAGGTTGAATCTGCAGGTGAGGTCAGTTGTTGAACGCGTCCTTGACGTTATCGCCGACCTTCTTCACTGACGCCTGGCCCTGGTCGGCCTGGCCCTCGGCCTGCAGGCTCTTGTCGCCAGTGGCCTCACCGGTCTTCTTCTTGGTCTTGCCCTGCAGGCTCTCGGCGGCGTGCTTGGCCTTGTCCATCCATCCCATGAGATCTCCTAGTGACTAGCTGGTCGAGGGCACCCGGGCGGATGCATCGGATTTCCGGTCACTACGTGGTGACCGGGGCTGGTCGAGCAGGACGCGTGCGATGACGCCCTGGTCGGGGAACGCGGACCGCAGCTGCTCCTGCAATGCTCGGGTTGCTTCCTGGATGCTGGCCCCGTCGGCGTGCTGGTCCAGGTGCGCGGTGACCAGCACCGCGGTGGACGCACCCACCCGGGCGGTGCTGGCTTTCACTGAGCTGAATGGGCCTGACTTCTGTAGCGAGTCCGCCACAGCTGACGCCAACGAGGCGGTGTCCAAGGTGATGGTCCCGTGCGGGTCGCTCTGGGGCATCTTGGTCTGCTTGGTGGTGGTGGTCCGCAGGTGCGCCAGCAGCCACCAGACACCGATCAGGCCCAGCACCAGCGTGGCCAGGGCAAAGACCCAGGGCCACCAACTGCTGGCAGCCCATGCCGGCACCGGCCCCAACGAGATGCGGTGGGAGTAGCTGTGCAGCACCAGGTGGTAACGCCAATCGATCAACACCAACCCCAGGAAGATGAGCAGCAGCGCAACCACGATCGTGGCGAATCGGTCGATCTTGTACGGCGCTCGGCTCATGCGGTGGCCTCCTGGGTGTGCACCTTCACCGGTAGGTCACTCAAGTCCCCGATCCGCTCGTGGATCTGGTCGGTGGCGGTCTGGGCGATCTGGTCGCGATCAGCACCGGGCGTAATGCGCACGCTGACCCGGATGCGGCGGCGGGACACCTTCGGGTGCGCTTGGAGCACCCCCGGCACGTCCTCGCTAGCGCTCTTAGCTAGTTGACTCAGCGCGGCCGGGGCGACCCACACCTGGGCTGATTCGTCCTCGTCGGGCACCAGCTGGTAGGTAGTGCGACGCGGCTTGAAAGAAACGAACAGCAGCACGGCACCGACCAGCAGGGCGATCACGGCCAGGGGGATCACCCAGTCCGCGCGGGTGGAGTGGTTGATGCCGTCGATCGCGCCGCGGGCCCAGGCGTGGCCGCTGGCCCAGCCTTGGGTGACGATCAGGTCGTGGATTCCGATGACAGCGAGGGCGATCAGCGCGATCGCGACCAGTAGTCCGACGACGCCGGCCACCGGTGCGGTGCGGGGGGCGGTCTTAGTGCTCATTGGACCCTCCGTTGGGGTGCGTCGCCCTGGTCGGGGCTGAGCAGGTGCACGGTCACGTCGACGCGTCGAACGTCGCTACCGGACAGGCGGGCGGTCTCGGTACGTACCTGGTCGCGGGTGGCCTGGGCGATGTCCTCCACGGCAGCAGGCCACGACACCGCAATATCAAGAGTGATCCAGCTGGAGGCACCGCGGATGTTGACCTCGGCGTGGGGGTACCCGCGTCCACGCAGCTTGTCCATATTGGAGCGGTAGCGCACTGTGCCGGGTACGTCGGAGGCGACGTGCTCGGCCAGGTGCCCAATCGCGGCGGCGCGCACATCCAAGGTGCCGCGGTGAGCTGGGTCATCAACCTGATCGGTGGACGGCTCGGTGCGGGGGTCGGCGAGCTGGTCGACGGTGCCCCCGCGGGGTGCCTCACTCACGCTTGCCGCGGATCAACGCGCCCAGGTCCAGGTCACCATCGACCTGCGCGCCGACCAAGAACCCGATCACGCCCAACACCAACGCAAGCAGGAAACCGGTGAAACCGTCGACCGCGATGGCGATGGCCATCAATAGTCCAGCGAGCAATCCAAGAGCAGAGCGGGTCATGAGGTATCTCCTTGCGGAAGGTTCAGTGGTGGGGAAGGTGGCCTGGTTGCCTAGAGCTGGCCGTATCGGCGCGAGCCTGGCCACCTGGTGGGAAGGACTGCGCGCACCGTGCGCACTGCCCGGCGGGTAGAGCCGCGCACCGCCGACATCCGCCCGCGGCGCACGATGTGCGGCACGGGTCCGCCCTGCGCAGCACGTGGGGCACCCGGCGATGCAGGGGCTGCGAATTGTTGGTCAACCCTGGCCATGGCGGCGATGTACTCCTGCGGGTCACCGCCCAGGTCTGGGTGCAGGCGTCGCGCGACTGCGCGCCGCGCAGCGGCGTGTTGATCGGTGCGATCCGCCTCAGGGGTCACGAGTCGTGCTCACCCGCAGCGGCGACGTCGGCGATGGTCACGTCCACCCGGCCGGGCACCACCTGCTGCACCGCGGCGCGTACCGCCTCCGCGGTGCCCATCACTGGGTACCCCCAGGCCAGCACCACGTGGACGTCGTATCCGTTCTCCAGTTGGCGAACCCCACTCACGCGTCGCCCGGGCAGGTACGTTGCGATCTCACCGCCTGCACCGGCGTGTAAGCCGTGCACACCGGGAGTGGCCAGCACCGCAGCTGCGATCACATCCGCTACCTGAGAGGACCCAGCCGGTGGCTGCGCGGGCTCACTCGACACGTGACTGCTGCTGCGAATCGTCGTCGCTGCCGTCGTCGAGGAACACGTCGTGCACGGTGATGTTGACCTCGGTCACTTCCAACCCGGTCATCTGCTCCACCGTGCTGATCACGTTACGGCGCACCCCGGCAGCCAGGTCCGCAATCGCCACCCCGTACTCCGCGACCAGGTCGATGTCGACCGCGGCCTGACGTTCTCCGACCTCCACGGTCACGCCCTGGGAGTGGTTGGTGCGTGACCCAGGGATCCGGTCCCGCAATGCGCCCACGGCGCGGGCCGCTCCGCCGCCGAGGGCATGAACTCCAGAGACCTCACGGGTGGAGATCCCTGCGATCTTGGCCACCACCGTGTCCGCGATCGAGGTACGCCCCTGAGAGGTCACCAACGGACTGCTGTTCTCCTGGGCTGCGACCTGCGACCCGGGCTTGTTCGAGGAGGACTTACCCGACCCCGAGGACGTGGCAGTCGTACCAGGGGAAGAACCAGCGGACGTGTCAGTCATGAGGATGCCTTTCAAAGCTTCAGGATCAAGGGGGAGTTAGATGCCGGACCAACACCCTCAGCCCTACCAGCAACTGGACGGGTGCATCGGTTCGGGTCCGCCGGCAAAGCCGACTTGTATACAACGTATACCGATCAGCGTACGTTGTACACAAGCGCCGCAACCGCATCGCAGTACGATCCACTGACACCACGAAACCCCGCATAGCGCAGGGTTTTCAGGGGCAGAGAGGGGTCAGGAAGTGCGATGAACGATGCACCGACGAGGACCGCCGGCAACCCTCGGAATCGTTTGTCGCTCGAGTTAATCGTGTCTGAAACCGTGGCTCTCATCGATGACCAAGGGATCGCAGCGGCCACGATGCGCACCGTCGCCCGCCGGCTGCGGGTGCAGGCGATGGCGCTGTATAGGTACGTGGATAACCGTGAGGACCTGTTTGACGCGGTCGTGGACCACATCGTCAACGAACTCGACGATGACCCCACCATGAATGAGCCGGTCGCCGTCGTCGGGTGGCGTTCGTACCTGACCAATCTGGCCTGGGGCGTGCGACGCTATGCCCGCTCTCACCCCCACGCGTTCCCGCTGGTGGCCACCCGGCCTCCCGCCGCCCCGTGGATCAACCCGCCGCTGCGGTCCCTGCGCTGGATCGAAGCAATGCTGCAAAACCTTTCCGACGAAGGGTTCGCAGACGAGCAGGTCCTGTTCACCTACCGCTCCTTCAACAGCTTCCTGCTCGGTCACCTCCTGCTGGAGACCAGCGCCATGGTCCTGGATGACCCACAACCAGGCGACGGGTCCTTCCAAACCGGTGATGACACCGGGTCTCACGACCCGGTCGACCCCGCCGATCCCGTCCCCGGTTCCATCAGCCCCACACGAACTACCGCCGACCGCCACGCACTTGCTCACGCCGACACGAACGCCACCAGCGAACTGATCGGTGTCGACGCCGCCGACTACCCCGTCATTCATCGCCTCCGCCAGGGTCTGACCGAAGACCACTTCGAAGAAGAGTTCGCCGCGGGACTGCAGATCCTGCTGGACCGCATCCAGGACGAGCTATCGACCACGACGCAGCCTTCCGCGACGCAGCCTTCCGCGACGCAGACCTAACCGGGCCATCGCCGGTGGCGGGCGAGGTTGCACCACATGACCCTCACACTGCACAGGGCCCAACTCAGGCTTCCTGGCGTCAACTCCGGTGGTGAACTCGTAGATCGTCACGCTGATCAGGTCGCGCGTAGCTGGGCACGTCCCGGACGGAGCGGGCCCTGTCATACCCGAAGTTAGCTGTGAGAGTCGCAATCTAGCCTCGTCTAGCAAATAACCGATAACGGCGATTATGACAAGTTACAGCAGCAATGAGACACGCCTGGCCCTGGCGTGCGTAGCAGCATCGACCGACACTGACGTCTATGAACGCCACGGCTGACCTTGCTGAGCAACTGCTCCAACGCGCCCTCGCCAAGGGCCAGAGCGCGATGCGCTGTGACGACAGCACCGACGTAGACGCACTGCGCAAAGTGGTACGCAAGCTTGCTCTTGACCGCGGAGTGCGTATCCGCACGGGGATGTTGGACCGGGTCCTTGTCGTCATCCGCGTAGATGCAGCCCTGTGGGATCAATCTGCTGCAGTCATGCGCGAGAAGCTAATCGCCCCCAGCGAACCCAACGTCGTCAGCTGAGCATGCCGCGTGCGCAGCCCTGCTGGGACGGCTGCCGCACCCAAACGTCTCGGTCGCGCAAATTTAGGTCGCCGTGTCGATCTGGACTTCGATGCTGCTGTCCTCGCAGCGTCGAGCGTGGACGACGTACTGGCCTGGATGCGCTGTCGAGAGCTCAGTCATGACTCGTTGTTCGAGTCGGCGCAGGGTCTCCGGCTGAAACGATCCGGCGCGTTTGCCGAAGGCGTTCAAGGTGCGGCGGTTGGTCACGCTGAGGGTGACCGTTCGGTCGCCACGATCGATCAAGGATGCGGCGTCGGCTGCGATCTTGGTGGCGGTTTGGCGTCTCTTGGCTCGGCTCATCCGAAGTCGCAGCACGTTGATGTTCGCCGTCACGGGCGCGCTCCCATTGCCTGAAGATCCTTCTGTCGTACCAGTAATGCGGACGTGCACCCACAAACCCTCATGGAGGTGGAAGTGCGCCGGAAAATATCAGCACATCCTGGGCGTATACCCCAGACGCGGAGCCCTCCCCCACCACCACGGTTCGGGTCGATCCCGCGCGGGTGCAAGACCCGATGAAACCGCCTGGTGTGCGCGTAGCAGCCCGCGCTGGGCCCGTGCACCAGGGCCCCTCGCCCGATGGGCGCGATCGCTATCCCGCCTTAATGGGCCTGGTGGTAGGCGTCCTGCAGTGCCTTCGACACGCGGCCGCGGTCGCTGACCTGGTGCCCGTTGGCCCGGCCCCACTCACGGATCTTGTTCAGCAGCTCCGGATCCGTCTTAGATCCCGCAGCACTACCGCCGGGGCTGCGCTTGGACGCGGCGCCGCGAACTTTCCGGGCCGCGCCCACCCAGCTGACGAACGCTTCCCGCAGCTGCGTCGCGTGTTGCTCGTTCACGTCGATCTCGTACGTGACCCCGTCCACGGCGAACTGCACCGTCTCAGCCGCGTCGCTGCCATCAATGTCGTCCTCAAGAATGATCTGAACCCGCTGTGCCAAGAGCAACCCCTCCATCACAAATAATGCCGCTACTAATGGGCTCGGAGTATTTTCCGATGATGTGATCCTGCCACTAGGGACTGAACGCTTCACGACCGCGGGCGGGAATTACCTGCGTGCGCGCCACCTTGACACGTCCACTCCCCCACATCAGCAAGTAGCTAGTTACCCAGGGACCACGTCTGTGAGAGGACCCAGGGCTCCATCAGCCGCTCAACCCCAAGTGATGTAGCGGTGTCACGGTGCCAGCCGGGTCGCGAAAGCACGTGCCGCGATCAAGTCCGTCTCATCAGGATGGTCGGTGCTGACCCCGCCGACCATCTTGAATGGACCCCAGGTCGCGGCCCCTCGGCACGCGAACATCCCGATAACGCGGAACTCCTTGTCCTCCAGAAGGTCGCGGAACCGGCGGAGGTACTGACGGAACGGCGGCTGCGGCAGGGCACTGGTAGCGAAGACGAACGCGTCTTTACCCGGCATCGGCGGCAGCCGCTCGATCTGGTGGACCAAGTCCTGATCGAACCCCAACCAGTAGATGCCTGAGCCGAAACCAATGCGGTCCGCGCGGGCGAGAACTTCCCCGGTCGCCATCGCTGGTGAAATGACGTCAGCGTTCAGGTATGCCGCGATCGTCGTCGCAACACGTCGCGTGTTGCCCTGAGCTGACCGGGAGGAACTGACCAAAATCGTGGCCATCACATTACCGCCTTCGCAGGAAATGGGACCTTCCTCACCGTAGGTTACTCAGCAGTACTTGGGAAGATGGTTTGAGTCGTAATTTTGTACATCTGCCGCAGGGTTCGGTGGCTTGGCCATGGTCGATAGTGACGCCCAATAGCCCAGCTGGGACTATGGACGCCGATGCTTCGACAACCCCGACCCCAGGGCGTGGATAGTCCCTATCGGACCACTCCCCCGGGTGCGTGCAGTTGCTGCTCGCCCACGATTGTCACTGGCCAGGGTTTTCAGCTGGGGCAGGACGCCGGTCCGCCGCCTAGGACGTCCCGCAGATGGTTCATTAACGAGGAGATCAGTCGCGAGACCTGCATCTGAGAAATGCCCAGCCGCTCACCAATCTCCCGTTGCGTGAGGTCTTGGTCAAACCGCAGTTGCACGATCAATCGGTCTCGTGGTGCCAATGTGGCAATGGCCTGGCCCAGCTGTACGGCGGTCAACCGCGCCTCGATGCTGGGCACGGTGCCCAGGTTCAGCCCGTCACCTGCGACGTTGTCGCCTTGGTCGACTACCAAGGCATTCAATGAGGTCGCGGTGTAGCTCGAGGCAATATGACGGGCCTCCTGCACCTGTGCGGTGGTGAGGCCCATCGACTGAGCGATCTGCTCGGTGCTGGGAGATCGACCCAGCTTCTGGGTCAGTTCGTGAACGATGCCGTTGATCTCGTTGTACCGGTCATGCAGCCTCCGTGGCGGTCGTACTGCCCACGCGTGATCGCGCAGGTAGCGTTTCAGCTCCCCGTGGATGGTGATGCTGGCGAATGGGGTGAACCGGGTCCCGTGCTTCGGGTCGAACCGGTCGATCGCCAAGACCAATGCCACTAGCCCCACTTGCCGCAAGTCATCCAGCTCTACGCCGCGGTTCGTGTACCGCCGAGCAATCGAGGTGGCCAGCGCGATGTTCAGCTCAATCGCGTCTGCGCGCAGCAACTCGGCCGACGCGCTGCGCGAAGAAACACGGGCCCGCTCCAGCAATGTGGCGGTGCGCGCATCTCGATCAGCGGACGCAGTCTGTCCTGCGCCGCCAAGTTTCGAGTCATGAATCACGTCTGCAGTATCGCGGTCGGCTCTGACATGCTCTGTCTCCGCGCTTCCGTCCTTGGCGATGGACGACGGTCTAGTCGAGTCCATCGGGCATATAGCCGACGCGGCACCCAATTGACGGCGGACAGCCCGTATCAGGGTTCAAACAACATGCGTCTGTTTGAGTGCTAGATGGTCAACATGTGCCCGCAGTGCAAGTTATGCAGGCGGGACGCCAAGACGCGTGGCGGGTCCCGGCAGCCGGCCCTTCACCTCCGGTAGCTCTCCCCCGGCGCGTTCGCGTGCGGTGGCGATGGCCGCGCGGATGGCACGGGTGATGAACTCACTGCGGGAGCGCACCTGGTTGTGCTCTAGGTCCACCCGCTGGGCGCGGTGCATGGCTTCGACGTCGTCAGTGGGGATGTTGAACGGCCGCGCGAGCGTCTTGCCGTCCCCTTCTGGGACTGGCTCGAGCGCGGCGCGCTCTCGGCCCGCCGTGGTCAGCTGGGCGTAGTCGCGCACGGCTTGGCCGATCCACCGGGCGAAACTGTCCGGGCTTCCCGGGACGCGCTGCAGGTCCGCCACATACGCGCCGCGCGCCAGGGGCAGCAGCGCGTGGTGCGGCCAATAGGTGGCGATGCGCTGGGTGCCCGCCGGTGCTGCCGATGAATGGGTGTTACTCCCCCGCGATGACCGCGGCGCTGCGGTCTGTTCCGCGGCGGCCGGCGCGCTGGTCGCCGGCGTCGCGGTTGCCTCACGGACGGGGGGCGCCGCCGGCGCGGGTGTGAAGTAGCTGGACCCGGCGAGACTACTCTTGCGAGCGGGTGGCCTGGCCATCTCAGATCTCCTTGGTGATCGCGCGGAACAGCTGCTGGTACAGGTCAGCCAGGGGGTACCCGCCGGGCCACTGATCCAGGCCGTACCCGCTGTCGGTGGCGTCTTGGATCGCGGCGCGTTGCGGGATGACGGGGTCCAGCACCGGAAGACCACTGGCCTCCAGCTCCGCCAACCGGTCACGATGACCCACCCGGCGGGAGTCGTACCCGTTGACCACCACTCCCCCGACCTTCAGCTGCGGGTTGTAGTAGCCGCGGATCTCCTCGATCGTGCCCAGCAACGTCGACAGTCCCACACTGGCCAGAAACGCCGGCGCGGTGACGACAATCGCCGACTGGGCAGCGACCAACGCGTTGTGCATCAACGTGTTCAGGTCAGCCAACGGGGACGTCCTGGGCATCCGCGGCGGTGTCGGCCACGACCGTGACGACGTCGGAGGCGATGATGCCCAGCACCTGGGCGAACAGGTCGTCGCGCACCCCGTCGGGTTCGATCTCGGTCTCCAGCGCCAGGCCGTTGCCGAGCGCGAGGACGACGATCGCCAGATCGGCGGACGGCATGGGCAGGGTGACCCCGAACGTCTCCACGAGTCGGTCCAACACCCCGGCCACAGCGTCGCGGACCTCGCGTCGACCCTGTCGCAGGCCTTCGGCCCCGGCCGGATCCCTACGGGTCAAGGCGGCATACTCCGCGAGCAACCGGTGCCAGCCGGCGTCGGCACGCATCTCCTGGGCGAGCACCACACCGACCTGGTGCGCGACCTGTGACGGGGTGAGGTCGACCTCCATCGCCTGCAGGCTCTTGGTGATGCGGTCGGCCGCGTGCTCCTCCATCAGGGTCAGCACCAACTCGTCCTTGGACCGGAAGTTGGAGTAGACCGCACCCTTGGTCAGCCCCGCCGCGGCGGCCACCTGCTCCAGGGAGGTGCCGGCGATGCCGCGCTCGCCGAAGACGACGTACGCCGCGTCGAGCACCTTGCGCCGCGTCTGGGCGCGATACGGGCGGGTGCGCGCCATGCTCGCCCTTTCGCTCGGTGCCGCTCCGCCTGCGGTCGTCGCCGGCAGGTGGGACGGCGGTCAGATCCGCAGGTCGTCCTCGCCCCGGTCCGGGAAGCGGTCCTTCAGGAACCGACCGTGGGTCAGCAACTCCTCACCGCCGGTCAGGGCGACCGACTCCTGGATCTCCTGCAAGCGGTGCTCCAGCAGATCCAGCTGGTCGATCAGCAACTCCAGACCGGTCTTGCCGTCGGCCAGCACAGTGCCCTGGGCGGACCAGGGCGGCAGGGCCAGGTAGCCACGGACCGCCCCGGGCGCGTAGTCGTCGCGGATGCGCTCCACCTCGATCGCGTCGATGCCGGACCCACGGCCCTGCTGGGTCAGGTACTCGCTCGCCGCGCAAGCCCGTTCGCTGATCAGGCGCAGCTTGTCACGGGCCGCCGCGGGCACCCGGTCGTCGAACAGGTACATCGCGAGGCTCGGCGTGGGAGCAGTCTGCGGCGGAACGGCGTCGACCGGTTCCTTGCGCAGATCCACGCGGTGGGGCCTCTCGGCGGTCCAGTCCATCCTCCGGCTCGACGCGCCGAAACCAAGACCGCGACCGCGGCTGCAGCCGAACAGCCTCACGATGGCGATGGCTATCAACCACGCCATGGGTCCTATCACCCAGTGAGCGCCCACTAGCGCAAACGCGACCATGGCAAGGACGCTCACAACCATCCGGCGAACGACCTTGTGAGGCGATGCGAACATCACCGTGGCGAATGCGGCGAGCGAGATTCCGGCGCCTGCGTGTGCCACCCACCCGGCACCCAGCAACGCGAGCGCGCAGAGCACCATGATCACCACGACCGAGCGGCGCACCGTGTTCGGTCGACGACCGAACGCCGTACCGGCGTACATCGCGGTCCCCACCCCTGCTGCGACGTTCACCACGACGAGGCCCGCACCCGTGATCGCGTCCACCATGACCCTCACCTCTCGTGCCCGATGCACCACCGGATTTCCTGATTCGACGGTACGCCGACCGATCGCGCCGCGCGGTGCCGTTTGTCATGTACGCGGGGTGACGTGCGATCGGGAGCGGGCGGGCACACGCCATACGCGCGGGTACTCCCGTGCGGGTGGCATCATCGGCGAATGGCCATCCAGGAAGTCGTGTCCGACCTCGTCGCCAACGTCGCTCAGGTGCAGGTCGAGGTCGGTGAGCACGTCGAGATCGGCCACGAGCTGGTGCTCCTGGAGTCGATGAAGATGGAGATCCCGGTGCTCAGCGAGGTCGCGGGCACCGTTGCGGCGGTTCGGGTCTCGCCGGGGGACGTGGTTCAGGAGGGCGAGATCCTCGTCGTGCTCAGCTGACGCGGGGGCTGAATCCCGCTCTGCTGTGCCCGGGCGGCGTGCATATCGGCAGCGGGAAACTCCGTTGTCGCAGGTGGGTCGGCTCCGTAGCGTTCCCGGGATGAACGGGCGTGCGGTGGTCCTGGGTGGCGGTGGCTCCGTCGGCAACGCGTGGCAGATCGGACTCGTCGCGGGCTTTCTCGAGGCCGGGCTGGATGTGACCCGGGCCGACCTGACGGTGGGGACGTCGGCCGGGTCGACCGCGGCGGCGCAGATCACCAGTGGGGTCCCCCCGACCGAACTGCTGGCCGACATCCGTGCCGCCGCGCGCCGGCCGCAGGCGCCGTCGGTCGGACCCCGGCGCGGCCCTGCCCGGCCCGGGCCGTCCCGGGACCACATGGACAGGACGGACGCCGTCATCGAGGCCGCCACCGACGCGGCCGACATGCGCCGCAGGATGGGCGCGGCCGCCCTTGCGGCAGAACCGGATCCGGCCGACGGAGCGGCGATGCAATGGCGGACCGTCGTCGGCGCTCGGCTGCCGAGTGAGCACTGGCCCGAACGGTGGCTGCGCATCCCCGCGGTCGATGCGCGCACCGGTGAACCCGTCGTGTTCGACCGCGACAGCGGGGTGGACCTGGTGGACGCCGTCGCCGCCAGCACGTCGAACGGCTTCGGTGTCCCGCCGTACCGCATCGGCGATGACCGCTACATCAACGGTGGCTACCGACGCAACGAGAACGCCGACCTGGCGCAGGGGCACGCGCGGGTCCTGGTGCTCTCGCCGTTCGGCGGCAGATCACGGCACCCGTCGGAGTGGGGGATGCACCTTGCCGCGCAGGTCGAGGAGCTGCGGGCCCACGGCAGCAGAGTCGAAACGGTCTTCCCGCATCCCGATTCCGAGCACCTGTTCGGCACGAACGCGATGGATCTCTCGCTGCGCCCGGTGGCGGCGGAAGCCGGGTACGAGCAGGGCAGGCTCCTTGCACCCCGGCTCCTCGACTTCTGGTGCTGAGGAGCGGCGTACCCGTGCCAGCCGCGAGCGCAGCGGTTCTTCGGAGTGGAGTCGCCGCGGTCAGCCGGCCCCGGATGCGAGGTGCGAACGTGCGGCGCGTCCGAGGAGGTACGGCTCGATGACCAGATGGGCCGGCAGGACGACGGGCCAGACGAGGCGGCCCCACCTCGACTCGTAGCGCACCGAGGTCGTGGCGATCAGCTCCGGACCGTCCCTGCGGACGATCTTGACCGCTGTCAGCAGTCGTGAGTCCGCGGTGAGGACCACCTCCTCGTCCGTGGCGCTGCTGATGGCCCAGCCGACGATGGCGCGGTCCGACGCCGCGGGCAGCAGACGAAGCCCCAACACGAGCCGCCAACCGGCTCCGAGGAGCCGGCGTACGGGAGCGGGGGCACCCTCGAACATCGCCCTGGCCAGTTGCTCGCCCGACCGAGGGCCATCCTGCGCCAGCGCCACCGCGAAACCCTGTGCCCAGTCCCCATTCGTCGCCCGATGTCCCGCACCTTCGGCGTCAGCGCCGGTCAGGCGGCGCACTCCCCCGCGCCGGTCGGCCGTTCGTGCCGTCACCATGCCATCGTTGCCCCTCGTCGTGCGATCCGGATCCTGCACATACTCCTCCGCAGATCGAGGTTCCGGGTGGTGATCGGTTGTCGATCCGCGGGGAGGTGCTGCAACGTGATGGAGACAGCAGCGATGACGACGCCGGCCGAGGTGGAGAAGGTCATGTACGAGCGGACGGACCGGTGACCGCCGGGTCTTCGGCGGTCGCTGCCGTCGAGGATGCGTATCGGCAGGAGTGGGCGAAGGTGGTGGCGACCACCCTGAGGGTCGTGCGTGACCTGCAGATCGCGGAGGACTGCGTGCAGGAGGCGTTCACCTCCGCCCTGCTGAAGTGGCCCGACGAAGGTGTGCCCGACCGTCCCGGCGCCTGGCTGACGACGGTGGCGGTGCGCAACGCGCTGCAGGTGCACCGACGTAACGCGACCCTGGCGAGGAAGTTGCCGCACCTGCACACGGACGCTCAGGACGTACCCGTCGACCCCGCGGCCGGCACGGCGTTCGTCCAGCTGCCCGACGACCGGCTCCGCCTGATGTTCACCTGCTGCCACCCCGCGCTGTCACCCGAGGCCCGGGTGGCTCTCACCCCTCCGCCTCGTGTGCGGCCTGACCTCCGGCGAGGTTGCCAAGGCCTTCCTCGTGACGCAGCCGACGATGCAGGCACGCATCACGCGGGCCAAGAAGAAGATCGCCGATGCCGGCATCGCGTACCGGACACCCGAGCCGCACGAGTTCGACGAACGCCTGAGCTCGGTGCTCGACACGGTGCACCTGGTCTTCAACGAGGGCCACCTGCCCGCCTCCGGTGACCGGCTGACTCGCGTCGATCTGATCGACGCGGCTCTGCAGCTGGCCCGCATGCTGCACGAACTCCTGCCCCGCAGTGCGGAGACCACCTCGCTGCTCGCGCTCCTGCTGCTCACCGAGGCTCGGCGCGACGCACGGACCGATGCCGAGGGGTCGGCCATCGACATGGAACGTCAGGACCGGTCGCTCTGGGACCAGGCCCGGATCGGGGAGGGCCTGCGGCTGCTGGCGTCGGCGGCGGGTCAGCGCGACTGCGGTCGCTACACCGTGATGGCCTCTCTCGCAGCGGTGCACGACACGTCACCGAGTTGGGCGGCGACCGATTGGCCACAGATGGTCGGCCTCTACGACGTGCTGCAGCAGCACTGGCCAACCCCGGTCGTCGCACTCGCGCGTGCGGTGGCCGTCAGCTTCGCGTCCGGACCCGACACGGGTCTGGCGGCACTCGAACCGTTGCTGGCGGATCCGGCATTGGCCACCTACACCTACCTGCCCGCCGCCCGGGCCGACATGCTGCGACGCCTGGGTCGCTTCGAGGAAGCCGCTGCCGGCTACCGCGAGGCCATGCTGCTGACCGCGAACGACGTCGAGGCGCGTTTCTTCCAGGAGCGGATCGACGGACTGCCCCCCGTGCACTGATCGGGTCGAAGACGGTCTCCCGCCGGTGTCGATCCGGGGGCCGCCGAGCATCGACCCCATGACCGATCCGTTCACACACGAAGGACGTGCCCCGCATGAAGTACCTGATGATGGTCGTCGTCGACGGCGACCCGGACACCTCGGACGCCCCGGAAACGGGTATCGACGACTGGTTCGCGCAGGTGAACGGTCGCGGCCAGTGGGTCATGGGCGAGCGGCTGCGCCCACCCTCGACCGCGAAGCTGGTGCGCGTGCGCGACGGGGAGACGATGGTCACCGACGAGACGTTCGCCGAGACCAAGGAGTGGCTCGCCGGCTTCGACATCCTCGACTGCGCCACCCTGGACGACGCCGTCGAGGCCGCGGCCGCGCACCCGATGGCGCGCGGTGGACGCATCGAGTTGCGCGAGTTCTGGCCACTGGAGGACGACGGGTCCTAGCCGTCCGCGAGTCGCGACGCTCACCGCACCCGGTCCCAACGCTCCCACCCCGGTGGTCTCGTCAGCTCCCCGTGCCGCGCCCGGCGAACGCATTCGTCAATCTCACGCGCACTGCGCGGCTTCCACCCGTCCGCTCTACGCGCCGCCCGGGCGGTCCACGCCCGGGCGGCGGTCTCCCACCACACCTGGTTGAACATGACTCCTCCATCCCGCGCCCCGGCCGATCTCCGTGCGGAGACCGCCGACCACGCTCAATCCGGTCCGTGATCTGTTCAGAGGCAGGGGTTTTCGCCTCCATCACGACGTGTCACGGCCAGGCTGCGGATCGACAGGGGGACCGGGGGCGAGTCGACTCCGGCGCATCACCGCGTACGACGGCCTGCGGGAGTCAGAGGCAGGACGCGGCGCCGTAGCATCAGGGATGGCCGACCTCGAAGACGCGGAACGGCCGACCATGTGCGATCGAGGGCCTACCCAGGAGGACGCGGTGGACATCTGCGAACTGATCCTGTCCGACCACCACGAGCAGCGGCGGATGTTCGCGATGCTCGACGACGTGGACCCGGCGGACACCGCGACCCTCGGCGTCCTCTGGACCCGGCTCGCGGCGATGCTCGAGGTGCACGCCCAGGCCGAGGAGATCTACTTCTATCCCGAGCTGCTCAAACTCGGCGAGCGCCTACGCGACGCCAGCGAGGTGGCCGAGACCAAGGACGCGATCGGCGACCACAACGACATCCGCGACGGCATCCTGGCCGCACGGGATGCCGCGGCCGGCTCCAAGGAGTGGTGGAAGGGCGTCAACGACGCCCGTGAGGCCAACGACGAGCACATGGGCGAGGAGGAGCACGAGGGCCTCAAGGACTTCCGGATGCACGTGGACCTGCAGACCCGGCACGACATCGCGGTGCGGTTCGCGGCGTACGAGGCCGAGAACGTCACCGGTGTGCCGGTCGTCGACAAGGACCCGCAGGACTACGTCGACGAGAACAGCTGACGCCGGTTCCTGACGCCGATCGCCGTCCGCTCGGCCCTCGGGCGGTGGTCGCCGTGGTCAGACACGGGAGGCGCGCTCGCGAAGGAGCGCACCGGTGGGCAACGTCTGCAGGATCGTCGCCGCGATCGTGGGCGCGTCCGACACGCTCGTGACGACGTGACGCGCGTCCACCCGGGCATCGGCGAACTCGCCGTACATGTGTGCTGCGGCGTCCAGGTCGGCGAATCCGTGCCCGACCCGGCTCCGGACCCGGTCGAGGCACAGGTGTCGCGGCGGGAGGAGCACGACGTAGTCCAGAGCGTCAAGGCCGGTCGCGGCGAGGAAGGTATCGACAGACCACAGCCCGACGACGCCGTCGTAGACCACGGAGTACCCGCCCCGCACGTACCGCCCGGCCGCAGATGCCGCAGCCTCGAGCACCACGTCGTTCTGCCGGCGGGCCGCAGCCTCCCACGGTGGCACGAAACCGCGATCGAGGAACGCGAAGAAGGCATCACCCGCTATCGCGGCGCTGCGCTCGAAACCACCTGACAGCAGAGCAGTGACCGTGCTCTTGCCGGCGCCGGGCGGCCCCGTCACCACGACCAGTCTGGCCGCGTCGCCCGCGATATCCGCTCGGGCGTTCATCGATTCGGCGACCGGGTCGGTCAGCGGACGACGGACCGCACGACGGGCCGCCGACGTCCGGGGTGCATCGCGCGGGCCCGCTCGTAGAGCTCTGTCTCGGCCCGCACCGCGTCCTCGGGACAGACCCGGGGCGGCAGCGTCGCGGCGTTCACACGCAACCGGTACAGCTCGTCCGGCCGACCGATCAGCGTCGCGAGTGCGTCGGCCATCCCGGCGCCGTCAGCGACCAGGACGCCGTCCACGCCGTCGGTGATGAAGTCCGACAGTCCGTTGGGGCGGTAGCCGATGACGGGCAGCCCCGCGGAGCGCGCCTCGAGCGCGGCGATGCCGAACGCTTCCTGTCGCGAGGAGGCGACGAAGAGGTCGCTCTCGTGGAAGACGTCCTTGATGTCGCCGGAGGGGTGGTAGCCGAGGAAGTGGACCCAGTCGGACAGGCCCAACCGCTCCACCTGCGCGAGCAGGTCCTTGCGACGGGGTCCGTCGCCGAGGATGCTCACCTTCACCCGGGTGCCGGGCGGGACCTGCTTGCGGGCCTCGGCGAGCGCGTCCAGGAACTCATCGACGTGTTTGCGTTTCTTCAACCGGCCGACCAGCACGAGGCGGACCTCGCGCTGCGGGGTCTCCTTCGCCGGCACCGGTCGCGGGTTCACCCACCACGGTGTGTCGACCAGGTTGGGCAGCACCGAGACCTCGTCGACCGACAGCAGTGTGCGCTGCACGTGCTCGGCGGCCACCGTGCTCACGGCCGACCAGGCCGCCCGCATCCGTCCCCACCCGAACGGCAGGGTCGACACGCGCGTGGCGATGGCGACCTTCCACCACAGGGAGTGCACGGTGATCGCCACCGGGATCCCGCGACGGGACGCCTCGCGCGTCACGAAGGTCGCGAGGGGCGAGACCACGGTGAAGTGCGCGTGCACGATGTCGACCTGCGGGCCGTCCAGAAGGTCGGCGACCATCGCATGGTTGCGCCACGGGAAGGCGACGGTCAGCCACCGGCCCTCGGCGGCGCGCGCCACCGTCAGGTCCCGGTCGACCGCTCCCTGCTCGGCGACCGCGGTGATCACGGTGACGTCGTGACCTTCGGCCGTCTGACGACGCGCGAGTGTCTCGACCTGACGTTCGATCCCGCCGACGTCGGGCGGGAAGGAGTCGGCGACGTGGATGATTCTCACTGGGAAACCTCGGACATGGTGTGCGCTGTGGTGATGGCGCCGAGGCGCACGGGCAGCGACTGCACGCCGTACACGATCGACAGGTCGTGGAAGTTCAGGCTGCCGGCCTCGGCGGCGAGCACGGCGTCCGGGAAACGACGGACGAACGCCCGGAACGCCACGCGCATCTCCATCCGCGCGAGTTCGGCGCCGACGCACCGGTGGATACCGCGTCCGAAGGCGAGGTGGGACTGGCGCTGGCGGTCGGTGCTGAACATCTCCGAGTCCGCCCCGAACGACGCGTCCCGGTTGGCCCCGCTGAGCGAGCAGATCACCACGTCGCCCTTCGCGACGTCGTGCCCGAACAGGTCCATGTCCTCCAACGCGAACCGGGGAAACGCGATCTGCACCACGCTCAGGTAGCGCAGCAACTCCTCGATCAGCCTGTCCAGGCCGGCGTCGTCGCGGGCGAGGGCCGCTGCGTCCGGTCGCCGCAGGATCACCAGGGCGCCGAGGGCCAGCATGCTCGCGGAGGTCTCGTACCCGCCGGTGAAGACGCCGTCGCAGAGGCCCGCCAGGGCGACGTCGTCGATCTGATCACCGTGGGTACGGATCATGTTGCCGATGAGACCGGGCCCGGGCGCCACCCGTTGCCGACGCACCTCGTCCAGCAGGAACTCCTGGGTGTCGGACATCGCGCCGAACGTGCCCTGGCCACCGCCGTTGACGTCGAAACGCGTACGACCGAGCTCGCGGAACCGTTCACGCTCCTCGACCGGAAGTCCCAGCAGTTCGCAGATGATCGCGAACGGCACCGGGAAGGCGAAGTCGGATACGAGGTCGACCACGCCGTCCTGCGCCTCGAGCCGATCGAGCTGCTCCTGCACGATCCGTTCGACGTTCGGCAGGAACGCGGCGATCCGGCGCCCGGTGAACTCCGGGGTGAGCATCTTGCGCAGGCGGGTGTGCTCGGGAGCATCGGTGAAGCCGAGGCCACCGATGTCGGTGGAGGAACCGGCGCCCATGAACGGACGGATGTCGGTGCTGTAGCTGTCACGGTCGTCCAGGACCCGTCGGGTCTCTTCGTACCCGGTCACGAGCCACAATGTGATGCCGAAGACCCGACCGAACCTGGTGACCGGCTCCGCGACGCGCTGCTGGGCGAGCTGCGGCATCGGGTCCAGACCCTCGCGCCGCAGCGGCATCAAGAACTTCTTCGGCAGCACCGTGACGGCGGAGAGGCCGAACCGCCGGGACGCGGACGTCCTCAGCACTTTGCGAGCGACCGTACGTCGCAGCCACCCGGGCACCAAGAAACTATTCTCCCATTCGGCGTCTCGTGCGCTCGCCGGTATCGCGTTGTCGGCCGCACTGGCGTCAACCAGGACCCCATACGTTCGGGGACGGAGCGCCCCCGCTCAGATCTTCTGAGGCGCAGCTACCTTACGCGCACCTGCCTGTCGCGTTGCTCAGGTTGCGCGCGAACGGCCCCGCGTCGCGCTCAGCCGGAGGATTCCGGCTGCTCGGACCACCAGCGGCGCAGTTCCTGGGCGGCGGCGTCCTCGCCGACCTCGCCCTGGTCGAGCCGGTAGGCCAGCAGGTGCTTGTACGCGCGGCCTAGCACCGGGCCGGGCGCGATACCGAGCACCTGCGCGATCTGGTTGCCGTCGAGCTCGGGGCGCACGGCGTCCAGCTTCTCCCGCTCCAGCAGGGAGGCGATCCGGACCTCCAGGTCGCCGTACGTACGCGCGAGCATCGCCGCCTTGCGCCGGTTGCGGGTGGTGCAGTCAGCGCGGGTGAGCAGGTGCAGTCGCGACAGCAGCGGTCCGGCGTCCGTCACGTAACGGCGCACGGCCGAGTCGGTCCACTCGCCGCCGCCGTACCCGTGGAAGCGCAGGTGCAGCTCGACGAGGCGGGTGACGTCCTTGATCTCCTCCTTGGCGAAGCGCAGCGCCTTCATCCGCTTGCGGGTGAGGCCGGCGCCGACCATCTCATGGTGGTGGAACGACACGCCGCCGCCCGATTCGAAGCGCCGGGTGGCCGGCTTGCCGATGTCGTGCAGCAGCGCGGCGAGGCGCAGCGTCAGATCCGGTCGCGGAACGGGGGTCACCGGGCCCAGCCCGTCGACACTGCGCGGGCCCTCCAGCGCGATCGCCTGCTGCAGGACGGTGAGGGAGTGCTCGTAGACGTCCTTGTGGTGGTGGTGCTCGTCGACCTCGAGCTGCAGGGCCGGCAGCTCCGGCAGGACCACCTGAGCGAGACCGGTCTCGGTCAGGACGCGCAGGCCCTTGACCGGGTCCGGTGCGAGCAGCAGCTTGACCAGCTCATCGCGCACCCGCTCCGCCGAGACCATCGACAGGTGCGCCGCCGCCTCGGTCATCGCCTCGCGGACCCGCGGCGCCAGCTCGAAGTCCAGCTGCGCGGTGAAGCGGGCCGCCCGCATCATCCGCAACGGGTCGTCCGCGAAGGACTCCTGCGGGGTGGCCGGGGTGTCCAGCATCCGCGCGGCCAGCGCCGCGAGGCCGTCGTACGGGTCGACGAACTCCAACTGCGGCAGGCGCAGCGCCATCGCGTTGACCGTGAAGTCACGACGGCGCAGATCCTCCTCCAGGGAGTCGCCGAAGGACACCTGCGGCTTGCGGGTCTGCCGGTCGTACGCATCGGCGCGGTAGGTCGTGATCTCGACCTGTACGCCGTGCCGACGACCGCCGATGGTGCCGAACGCGCGGCCGATGTCCCACGTGGTGGCACCCCACGCCGTCAGCAGGGCTTCGCTCTGGTCCGGGCGGGCCGAGGTCGTCAGGTCCACGTCGGTCAGATCGCGGCCGAGGAAGGCGTCGCGCACCGGCCCACCGACGAGGGCCAGCTGGTGTCCCTCGGCCTCGAAGAGCTCGCCGAGCTCCCGCAGCGTCGCGAGGACCGGGGCCAGCCGCCGTACCGCGAGTTCGTGCAGCCGCGAGATCTCGGACGGGTCGGGACGTTCGGGTGATGCCGGTGGTGCCACGCCCGCCAGGGTAGGGGACGCGGGGACATGCTCGAATTCGCGCCACCCCGTGGTTACAGTGCAGAGATGACGCTGTATCCCCTTCCCGCGAGCCGGCATCAGCGCCGACTCCCCGCGGTGGAGGAGATCTCGGCCGGCGGTGTCGTCATCGACGTCGCCCAGGGCCGTGCCTACATCGCCCTGATCGCGCGACACAACCGCGCAGGGCGCCTCGAGTGGTGCCTGCCGAAGGGGCACGTCGAGCCCGGCGAGACCCTCACCGAGACCGCGGTTCGCGAGGTCGAGGAGGAAACCGGCATCATGGGTCGCGCCCTGCTGACCCTGGGCACGATCGACTATTGGTTCAGCACGCCGCAGTTCCGGATCCACAAGCGGGTGCATCACTACCTGTTGGAGGCGCTCGGTGGGGAGATCTCCATCGAGAACGACCCCGACCACGAGGCGATCGATGCGCAGTGGTTCCTCCTGGAGGACGTCGCGGCACGCCTCACCTTCCCCAACGAACGGCGCATCGCCCACACCGCTTGGGAGCACCTCGCGGGAACTGCCTGAGCCGGTGACCATGCTGACCCGGGGAGCCGCGCTGTTGGCGGCATTGCTCGTCTTCGCCTGCCTGCTCGTCGGTGTCCCGACCGCCTCGGCCGTGACACACGCGGTGAGCGGGTTCGACCCCGATGTGGCGATCACCGCGGTCAGCCCGACGGTGGCGGCGCCCGACAAGCCGGTCACCATCACCGGGTCGCTCACCGCCGGGAGCAGGGCACTCACGGCGCCGGTGCTCACCGCCTCGCTCGGCACCACCGACCTGGACACCGTGAGCTCCGTGCGCTCCTGGAACGCCGGCACATCACAGGTGCTGACGCGCAACCGGGCATCGACCCGGCCGGGCTCCCTCAACGCGGGCGGCTTCGAGCAGTTCACCCTCACCATTCCCGCCGATGCGCTGGCGCTGCGCTACAGCAACGCCAACCTGCCGCTGTCCATCTCGTTGTCCAACGGTGTCGGGGGTGTGCCGTTGAGTACCTGGCGTACGACGTTGTCGTTCGTGCGCACCGCCCCGGCCGTTCCGATGCACGTCACCTGGCTCGTGCCGCTGATGCTGCCTGCGGACTCGGCACTCTTCGGACCGACCGGCAGCGCCCGCACGGCCGCCTGGGAGAACGCGATCGGGACCGGGTCGCGCATCGACACGATGCTGCGCGCCCTGGCCGGGCAGCCGGTGACCTGGGTGATCGACCCGGCCGTCATCGCGCCGCCGGCGGCCGCTGACCGCAACGTGCCTGCCGCCACCTCGAGCGCCGCCCCCACGGGCACCTCCAGCTCCTCCACCAGGGGGTCGTCGGGCGCCACCGGGTCCTCCTCCTCAGCGGGCTCCACCTCCTCCGGCAGCAGGTCATCCACTCCGTCCCCGAGCGGCAGCTCGGGGACGACCGGCACCGGCACCGACCCGGCCGCCACGCTGGCCGCGCAGCTGCGTACCCGTCTGGCCTCGCTGCCCTCGTACCAGTCGGTGCTGTGGACGCCGTACGACGACCCGGACCTGTCCGCGCTCGCGACGTCGGGCACCCGTGGAGAACAGCTGATGCGCGAGGAGGTGGGCCGGTCGCTGCCCTCCGACATGGCTGCGGTGAGCTCCACCTCGGTGGCCTGGCCCGCATCGGGTGTCGATGCGACGGTGCTGCGCACCATCACGAACGCGTGGTCGCAGAAGCACCGGGCGGCACCGGTGGTGATCCTGCCGAAGGAAGCGGCCTCCGACACCGGCGACATCACCGGCACCGCCGAACGATCCGCCACCGGCACGGCGGGTCTGCTCCTCTACGACCAGCAACTGAGCGCACTGGTCGGTGCGGCCAGCGGTGACATCGGCCTGCGCACCCAGGAGTTCCTGGCGCAGAGCCTGGCGGTCTACGAGGAGCGACCCGCCACTTCGCGCTCCCTCGCGATCGTCGTACCCCGTTCCGCCGGCGCGGCCGCCTCTCAGCTCGCATCGATCATCTCCGCTGCACGCAAGGCGCCGTGGCTGGCCGACCGCTCCGGCACGGAGGCCGTCCGGATCGCCCGATCGGCCGCACCCGACACACTGCGGTCGCAGCGGACGGCCGTGACCTTCCCCGCACCGAGAACCACCGCCATCACGCAGGCGTTCCTCACCAGGATCGGCACCCAGCGTCGGCAACTGTCCGGCCTGAACTCACTGCTCGTGAACTCCGGCGACGTGATCTCCGACCGGTTGCGTCTGGTCGACAACCTGGGATCGACGCGGTGGCGGGGTTACACCGCCGGGGCGACCCACTCGGCGCAGTACAGCGCCGCCGGGCTCGCCAGCCTGTTGTCGCTGGTGTCGGTCAGCACCTCCCCCGTCAACTTCTTCACCGACCGGGGAGCGCTGTCCATCAACGTGGTCAACAAGCTCAACCGCCCGGTCCACAACGTGCGGGTGGTGCTGCTGCCGCGCGCGATCCAGCTGAAGGTGCGCCGCCAGGCACCGGCGATCTCGCTGCCCGCCGGCGGGCTCGGCATCGTGCGCCCGGAGGTCGCGGCCGCAGGGTCCGGGTCGGTGCCGGTGGACGCCGTCATCGAAACCGCGAACGGTGTCGAACTGGGTGCGCCGCGCGGCACGAAGGCCAACCTGCAGGTCAACGTGCGCCCCACCGCGACATGGATCTACTGGGCCCTCGGCGCGGTGGCGGGACTCATCCTCATCGGCGGGGTCGTCCGCAGCATCCGGCGCGGCCCGCGCGCCGAGCAGGACGTGGCGCCGCAACCAGGCAGCGCGCCGCCTCGCGCTGCCACCCCTGGGGATGCGATCGTAGCGAGCACACCGAGCCCGACCGCGGCAGCGCCGCGCCCCGGTGACGAGACTGCAACCACCGACCGTCGCGCCGGGGAGGATCCGCATGAGTGAGCCCTCCGGGCGCAGTCTTGGCACCCGGTACGACGCGGCCGCGCCGCCCCCGCGCGAGCCGGACGGGTCGTCGTCGCGGCCCAGCCTCGGCGCGCAGTATTCCCGGTCGCGCGGCGACGAGTCGTCGCTCGACCTCTTCTCCGGCACCGTCATCCTGGAGCCGCGACTGGTCGACACGCGCTCCGCGCGGGTCGTGCGCCAGGCGGCCGGTCCGCCCCGCGGCGCGACCCGCGCCTCCCTGCGCGATGCACCGCCCCGACCGCCGTCGGCCGCCCCGACCGGTACGCCGGACAAGACGGCGGGCGACGCGGGAGTCGCCCGCTCGAGCGCGATCATGGCCGCCGGCACCCTGGTGTCCCGCATGCTCGGGTTCCTGCGGGCCTACCTCCTGCTGACAGCGCTCGGTGCGGTCAGCAAGGGCCAGGGAGCCAACGCCGCGAACATCTGGGACACCGCCAACACGCTGCCCAACATGGTGTTCCTGCTGCTGGCCGGCGGCGTCTTCAACGCGGTACTCATCCCCCAGCTGACCAAGGCCCTGAAGGATCCGGACGGCGGGAAGGGCTATACCGACCGACTGGTCACGCTCGCCCTGCTGCTGCTCGGCGGGATCACCGCCATCTGCCTGATCTTCGCCTACCCGCTCTACCGCATCTACGACGTGACGGGCTCGCCCGCGGCGCTGCACCTGGGCTGGTTGTTCGGCCTGCTGTGCCTTCCGCAGATCCTGTTCTACGGCGTCTACACGATCTTCGGCGAGGTGCTGAACTCCCGCAGTCGGTTCGGTGCGTTCATGTGGTCGCCGGCGCTGGCCAATATCGCCTCGATCCTCGGCCTGCTCTACTTCATGACGCGCTTCAGCCCGAACATCGCACCGGGCGACTGGACCGGCGAGATGATCCTGGTCCTCGGAGGCAGCACCACGATCGGGATCGTCGCCCAGGCGCTGGTGCTGATCATCCCGATGAGGCGGGCCGGGTACCGCTTCACGCCCAACATGCACTTCCGGGGCGTGGGGCTGCGCTCGACCGGGAAGATCGCGGGCCTGGCGTTCTCCGCCATCCTCGTGCAGCAGGCGAGCCTGCTGGTGACGACCAACGTGCTCAACAACCTCCCGGGCAGGTACCCCGGACGCATCGTGCAGTCCACCGCCTTCCTGCTCTTCATGCTGCCGCACTCCCTGGTCACGGTCAGCCTCATCACCGCGCTCTACACCCGCATCTCCACCGCTGCCCACGACCGCGACACCACACGGGTCACCGACGACGTCGCGACCGCCGTACGCCTGTGCGGGGTCGCCGTCATCCCGGTGACGATCGGCTCGTTCGCGCTGATCCCGCCGTTGGCCCTGCTCTACGGCCACAACAGCGGATCGGTCGCGGTCGCCGGACTGTCCAGCGCCACGATCGCGATGCTGCTGGGGAGCTTCCCGCTGGCGCTCAACGTGATCGTGCAACGCACGCTCTACGCGTACGAGGACGCCGTCAAGCCCCTGATGATGCAGTTCCTCGGGACCGCGGTCGCCGTGCCTCTCACCCTGCTGTGCGCGCTCCTGCCGCCCGAACGGGTCGGCACCGGCGTGGCCCTCGTGCAGTCGATCAGCTACGTCGCGCAGTCGGCATCGGGCTACTACTGGCTGCGCAAGCGCCTCGGCGGTCTGCCGATGCCGGGTGTGCCGCGCACCTACGGCCGCCTCGCCGCAGCGGCGGTCGCGGCCGCTCTCGTGACGTTCGTCGTGCGATGGGGTCTCGGTCACGTCATCCACGCGCCCGTCGCCGGTGCACTCGCGGCTCTGGTGATCGGCGGCGTGTTCTTCCTGGTCGTGTACGTCGTGGTGGCTCGCGCCTTGAAGGTGCGCGAGATCGAGGCATTGTTGGCGCCGGTGACCAGCCGCCTCAGCCGAACTGGGCGCAGCCCCGCCTAGACTTCCGCCAGAACTCGCGGCTCGGCCGCGATCGCCCAAGGAGCAGGAGCACGCGTGCAGCACTCGAGCGAGGGGGACGCGCTCGCCGGACGGTACGAGCTGACCTCCAGCGTCGCCGTCTCCGGCGCCCGCCGCCAGTGGCACGCCGTGGACCGCACTCTGGCGCGCGACGTCACGGCGATCACGTTCCCTGCCGACGACCCGCACGCCGAGGCAGCGCTGGACAGCGCCCGCCGCGCGGCCGGCGTCGATGACCTGCACCTGCTGCGCATCCTGGACGTCGGCACCGAGGACGGCACGTCGTACGTCGTGACGGAGCGAGTGCACGACGCGGAGTCCCTGGTGGACCTGCTGCGATTCCAGACCCTGCCCGCCGAGGAGGCCCGCCGCATCGTCGGTGAGGCCGCCACCGGGCTGCACACCGCGGCCGCCCGTGGTCTGCACCACCTGATGCTCACCCCGCACGACATCGTCCGCTCCCGCGACGGCGCCATCACGGTGCTGGGCGTCGCGACCGACGGCGCGCTCGCGGGCCTGGACGACGTCCCGCCGTCGGTGGCCTCGCGCACCGACACCAAGGACCTGGTGCGCATCCTGTACGCCGCGCTCACCGGTCGATGGCCGGGCGCCGCGGCGGTGCCCGGCCTGCCGAGCGCGACCGGCAGCAGCGGTGGATCCGCATCCGGATCCGACGAAGGGTCGAGCGACCGTCCGGTCCCCGTTCCGGCCCCCTCCACGCTGGTCACCAGGGTGCCGTCCGACCTGGACTCCCTCTGTCTCGAGGTGCTGGTCGAGGACGGGGGTCCGCGCACTCCCGGCGAGTTGGCCCGGCTGCTCTCGCCGTGGTCCGCCGAACGGGTGCACGGCGTCGGTGGACGCGACGTGGCGCTGGCCGACGAGGAGGAACTTGCCGCGGCCCCTGCCCCTCACCGCGGCGCGGCCACGCGCTACTTCGACGACGCCGACCGTCCGACCCGCCGCAGAGATCCCGACGAGACCCGGCAGCACGCCGTGGGCGCACTCCCCGCGGACATGTCGGTCCGCGATCCGAGCCTCGTCGACCTGGAACCGCCGGCACCCGGCCTGCCCTCCGGCTACGACGAGCCCGACCGCCGCTCCAGCGGCCTTGCGCTGGGCATCGTCGCGGTCCTGCTGATCCTCACCCTCGTCGTCGCGGTGTACGGACTGAGGGGCATCGGATCCAGCGGCGCGAGCGGTGCGACGTCGACGAAGTCCCCGACCAGCACCACCTCCTCCGCGCCGAGTTCGACCACGACCTCCACCGTGGCGTCCGGTACGCCGATCAAGCCCGTCTCGATCACCAGCTACGACCCGGACGGCAACGGCGACGAGCACAACGAGCTGGCCCGGCGCGCCATCGACGGTGACAACAACACCATGTGGGTCACGCACATCTACCGGACCGACACGTTCGGAAGCCTCAAGAACGGCGTCGGCCTGTTGCTCGACCTCGGCTCGAGCAAGCAGGTCGGCAGCGTCTCCATCAACGTGATCGGCAACCCCACGACCATCGAGGTCTTCGTCACCAACAAGAAGACCATCGTCGGGGGCACCCCGATCGGCACACTGACCAACGGCTCGGGCGAGCAGACCGTGCGTGGCACCCCGCGAACGGGGCGGTACGTCATCGTGTGGATCACCCACCTCAGCCAGTACTCGGGCGGGCTCTACCGCGACCAGATCGCCGAGGTGAAGGTCTTCTCGTGAGCCATCTCGAGGCGGTGCCCGCCACGGACGCCCAGCTCCTGCGGGCGCACATCCAGGGCGACCCCGACGCGTTCGGTGAGTTGTTCCGCCGGCACAAGGACCGGATGTGGGCGGTCGCGGTGCGTACGACGCGTGACCCGGAGATCGCCTCGGACGCCGTCCAGGACGGGTTCATCTCGGCATTCCGTCGTGCGGAGTCCTTCCGCGGGGACTCCCAGGTGACCACCTGGCTGCACCGGATCGTGGTCAACGCATGCCTGGACCGGATGCGGCGCATCAGACCGACCGCCGAGCTGCCCGAGTACGACCTCGCGGATCGCCACGACCGGCACGCCAGCGCCGAGGTCCGCATCGACGTACAGCAGGCGTTGGGCGAGATCCCGGAGGCCCAGCGGCTGGCGCTGACCCTGGTGGACATGCAGGGTCTGTCGGTCGCCGAGACGGCGCAGGTGCTGGAGGTCGCTGAGGGCACGGTCAAATCGCGTTGTGCCCGTGGTCGGGCGGCGCTGGCCGAGCTGCTGCGCGACCGGCAGGGCGACGGATACGGGGCCGCCCGATGACCGGTCAGCGCACCGCGAGAAACTTCACCGAAAGCGGGAACCGATCGGAGCCGGACGCCGTCGTACCGGTGACCAGGAGTGGAGGAATCGAATGACCGACCCACCTTCCTCCGGCATCGAACCGACCGACGAGGGCGAGGATCAGAGGATTCGCGATCTGCTGGCGGCCGTGCCGGGGCCGGGACGGATGCCGGACGACCTGACGTTCCGGATCGAGGCTGCCCTCGCGCAGGAGCAGCGGGCACGGGCCGCCTCCGATGCACCGACCGCGCGCCTCGGCAGTCCGGTCACCGCCGCACCCGCTGAACAGCCCGCGCCGCGCAGTCACGCCGACGTCGTCGACCTGGATGCCCGCCGCCGGCGAGGTCGCGGCTGGCGTGCCCTCGGCGTCGCCGCGGCGGCCGCGGTGATCGTGGGCGGTGGCGCCGTCGGGTACGCCGGGCTGCGCCACCAGAGTGCTCCGGTGGCCCAAGCACCGTCGCCCGCGGCATCACTGGCCGGCCGCGTCTCCCTGGGGGAGACCGGTCAGAACTACACCAGCGCCGCGCTGCCGACCCAGGCTGCGTCGTTGCTGGCGAGCCCCAGCACGACCTCGGTGCCGCCGCAGGTGGCGCAGGAGTACGGCGCGATGGCCACCTCCCAGGGCGTCGTGGCCTGCCTGGGGTCGCTGGGGTCGGCGCTGGCCGCCGACCCGGACCACATCACCGTCGACCTGGCGCGTTACAACGGGACGCCGGCCGTCGTCGTCGTACTCACCAAGTCCGGCAAGAGCACCGCGTGGGTGGTGAGCCGCAGCTGCACCAGCGGGTCCAAGCCCCTGGCCGGACCCGCCACGGTCGCCACCTGAGGAGCACATGGTGCTCTCTTTCGTGGGTGAGGAGATCTCTCAGGACGTGGATCAGGGGGTGGACGGGCAGGGGTCCTCAGCAGCCACCCGCCGAGGAGCACTTGGTAGAGCAGGAACGGGTAGATGGACAGGCGCTCGGCGAGTCCGAGCGGCGCCCAGCCCGCGGTGGCGACGGCGGCCACCCGTCTGAAGACGCCCAGGGTCACGCAGACGACGGCGACGGGGCGCGGGAGGCTGAATCGTCGCGCAGCACGTACGGCACGGGCGGTCTCGACCCGGACCGCATCGTGCCGGCCTCCGACCGCTCGACGACCGCTCGGCTGCGGGCCATCGCCGATCTGCGCGAGCCCGACGCACGCCTGCCGCGCGTCGACGCCACGCTCGGGCGCGAGCTCACGGCATGGGCAGCAGACCGCGCAGGCGACGACCCCTGAGGCAACGCCGCCTCCGACCCCGCCCTGCTCGCGCTGGCCGTGCAGCTCTGGTCGCGCGCGCACGGCATCATCAGCCTGGAGATCGAGGGCGCGTACGCGCAGATGGGCCTGGACGCAGAGCGGCTCTACCGCTGCGAGATCGACGACGCGATCGGCCGACTGCGCCAGCACGATGAGCGACACGAGCCCGGACGGGGGGCCCGCGAAGGTCGCCGGGTGGACGCCACGGGCGCGGGAACAAGGCTCATCTAGGATCTGTTCCACTCCATGACGCCCGTTCCCGGGCGCCTCCGCATGCGTTAGGAGCAGGTCCTCCCGTGACTGCTGACACCGTCCGCAACCTCATCATCGTCGGCTCCGGACCCGCCGGATACACAGCCGCGATCTACGCCGCCCGCGCCAACCTCGCACCCTTGGTGTTCGAGGGGTCGGTCACGGCAGGCGGCGCGCTGATGAACACCACCGAGGTGGAGAACTTCCCGGGCTTCCCCGAAGGCGTGATGGGCCCGGACCTGATGGAGCACATGCGCGCCCAGGCCGAGCGCTTCGGCGCGGAACTGATCCGCGACGACGTTCTGTCCATGGACCTGAGCGGACCGGTGAAGTCCGTCACCGACGGTGAGGGCAACACGCACCGGGCGCACGCGGTCATCCTCGCCATGGGATCGGCGTACCGCGAGCTCGGACTGCCCGAGGAACAGCGCTTGTCCGGCCGGGGCGTCTCCTGGTGCGCGACCTGCGACGGCGCGTTCTTCCGCGAGCAGGACATCGTGGTCGTCGGCGGCGGCGATTCGGCCATCGAGGAGGCGACCTTCCTGACCCGCTTCGCCCGCACGGTCACCCTGGTGCACCGCCGCGATGCACTGCGGGCCTCGCGGATCATGGCCGACCGGGCGCACGCCAACCCCAAGATCCGGTTCGCCTGGAACAGCGAGGTCGCCGCGATCCACGGTGACGGCAAGGTCTCCTCGATCACGCTGCGCGACACCGTGGACGGCACCGAGCGCGAGCTGGAGGCCACCGGGGTCTTCGTCGCGATCGGGCACCTGCCGCGCAACGAGTTGATCCTCGGCACGGTGGCGACCGACGCCGAGGGCTACGTCACGGTGGCGCCGGGTTCGACCAGCACGAACGTCGAGGGTGTCTTCGCGTGCGGCGACCTGGTCGATCACACCTACCGCCAGGCCATCACCGCCGCCGGATCCGGGTGCGCGGCGAGCCTGGACGCCGAGCGCTTCCTGGCCGACCTCGAGCAGTCGCCCGCGCACGATGTCCCGCAGCGCCAGGACGCCACCGAACTCGTCACCGCTGACTGATTCCGTTGTCCTGCAACGTAACTCGTCCGAGCGTGCAGGTCGGGCAGACCCGCCCGACCTGCACCGCCGACCACCTGTCACACCCATCTGAAAGGCTGACCGCATGAGCACCAAGGAAACCAACGACGCCTCGTTCGAGGCCGATGTCCTGCAGAACTCCAAGCCCGTCCTCGTCGACTTCTGGGCTCCCTGGTGCGGACCGTGCAAGGCCGTCGCACCGATCCTCGAAGAGGTGGCCGCCGCCAACGCCGACAAGATCGACGTGGTCAAGCTCAATACCGACGAGAACCCGCAGATCGCCGCCAAGTACGGCATCACCGGCATCCCGACGCTGAACGTCTACGTCAATGGCGAGGTCGTGAAGTCGCTGGTCGGCGCCCTGCCGAAGCCGAAGCTGCTGCGCGAACTCGAGCCCTACCTCGGCTGAGATCCATCACGTTTCACGTGAAACGGCCGCCCCACCAATTGGTGGGGCGGCCGTTCTCGTTGTCGCGGACATCCGCGGAGGCGGAGGGTCAGTCGTCGGCGAGTTGGATACCGAGCGTGTCGACGATCCGCTGCAGGTCCTGCACGCTCGCGAACTCCACGGTCATCCTGCCCTTGCGCTTGCCCAGGCTGATCCCCACCCGGGTGTCCAGGCGATCGGACAGCGTGGCAGCGATCTGATCCAACGCGGGGTGGTGGGCGCCCATCGTCGGCGTCGCGCGGGTGACCTTCTCCGGCTCCTGCCCGACCGCGATGATCTCCTCGGTGGAGCGCACCGACAGCCCTTCCGCCACGATCCGCTGAGCGAGGCGTTCCATCGCAGCCGCATCCGGCAATGCAAGCAGGGCACGGGCATGCCCCGCGCTCAGCACACCCGCCGCCACGCGGCGCGCGACGAGAGGCGGCAGGCGCAGGAGGCGGATGGTGTTGGAGATCTGCGGGCGCGACCGGCCGATCCGGGTAGCGAGTTGGTCGTGTGTACAGGAGAAGTCGTCGAGCAGCTGCTGGTAGGCGGCTGCCTCCTCCAGAGGGTTCAACTGCGCGCGGTGCAGGTTCTCCAGCAGCGCGTCGCGCAACATGTCATCATCGGCCGTACTGCGCACGATCGCCGGGATGGTGGTCCTGCCGGCGGCCCTGCTGGCGCGCAGCCGGCGTTCGCCCATGATCAGCTCGTAGGTGTGAGCAGGCGCCTCGTCCGCCGCATCCGCGTCGGGCGCTGCGGGCACCTCGCGCACCACGATGGGCTGCAGCACCCCGATCTCGGCGATGCTGTGGGTCAGCTCGGCCAGGTCATCGTCGTCGAAGACCTGCCGTGGCTGGCGAGCGTTGGGTGCGATGTCCGCGACGTCCAACTGGGCGAACTGCGCGCCGGGCACGGGCCGTAGCTCAGAGGATTCCGTGTCCCGTTGAGCGGCCGGCGGATCTGCAACGGCGATGTTTCCCGTGAAACCTTCGGCGGCGGCGCGCCGCGCCACCTCCTGCTGAGCGGACGGGAAGAATACATCCGAGGGGCGCTGCTGGGGCTCACCGACGGGTGCCGCGGGGATCAGTGCGCCGAGTCCGCGGCCGAGCCCGCGTCGCTTGTCGGTCATGGGGTCAACGGTACCCGGCGGCCCGACCAGCCAATTCCTTGGCAGCCTCCAGGTAGGACAACGCGCCGGACGACGACGGCTCGTAGGTCATCACGGTCTGACCATGACTCGGCGCCTCCGAGATACGGACCGAGCGGGGAATGCACGCTTTCAGTACCTGATCCGGGAAGTGCTCGCGCACCTCGTCGGCGACCTGCGCCGACAGGCGGGTGCGCGCGTCGTACATGGTGAGCAGGATGGTGCTGACCTGCAGGCCCGGGTTCAGGTGCGCCTTGATCAGTTCGATGTTGTGCAGCAGCTGCGATAGGCCCTCGAGCGCGTAGTACTCGGACTGGATCGGGATGAACACCTCACCGGCCGCGACGAACGCGTTGACCGTGAGCAAACCCAGGCTGGGTGGGCAGTCGATGAGGATGTAATCGAAGGCCTCGTCCGGGTCGGTCTGCTCGAAATATGCCGCCAGCGCCCGTTTGAGGCGTGTTTCACGTGAAACCATGGTGACCAGTTCGATCTCCGCGCCCGCCAGATCGATGGTGGCCGGCACACACCACAGATTGGTGATGTCGGGGCACGGGTGGATGACCTCCTGCAGCGGCAGGTCGTCGACCACCGAGTCGTAGATGCTGGGCACCTCGGTGTGGTGGTCCACTCCCAGGGCGGTCGAGGCGTTGCCCTGCGGATCGATGTCGATGACCAGCACCCGCAGCCCGGACTGTGCCAGCGCCGCGGCAATGTTCACGGTCGTGGTGGTCTTGCCGACGCCCCCTTCTGATTCGCCACGGTCAGGATGCGTGGTTTCGCGGGGCGACGCACCTCGACGGTCTGCACCGCGGCTCGTCGCCTCGTCGCATCCGCTATTGCCGCAGCGATCGGAGTGTCGGCCAGTCCGGCCGGTAGGGAGATCGGCGCGGGTTCCGGCGCCGGGGCCGGTGTTTCACGTGAAACAGGCGCTGCGCCGTCCGTCACGATCTCCGTTTCAGGTGAAACGGGAGCGACATCGTTGCCCTCGGCCATCTCGGCCGGGGAAGGTCGCACCCTGTCGTCGACAGCGATCCACCCCGTGGGAGCGGGGCGGCCGACAGATACCTCCAGCAGGTCATGCTGTATTTCGCGATCGCGACCGGGCCAGCCGGTGGGCGTCTCTGCGGCATGCGGGTTTCCTGCGGCTGCGGGATGTCCGGGGCCTCGGGATGTCACCGGGTCGCTCCTCGTGATGCTGGTGGTGGCGGGGCCGACGTCAGCCCTTGGACTTCGCGCTCCGTGCTCTTGCGGACCGCTCGGACTTCTTCGCTGCCGGGGCAACGGACTTGGCCTTCGTCTCCTGTGCGGACTGCGGAGTCCGTCGACGGCCGGCCAGGATGCGGACCACGGTGGTCGGTGGTTCGATCAGACCGACCCCGCACTCTACGACTTCGTGTGAGACGACCCCGGCCTGTCTCAATACCCGCTCGGCGTCCTGCAGCTCCTCAATCGCGGACGCTCCCTTGAGGGCGAGCATGGTGCCCCCGTCGCGCAGCAGAGGCAGGCTCCACCCGACGAGTTGGGACAACCGGGCGACCGCACGTGAACAGACGACGTCGACGGCCAGATCGGTGGCGTTCTGCGCCCGTGCGCGCCGTACCTGCACGTTGCCCAGGCACAGTTGCTCGACGGCGGTGTCCAGCCAGGTCACCCGTCGCTGCAACGGCTCGACCAGCGTCACCCGCAGGTCCGGACGGACGATCGCCAAGACCAGGCCGGGCAGGCCGGCGCCGGACCCGACGTCGGCCACCTGAGCATCCAGCGGGATCAGATCTGCCACGACGGCGCAGTTGAGCAGGTGACGTTCCCACAGGCGGGGCACCTCGCGGGGGCCGATCAATCCATGATCGACACCCGTGGTCGCCAGCAGTTCGGCGTATGCCAGCGCCCGACCCAGTCGATCACCGAAGACGGTGGCGGCTGCGGCGGGCGGTTCAGGCAGGGTCGTGGAGTCGTGGTGTTCCACGTGAAACCGAGGAACTACCGCTGCGGCAGGACGACGACGTACCGCCGGGGCTCGACGCCCTCGGACTCCGAGCCCAGCCCGGCCGCGAGCACGGCGTCGTGCACGACCTTGCGCTCGAAAGCGCTCATCGGCTCCAACGACTGCCGCTCACCGGTCTCCTTCGCTGCCTCCGCTGCATCGTCGGCGATCCGCGTCAGCTCCTCGCGGCGCGCGGCGCGGTGGCCGGCGACATCCAGCATCAGGCGGCTGCGCTCACCGGTCTCAGCCTGCACCGCCAACCGGGTCAGCTCCTGCAGAGCCTCGAGGACCTTGCCGTCCTGCCCGACGAGGCGGCGCGGAACGCGGCCCTCTTCGGAGTCCACGATCGCGACGGCGGCGCGGTCCCCATCGACGTCCACATCGATGTCACCGTCGAGGTCGGCGATGTCGAGCAACGTCTCGAGGAAGTCGGCCGCGATCTCACCTTCGCGGTCCAGCCCCGAGGAGCGGTCGGCGGCCGGCTGCGCAGCCTGCGACGCAGTCCCCTCCGTCCCCTCTGTGTCCACTCGTTCGTCGACCTGCTCGGACTGGTCGGTGTCCTGCGTCATGAGAGCTCCAGATTCTGTGTCTGCCGGTGGGTGCGAACGGTCGGCATCACCGTTTGCGCTTGGTCTTGGCGCGCGGAGGCGCGACGTTCTTCGCAGTGGTCGTGGTGATCTTGGTGTCCCCGGACGTCGACACCGCGGTCGTGGATCCGCCGGACATGCCGTTCGAGGAGACGTCGGTGGGCTGCCCGGTGGAAGGGGTCGGGCGACGCTTGCCCTTCTTCGGCTGCACCCGCTGCCCGCTCACCTTGGGCTTAGCGGCATCCTCGCCCTCGGCGGGCGCTTCCGCGGCGGCGACTGCGGCCGCCTTGTCCAGACTCACGGCCGCACCGGGCATCGGCTTGCCCTTGGCGCGACGACGTTCTTCCAAGGCCTTCTCGGCCGCGGAGCCGGGTGCGGGCATCCGCCGGATCACGTAGAACTGCTGTCCCATGGTCCACAGGTTGGTGGTCAGCCAGTAGATCAGGACACCGATGGGGAAGTTCGGGCCGGTGACGAAGAAGAACAGCGGCATCACGTACATGATGATTTTCTGCTGCTTGGCCATCGGGTTGTCCAAGGCCGCAGCCGGCATGTTCTTCTGCATCAGCTGACGCTGGGTGATGAACATCGTGGCCGACATCAGCACGATGAGGCCCATCGTGAGGACCTTCGCGGCCAACGAGTGGCTGCCCAGGAAGGTGTCCGACAGCTTCGCGCCGAAGAGGGTCGACTGCTCCGCCTGACGCGCCGCGGCGTGGGTCATCAGACCAATCGACTTGTGGCGCCCGTCGCCGATCTTGCCCAGGTTGTTGAGCACCCGGAAGAGAGCGAAGAAGAACGGTGCCTGGAGCAGGATCGGCATACAGGAGCTGAACGGGTTGGTGCCCGTCCGCTTGTAGAGCTCCATCGTCTCTTCCGTCATCTTCTGACGGGACTCGGCGTCCTTCTTGCCCTTGTACTTCTTCTGGATCGCCTGGATCTCCGGCTGGATGAGCTGCATCCGGCGCGAGGTCTTGATCTGCTTGACGAAGAGCGGGATCAGCAGGACCCGCAGGACAATGACCAGGCCGACCACCGAGAACGCCCATGTCCACCCGGAGGTGGGGTTCATGCCGATCTTGCTCAGACCGTTGTGGAAGCCCACCATCACGAGGGCGACGAACCACTCGAGCGGGAAGAGCAGGGTGTCAATCATGGTGTCCTCGGTGCTTCTCGGGTGAGCTGATCAGGATGAGGGGGCGGTCACGCCGCGTGGTGCACGTCGCCGGACACCTTCGCCGGTGGAACGTGGTCGACTCCGCCGGGGTTCCACGGGTGGCACCGCAGCAGCCGGCGCGCGGTCAGCCAACTGCCCTTGAAGGGCCCGAACCGGGTGAGGGCGGTGACCGCGTACGCCGAGCAGGACGGCGTGAACCGGCACGACGGCGGGAAGAGTGGGGAGATCCACCGCTGGTAGAGCCGCACCAGCAGGACGAGCGGCGCGGCCAGCCAGCGGTTGAGGGTGCTCATCGCAGCCGCGACAACGCCTGATGCAGCTGGCGCCGCAGATCCTCGCGCACACGCGGGGTGGGTGCACCGGCGAGCGGCGGGTTGGCGCGTACGACGAGATCCACGTCAGCGGGGACGGCGCCGAGCTCCGCCGCGACGACGTGCCGCAGGACCCGCTTGGTGCGAGTGCGGACCACGGCGTTGCCGACGGCCTTGGAAACGACGAAACCCACCCTCGGGACGGCCGAGCCGTCCGCGGGGCGGGAGACGTGTGCTGCATGGACCACCAGCAGGTCACCCCCGCTGCGCCCCGCTCCGCGACCGCGGAGCACGGCCCGGAACTGCGCCGGGCGGCGCAGGCGGTGCGCTGCCGGCAGCACGGGATGCGGGGTTCGATGTGATCGGACTCAGGCGGAGAGGCGCTCGCGGCCCTTACGGCGGCGCGAGGCGATGATGGAGCGGCCGGCGCGCGTCCGCATCCGCAGGCGGAAGCCGTGGGTCTTGGCCCGTCGACGGGTGTTCGGCTGGAAGGTGCGCTTGCTCACGTGTCACTCCGGTCGGATGCCTGGGTCGTGGTGACCCAGATGGTTCGAGATGGTGCCTGGTCAGGTGGTCTCCAGTGTCGACTGCGGCCACCACGAAGCGCCGATCCCCGGGCGACGTGCGCGAAGACGCACCTGCCGGTTCTCGACTCACCGTCCATGCTCACAGGGCACGAGACGACCAAAACTCTACGGGCGGCCGGGGACAGTGGTCAAACTCGGCACGCTCGCGGACGGTATCTTCGCCACCGCCGCCCGCAAACGATCCAGCAAACCTGTTCCAGAGCCGCCGTTCCAGCCGACACGCCGCACGCTGCTGAACAGAAACCGTCCGCGAGGTTGCCGTGGGGGGTCCTGGTTGTTACGGTCAGGTCTGCTTCGAATGGGGGAAATTATTCACAGCCTGTGGAGAACCCTGTGGATGACGGCCGGTACGCTCCTCGCAGACATTCGACAGCGACCTATTGGGCACCTGTTCGACGGTGACCATCATGAGCTGACCAGGCAGCGAGGAGTACGACGACCGTGAGCGAATCGGACCACGATCTCGCCTTCGTCTGGCACTCCACCCTGATGACGCTCGAGGATTCCGGCATCGCCCAGCGCGACCGGGGCTACCTGCGCCTGGCCCGCCTGATCGGCGTCGTCGGTGAGACCGCCGTACTCGCGGTGCCCTTCGAACACACCAAACGCATCGTCGAGTCGGACCTGATCGACTCGGTGTCCGCGGCGCTCAGCGAGCAGCTGTCCCAGACCGTGACGCTGGCGGTGACCGTCGATGAGTCCCTGCAGCCGCCCGACCAGAGCGCCGAGGCCGGCGAACTCTTCCCGATCGACATCGTGGAGAAGCCCGCGCCGATGGAGAAGCCGCCGGCGCCGCCGGCCCGTGGTCCGGTCTCGACCAGCGCCCGCGGCGGTGCGGCGACCAACGACCCGCGACTGAACCCGAAGTACACCTTCGACACCTTCGTCATCGGTGCCGGCAACAGGTTCGCCTGCGCCGCGGCCCAAGCGGTCGCCGAGACGCCGGCGCGCTCGTACAACCCGCTGTTCATCTACGGCGACTCCGGACTGGGCAAGACCCACCTGCTGCACGCGGTGGGTCACTACGTGCGCAGCTACTACCCGCAGATGCGGGTGCTCTACGTGAACTCCGAGGAGTTCACCAACGACTTCATCAACTCCATCCGCGACGACAACGCCAGCCGCTTCCAGAAGCGCTACCGCGACGACGTCGACGTGCTGCTCATCGACGACGTGCAGTTCCTGCAGGGCAAGGAGAGCACCCAGGAGGAGTTCTTCCACACCTTCAACTCGCTGCACAACGGCGAGAAGCAGATCGTGCTCACCAGTGACCAGCCGCCGAAGCTGCTGAGCGGGCTGGAGGACCGGATGCGGTCCCGGTTCGAGTGGGGCCTCACCACCGATGTGAAGCCGCCGGACCTCGAGACGCGTATCGCGATCCTTCGCAAGAAGGCCATCGCGGACAAGATGGGCATCCCCGACGAGGTGCTGAGCCTGATCGCCAGCAGGGTGCCGAGCAACATCCGCGAGCTCGAGGGCGCGCTGATCCGCGTCACGGCGTACGCGTCGGTGTCGGCCCAGGAGATCACCATGGAGCTAGCGACGCATGTCCTGAAGGACCTGATGCCGAGCGCCAACCCCGGCCAGATCGGGGTCTCCACGATCATGACCAAGACGGCGGCGTACTTCGACCTCACCGTCGACGATCTGTGCGGCTCGTCCCGCAGTCGCACCCTGGTGAACGCCCGGCAGATCGCCATGTATCTGTGCCGTGAACTGACCGATCTGTCGCTGCCGAAAATTGGTCAACAATTCGGTGGGCGCGATCACACCACGGTGATGCACGCGGACCGTAAGATCCGTCAGCAGATGGGTGACCGGCGTCACCTGTACGACCAGATCAGTGAACTGACCCTTCAGATCCGCCGCGCCACCTGACGCTCCGTCCACACGGTTGTCCACCGTTTTCTGGGGATAACTATGTTTCTCGACCCCTCAGATGTGACCTACATCACCTGAAGTGCGGTCCGGAGTCGATGTTCCCCACCCCGTTGTCCCCACCCTGTGGATAAGTCTGTGGGTAGCGCCGTTCCGCGCAACACGCCGCGTCACCTCCGCCTCGCACCCGTCCATCCACAATTCCCTGGGGAAAACGACGCCAAACGGTGGATCACGCCCTCTCTGCAAGGCCCCGTCGGTGTACGACGTGTGAACAGCGCCCGACCGTCCACCGGACCTCCTGTTCATCCACATCCACCACCCCCAACCGGTCCACAGCCCCCAGCGACCCGGTTGCCGCTCGTTCCGGCGATTTCCTGTCGTTCTCCACAGCATCCACAACCGCTACTACGACGACTAACGATTTCTGGAGATCCTGTTGCGCCCCGACAGCTGGGGAGAACGACAAGAGCCACGGGACCCGGACCGAACAACATCGATGGACCGCTTCGGTTGGCGGGCGGGTCCCTGCCGACTAGGGTCGGTCTGCGCCAGACGACCGCTGCCCGAAGCGAGCGCCGTCGACGCATCCCTGCACCCGAACGAGCAGCTACTGAGGACGGTCCGTGTCGTGAAGCTCCAGGTCGAACGCGATGTGCTGGCCGAAGCGGTCACCTGGGCCGTACGCGGCCTGTCCACCCGCCCGCCGGTACCGGTCCTGGCCGGTGTGCTGCTGGAAGCCGCCGAGGACTCGCTCACGCTGAGCGCCTTCGACTACGAGGTCTCGGCCAAGGTCACCGTTCCCGCTCAGGTCGACGAGCCCGGCGAGACCCTGGTGATGGGCCGGCTGCTGTCGGAGATCTCCCGGTCGCTGCCGGCCAAGCCGGTCTCGCTGGCCGTCGACGGGTCCAAGCTGACGGTCTCCTGCGGGTCCAGCCGGTTTGCGCTGCAGCAGATGCCCACTGCGGACTACCCCACGCTGCCGATCTCTCCGGAGCCCAGCGGTTCGGTGCAGGGCGACGTCTTCACCCAGGCGGTCGCGCAGGTCTCCATCGCGGCCGACCGCGGCGACACCCTACCGATCCTGACCGGTGTCCGGATGGAGATCGAGGGCGACAAGCTGAGCCTGTTGGCCACCGACCGCTACCGGCTGGCCCTGCGCGAGCTGACCTGGAACCCCAGCACCGCGGACGCCTCGCACGTCGCGCTGATCCCCGCGCGCACGCTGTCGGACACCGCTCGTGCCCTCGGCGCGTCCGGCACGGTCGGCATCGCCCTCGGTCACGCGGCAGGCGGTGAGGGCCTCGTGGGGTTCGAGGCCGGTCGACGCCGCAGCACCAGCCGACTGCTGGACGGGGAGTACCCGAAGGTCACCGCCATCTTCCCGACGAGCGTGGACACCGTCGCGGTGCTCAACACCGCCACGCTGACCGAAGCCGTCAAGCGCGTGGCGCTGGTGGCCGAGCGCAACGCCGCCGTACGGCTGCGCTTCAGCGAGGGCCAGGTCGGCATCGAGGCCGGTCAGGGCGACGACGCCCAGGCCAGCGAGGCCGTGGAGTGCAACCTGCAGGGCCCGGAGCTGGAGATCGCCTTCAACCCGCAGTTCCTGCTCGACGGCCTGGGAGCCATCGGCACGTCGTACGCGCGGATGTCCTTCACCCAGCCCAGCCGGCCCGCGGTGCTGTCGGGGCAGGCCGAGGCGGACGGCGACGCTGACGAGAGCTACCGCTACGTGCTGATGCCGGTGCGCTTCGCGAGCTAGACCGTGCGCAGCGCAGGTTGTGAGCGAGCGCAGCGAGCACGCGGCCGCAGCGGAGTACGGTCGCGGCTCGCGAACGAAGGAACAACGAGCTAGCCCGTGCGCAGCGCAGGTTGTGAGCGAGCGCAGCTGAATCCGCGATTGTCAGCGGATCAGTGGCATCTGCGCCGGTAGGACGCTGACAACCGAGCGGGAGTAGCGTCGGGCCCGAGATCGGCTCGCGGATCCTGCGAGTACCTGACCACTGGCGAACAAGGAGTTGGACATGCAGATCGGCTTGATCGGGCTGGGCAAGATGGGCGGCAACATGCGCGACCGCATCCGTGCCGCAGGTCACGAGGTCGTCGGGTACGACACCGACCAGAAGATCAGTGACGCCAAGGACCTCAAGGACCTGGTCTCCAAGCTCTCGGCGCCGCGGGTGGTGTGGGTGATGGTGCCCGCCGGCAAGGTCACCGACTCCGTGATCAACGACCTGTCCGACCTGCTCGAGGCCGGCGACCTCATCGTCGACGGTGGCAACAGCAAGTTCACCGACGACGAGCGGCACGCCCAGGAGCTGGACAAGAAGGGCATCTCCTTCGTCGACTGCGGCGTTTCCGGCGGCGTGTGGGGCAAGGAGGCCGGGTACGGCCTCATGTGCGGTGGCAGCGACAAGGACGTGGAGCGCGTCATGCCGGTCTTCGACGCACTGCGTCCCGAGGGCCCTCGCGATGAGGGCTGGGTGCACGCCGGCGACGTCGGCGCCGGGCACTACGTGAAGATGGTCCACAACGGCATCGAGTACGGGATGATGCAGGCCTACGCCGAGGGCTACGAGCTGCTCGCGGCCAAGGAGATCGTCAAGGACGTGCCCGCCGCGTTCAAGGCCTGGACCCGCGGCACCGTCGTGCGGTCGTGGCTGCAGGAACTGATGGCGACCGCCCTTGCCAAGGACCCCGGTTTCGACAAGATCTCCGGTTTCGTCAATGATTCCGGCGAGGGCCGCTGGACCGTGCAGGAGGCCGTGGAGTACGGCGTGCCCATGCCGGTCATCTCCGCCTCCCTCTTCGCCCGGTTCGTCTCCCCGCCAGGACGACTCCCCCGCGATGCAGGCCGTGGCCGCGATGCGCAACGAGTTCGGCGGCCACCCGGTCACCCTCAAGGGCCAGAAGGGCATCGTGACCGACCACTAGTCCCTCGGCAGGATCTGGCGGGTAGGTCGGGGAGCGTACGGCGGGCGGTCGTGCTCCTAGACTTCCCACGGTGTACCTGCGACGGCTGACTCTGACCGGATTCCGGTCCTACGAGCAGCTCGAGCTCGACTTCGAGCCCGGCGTCACGACGCTGGTCGGGCGCAACGGACAGGGCAAGACCAACCTGGTCGAGGCCGTCGGCTATCTCGCCACCCTCGGATCGCACCGGGTCGCGACCGACCACCCCTTGATCCGAGCCGGTGACGAGCAGGCCGTCGTCCGCGCGATCGTGGTGCGCGACGGGCGTGAGCAGAGCATCGAGATCGAGATCTACCCCGGGCGGGCCAACCGCGCACGCCTGGGTCGAGGGGCTGCCGTCCGTCCACGCGACATCCTCGGCAGTCTGCGCACCGTGCTCTTCGCGCCGGAGGATCTGGCACTGGTCAAGGGCGACCCGGCCGGCCGTCGCCGCTTCCTGGACGACCTGCTGGTGGCGCGCCAACCGCGGTGGGCCGCTGCGCGCTCGGACTACGACAAGATCCTCAAGCAACGCAACGCGTTGCTGAAGAACGCCCGCACGTCCCGGAACGATGCGGCTCTCGCCGATTCGCTGCCGGTGTGGGACACCCACCTGGCCGCCACCGGAGCGAACCTGACCTATGCGCGGCTGCGGCTGTTGCGCGACCTCGCGCCGTACGTCGGGCAGGCCTACGACCAGGTCAGCGACAGCGTGTCCGGGGCCCGGATCGACTACCAGTCCTCGCTGTCCGGGTTGTCGCCTGCGGCCGACGGTGAGGTGCCGGGCGTCGAGGAGATCACCGCCGCGCTGCACACCGGCTTCGCCGAGCAGCGGTCCCGGGAGATCGAGCGTGGCATCACTCTGGTCGGCCCGCACCGCGACGACCTGGAGCTGACGCTGGGCGAGCTGCCCGCCAAGGGGTATGCCAGCCACGGGGAGTCCTGGTCGTTCGCCCTGGCGCTGCGGCTCGCGGGCTACCAGCTCCTGCGCGCCGACGTGGCGACCGATCCGGTGCTGGTGCTGGACGACGTCTTCGCCGAGCTCGACGTGGGTCGGCGCACTCGGCTGGCGACCCTGATCTCGGACTGCGAACAGGTGCTCATCACGGCCGCCGTTCGTGACGACGTACCGCCGGAGCTCGCGGGCCGGCTCTACGACGTACGCCGGGGCGCGGTGACAGTGCCCGCGGCCGGCCCGTCGGCTGGGCTCGAGGTCGAGTTCGACGAGGCCGCTGACGAAAGTCCGTCCGACGCCACGGCCACGGGGGCCGCATCGTGAGGGGCGACGAGGAGCAGGGGCCGCCGTCCGTCCGGGCCGAGGAGGCCGACGAGGCCGAGGGAGCCGAGGAAGCACTGTCCACCGACCGCTTCGCTGCGGCCCGTGAGGCACTCGCACGGGCTCGAATGAGCGCTTCCGAGAGGGGTTTTCGCCCCGGAGCGCGGATACCCAAGCGTCGGCCGCGCGCTGGTGACATCGGTCAGGGCCGCGGCCGCGACGACGGGCGGGACCCGTCCCTGCTGGGGAACCAGTTCGACAAGCTGCTCTCCGAGCGCGGCTGGCAGCTCGACGTCGCGGCCGGCGCCGTGATGGGCCGCTGGCGGGAGATCGTCGGTGACGACGTGGCGGCGCACAGCGAGCCCGTGGCGTACACCGACGGCGTGCTCACCGTGCGTGCCGATTCCACGGCCTGGGCGACCCAGCTGCGACTGCTCGCCTCGACGCTGCTGGGCAGGATGGAACAGGTGGTGGGCACCGACGTTGTGACCGAGTTGCGGGTCACCGGACCCGGCTCGCCGTCGTGGTCCCACGGCCGCCGCAGCGCCCCGGGACGAGGGCCGCGCGATACCTACGGTTGAGCGGAACGGCGGGGTCGCCCTTACCGTGGTCGTGCAATCTGTACGCAACGGCAGGATTTCCTTTACCGTGTCAGACCATCACGAACCACGTACGCCGGCGAGCGACGACACCTTCGACGACCTCTTCCCGGCCGATCGAGGATCCCGCGCCCGAGCCGCGGACCACCCCACCGACCCCGCCGGATTCACCGCTCGACCCCCGAGTGGTTCCGTGTCCATGTACGACGCGCCTCCTCCGGTCGAGACCGGGTGGGACCGGGCGGACGCACCGAGTTACGACGGTCGGATGGTCGGCTCTCCCCCTCCGCCGCGGGGAGCGAGCATGGTGCTGCCCTGGGTGGTGATCAGTGCGTCGGTGCTGGCGATCGCGGTCGTCGGGTTCATGATCCTGCGCGGCCAGCGCACCCACCCCAACACCGCGGTCACCCCGGTGGTCACCCGCACGGTGACCAGCACCCCGTCGCCGAGCGGTAGTTCGACCGCGCCGTCCACCTCCTCGTCCGGGTCGAGCAGCAGCTCCTCGTCCAGCAAGGCGTCGACGCCGGCCCCGGCGACGGCGCCCCCGCCCGGCTTCGAGAAGTGCAAGGGCACCGACACCGGTTACAAGGTGCGCGGCTCGGGCACGACGTGCGCCTTCGTGGCCGATGTCGCGAACCAGGCGACCAGCCGGGTGGCCTCCGCCACGGGCAGCAGTTTCAGCTTCGACGCGACGAGCAAGAAGACCGGGCAGACCTACACGCTGACCTGCGTGGTCGGCCCGTACATCGAGTGCACCATCCCGCCGAGCGGTCCCAAGACGTCGCAGACCTACATCTACGTGATGCGGAACTGACCGACGTCGCTGATGCGCGCTGCAGCGGCTCTACGGGCCCCCGCACGTACCGGTGGTCGTGAAGGGCATCGTTCTGGCCGGGAATGCCGCTCATATGACGATCCTGAGGATGCCCTGGGGGTGCGGGAGGGTAGACTGAGATCCTGACCCCAAGGTCCCGCCGAACGAGCGCTCATTCCGATACGAGCGTCGGCGCGCCGATCGACACGGGGTCACTCTTGCGTCATCACCCGAAGGAGCAGCGTGCCGCAGCCTGCCTCGTCCGCGAACGGCCCCGACGACTCGACACCCGACGAGACACCCGATCTCGACGGTGCGGTCGTCACCCCCGAGACCACCGGTGACTCCGTCCCGGTGCCTCCCGCGACCCCGAAGCCCGCGAAACCCCCTGTCGCCGACGAACCGGCGTACGACGCGGACTCGATCCAGGTGCTCGAGGGCCTGGAGGCGGTGCGCAAGCGACCCGGCATGTACATCGGCTCGACCGGTGAGCGCGGTCTGCACCACCTGGTCACCGAGATCGTGGACAACGCGGTCGACGAGGCGCTGGCCGGGCACAACGACCGGGTCGACGTCACCCTGCTCGCCGACGGCGGCGTGCGGGTCATCGACCAGGGCCGCGGCATCCCCGTCGGGATCCACCCGACGGAGGGCGTCTCCACCGTCCAGGTCGTACTGACCCAACTACACGCCGGCGGGAAGTTCGGCGGTGGCGGCTACAAGGTCTCCGGTGGCCTGCACGGAGTCGGCTCCTCGGTCGTGAACGCCCTGTCCACCCGGCTCATCGCCGAGGTGCGTCAGGCCGGCCGCCGCTGGGTGATGGAGTTCGAGAACGGCGTGCCGCTGGCTCCGCTGGAGGACGTCGGCCCCACCGAAACCCCGGACGACCACGGCACGACGATCACCTTCTGGGCGAACGCCGACATCTTCGAGACCGTCGACTACACCTTCGACACGCTGCGTGCGCGCTTCCAGCAGATGGCCTTCCTGAACAAGGGCCTGACGCTGACGTTGACCGACGAGCGCCCCGGGCATGCTCAGGACGACGACGACGCCGCGAAGGACGAGGCCGCCGCGGAGGGCAGCGAGGCACCCACCGGGGCGCCCGAGCGCGTGGAGTACCGCTACGACAACGGGCTGCTCGACTACGTCGCCTACCTGAACTCCTCCAAGAAGAACGAACCCGTGCACGAGCAGATCATCTGGTTCGAGCACGAGGACCCCGACCGGTTGCTGTCGGTCGAGGTGGCGATGCAGTGGACCGCGGCGTACGCCGAGTCGGTGCACACCTACGCGAACGCGATCAACACCCACGAGGGCGGCACCCACGAAGAGGGCTTCCGCGCGGCGATGACGAGCCTGATCAACACCTTCGCGCGCGAACAGAAGCTGCTGAAGGAGAAGGACGACAACCTCACCGGCGACGACATCCGCGAGGGCCTGACCGCCGTCGTGTCGGTCAAGCTCGGCGAGCCGCAGTTCGAGGGTCAGACCAAGACCAAGCTCGGCAACTCCGAGGTCAAGGGCTTCGTGCAGACCGCGGTCCGCGAGGAGCTGCAGCACTGGCTGGCGCAGCACCCCAACGAGGGCAAGATGATCGTCCGCAAGTCGGTGCAGGCGGCAGCGGCGCGGCTGGCGGCCCGCAAGGCGCGTGAGGCGACCCGACGCAAGGGCCTGCTGGAGTCCGGCGGTCTGCCCGGCAAGCTGCGCGACTGCCAGTCCAAGGACCCCACGATCAGCGAGGTCTTCATCGTCGAGGGCGACTCGGCGGGCGGCTCGGCCACCCAGGGCCGCAACCCGCACAACCAGGCCATCCTGCCGATCCGCGGCAAGATCCTGAACGTCGAGAAGGCCCGCATCGACAAGGTGCTCGCCAACAACGAAGTCCAGGCGCTGATCTCCGCGTTCGGCACCGGCATCGCCGAGGACTTCGACATCACCAAGGCGCGCTACCACAAGATCGTGCTGATGGCCGATGCCGACGTGGACGGCATGCACATCCGTACGTTGCTGCTGACGCTGCTCTTCCGCTTCATGCGGCCGCTGGTCGAGGCCGGCTTCGTCTACCTGGCGCAGCCGCCGCTCTACCGGATCAAGTGGAGCAACCACGAGCACGAGTTCGCCTACTCCGACCGGGAGCGCGACGGTCTGATCGCGCAGGGTCAGAGCCAGGGCTGGCGACTGCCGAAGGACGCGCCGACCCAGCGCTACAAGGGTCTGGGCGAGATGAACGACCACGAGCTGTGGGACACCACCATGGACCCCGACCACCGCACACTGCTGCAGGTCACGCTCGACGACGCTGCCGCCGCCGACGAGATCTTCGCGGTGCTGATGGGTGAGGACGTGGAGTCGCGTCGGGGGTTCATCCAGCGGAATGCCAGAGACGTTCGCTTTCTGGACATCTAGGCACTCGCCAGTGTCCGCGGAATCGCGCAGACGCATGCACGAATCCGCGGACACTCGCAGGCGCAGCCCATCGCATGAGCAGAAACGACTGAGGATCAAGGGAATTCATGTCTGACGTGACAGGCCCCCCGGACGGCGAAGGCCCCGGACGCACCGGCATCGAGGCCACCGACCTCAACGCGGAGATGCAGCGCAGCTACATCGAGTACGCGATGAGCGTGATCGTGAGCCGCGCGCTGCCCGACGTACGCGACGGGCTGAAGCCGGTGCACCGCCGCATCGTCTACGCGATGTACGACGGCGGCTACCGCCCCGACCGCGGCTACAACAAGTGCAGCCGCGTCGTCGGCGATGTCATGGGTCACTACCACCCGCACGGTGACGCGCCGATCTACGACGCCATGGTGCGACTGGTGCAGCCGTGGTCGATGCGCTACCCGCTGGTCGACGGGCAGGGCAACTTCGGCTCGCCGGGCAACGACGGCGCCGCGGCGCCGCGGTACACCGAGTGCCGGATGACGCAGTTGTCGATGGAGCTCGTGCGCGACATCCACGAGGAGACCGTCGACTTCGAGCCCAACTACGACGGCAAGACGATGCAGCCGGTCGTGCTGCCGGCGCGCTACCCCAACCTGCTGGTCAACGGCTCGGCCGGGATCGCGGTCGGTATGGCGACCCAGATCCCGCCGCACAACCTGCGCGAGGTCGCCTCCGGAGCCCTGTGGCTGCTGGAGAACCCCGAGGTGACCCGCGAGGAGCTGCTGGAGAAGCTGCTCACTCTGATCCCGGGCCCCGATTTCCCAACGGGCGCGCTGGTGCTCGGTCGCCGCGGCATCGAGGACGCCTACCGCACCGGTCGCGGCTCGATCACGATGCGCGCGGTGGTGGAGGTCGAGGAGATCCAGGGCCGGCAGTGCCTGGTCGTGACCGAGCTGCCGTACCAGGTCAACCGGGACGCGCTCGCGGAGAAGATCGCCCAGCAGGTCAAGGACGGGCGGATCGCCGGCATCGCCGACCTGCGCGACGAGAGCTCCGGTCGTACGGGGCAGCGCCTGGTCATCGTGCTGAAGCGCGACGCCGTGGCCAAGGTGGTGCTGAACAACCTCTATAAGCACACCCAGCTGCAGCAGAATTTCGGCGCCAACATGTTGGCCCTGGTCGACGGGGTGCCGCGCACGCTGCCGATCAGCTCGTTCATCAAGCACTGGGTGGACCACCAGATCGAGGTCATCCGGCGGCGTACCGAGTACCGGCTGCGCAAGGCCGAGGAGCAGATCCACCTGCTGCGCGGCTACCTCAAGGCGCTGGAGATGCTCGACGAGGTCATCGCTCTGATCCGGCGCAGCCCGTCCGCGGACGAGGCGCGCACCGGGTTGATGGAGTTGCTGGACGTCGACGAACTCCAGGCGAGAGCCATTCTCGACCTGCAGCTGCGCCGGCTGGCAGCGATGGAGCGTCAACGGATCACCGACGACCACGACGAACTGCAGCGGATGATCGAGGACTACCAGGACATCCTGGCCAAGCCCGAGCGGCAGCGCAGCATCGTCAGCACCGAGCTGACCGAACTCGTCGAGAAGTACGGCGACGAGCGGCGTACCCAGATCGTGCCCTTCGACGGCGACATGTCGATGGAGGACCTGATCCCCGAGGAGGACGTGGTCGTCACGATCACCCGCGGGGGCTACGCCAAGCGCGTGAAGATGGCGGAGTACCGCTCCCAGCGGCGCGGCGGCAAGGGCGTGCGCGGTGCGCAACTGCGCGGCGACGACGTGGTGTCGACCTTCTTCACCACCTCCACCCACCACTGGCTGCTGTTCTTCACCAACGCCGGCCGGGTCTACCGGATCAAGGCGTACGAGCTGCCGGAGAGCTCGCGGGACGCCAAGGGCCAGCACGTGGCCAACCTGCTGGCGTTCCAGCCGGATGAGCAGATCGCTGAGGTGATGGCGCTGCGCGACTACACGACCGACCCGTACCTGCTGCTCGCCACCCGTCGCGGGCTGGTGAAGAAGACCCGGCTGACCGAGTACGACTCGCCGCGCTCCGGCGGGCTCATCGCGGTCAACCTGCGCGACGGCGACGAGCTGGTCGCGGCAGCGCTCGCCGCGCCGCTCGACGACGTGCTGCTGGTCTCCCGCAAGGGACAGTCGGTGCGCTTCCACGCCACCGACGACAGCCTGCGACCGATGGGTCGCGGCACGTCGGGTGTGACGGGCATGAAGTTCCGGGGCGGCGACGAGCTGCTCGCGATGAACGTCGTGGCCGACGGGGAAGACCCCGACGTGTTCGTGGTCTTCGAGAACGGTCTGGCCAAGCGGACCGCCAGCTCGGACTACCCGACCAAGGGCCGCGCCACGCTCGGCGTCAAGGTCGCCAACATCTCCGAACGCGGTGGCGACCTCGTCGGTGCGCTCACCACCCACGACGGCGACGAAGTGCTCGTCGTGATGGAGAAGGGCAAGATCGTGCGCTCGCGGGTGGATGAGGTGCGGCGAACCGGCCGATCGACCCAGGGAGTGCAGTTCGCGACCCCCGACAAGGGCGACGCGATCGTGGCCGTGGCGCGCAATGCCGAGGCAGAGGTCGAAGAGCTGGCCGATGATGCCGTAGCGTCAGGGACGGAAAACCCTGTGCCCGGCGAGACTGGGACTACAGATCCGCAGGAGTCTGGAGATCCTGAGTGAGCACTGACACGCCTAACGACACCGCACGGGCCGCCAGCGATAGCCCGGCGGCGCGCCTGCCGGGCAAGGCGGGGACCTCCGGGGCCCGCAAGGCCCCCGCACCCGCGGCCAACCGTGGGGGCAGGCCCGCGTCTCGGCCGGCCGCCCGTACGTCACGGCCCGGCCGAGCGACCCCGCGACGGGTCCGTCTGTCGCTGTCCAGGGTCGACCCCTGGTCGGTCTTCAAGATCGCCTTCCTGCTCTCGGTCGCCGTGGCGATCGCGGGCGTGGTGATGACCGGGGTGCTGTGGACGGTCCTGTCCGGGATGGGCGTCTTCGGCAACCTGAACGACCTGCTGCGCTCGATGGACCGCAAGGGTTCGTCGTTCAACCTCATGGACTACATCGGCTTCGGGCGGGTCATGTCGCTGTCGGTGGTCATCGGCGTGATCGACATCTTCCTGATGACGGCGATCGCGACCCTGGGCGCGTTCCTCTACAACATCTGCTCCTCGCTGGTCGGCGGCCTGCACCTCACGCTGACCGACGAGTGACCTCCGACCTGCGTCGATAGGGTCGCCGCGCGCTCTATAGGGCGCGCGGCGACTCTGCTCTCAGCGCTGGCGTTTTGGCTGGTCCCGGGGGTTGAGGTAACCTCGTTCGGCGCCTGACCCGCGGTTTCGTGGGTGGGCGCACTGCGGTGATACGGGCCTATAGCTCAGTCGGTTAGAGCGCTTCCCTGATAAGGAAGAGGCCACAGGTTCAAGTCCTGTTAGGCCCACCACCAGCCGTTCGGTACGCGCTCCCCGCGCGTGCCCGTCGTACCACCAGGAGGACCGATGCTGAAGAAGATCGTCGTGCTGGCAGGTGCTGCTGCAGCGGCTGCTGCCTTCAAGAAGAAGCGGGACCAGGACAAGGCCGGCAAGGACCTCTGGGCCCAAGCCGCCGACAAGCCCCCCACAGGCGGTTCGTCCGGCGTCTGACCACCCCGCGCTGTACGGCGCGACTCCTATCTGCACCTCGACGTGCGGGTGGGAACACCAGAGCCTGGGGTGTTAGCTCAGTTGGTAGAGCATCGCCTTTGCAAGGCGAGGGTCAGGGGTTCGAATCCCCTACACTCCACAATCCGCAGGTAGAAGGCCCTCTCCGCTGAGGCGGGAGGGCCTTCGCCATGTCCGAACTTCAGAGAAGCGCAGCGATTTCTGACGCAACTGCGATAGCGCGCCCCTACTCTTGAATCCACTGCATCGGGGGTTACGCGGCCCGACCGGGCTGCTTGTCAGACAGGGGGCAAACGCCATCAACTGTTCCGCTAAGAGTTCAACTGCGTTCGCAGTAGCTGTCTCGGTCATCTCACTCGCTGCGTGCGGGAGCGGTGGCAGCAATGCTGCGGTAACCACCACGATCACCAAGACCGCCGTCACCAGCAGTACGCCGTCATCGAGTCGAACCCCTACCAATAGCCAAGCCCAGACGGCCAGCAGCCAGGCGCCGACGGCGAGCAGCCAGGCCCAGACCACGTCATCGTCCAATTCTCAGGTACTCGCGTTTGGCTCCACGTCCCCGCAATCCGGTGGCATCACTACCAGTATAAGTAAGCCGCATCGATACAGCGTGAGCTCATCTGAGACAGATAACGAGCCAGATATCCTGGGTTCGAAGTGGTATGAGGTTGCGATTACGGTAACCAACGTGGCCGATGCCGAAGCGCCGTTCAATACGAGTCAGATCTCGCTGAGCGTGACGAGCGGAACCTCAACCGTCACCACGATTACTGACTGTGGCACACCCACCCAGCCAGGCTGTAACGAGCCGAGCGGCTATTTGCTTCAGGGTCGTTCCATCACTTGGTACGAGGCGTACCCAGTCGTACCGGGGACTCGGCTCACCATCGAAGTGGACAACCTGGGGAACTTCTCGCAAACCACCCCACCCATATTCGACGGCACTGTCTTCTAGTCAGTTGCGCCTAGCACGCCACAGCGGGTGGCCGGGCGCGCCACTCAGTTACGTGGTGGCAGCCGCTCGCCTGGTCCTCGGGCGGTCAGGGGTGCGGGATGTCGAGGTGTGCGCGGACGGCGCGCACGAATTCCTCCGGCGCGTTCTCGTGGATCAGGTGCCCTGCGTCGATCGTGGTGAAGGTGCCGTCCGCGACCGATTCGGTGAGCTCACGGACGTGTTCGGCGGGTACGAAGCTGGTATCGCCGCCACTGATCGCCAGGATGGGCACGCTGATCTCCTGAAGAATCCGGGTCCAGGACGTGCCGGGCGCGTCGATCTCCGGACGGATCTGCTGCACCATCTCCCAGTCGAAGTCGAGTCGCCCTTCGGGCCGGGTGGGGGCTGTGGGGTGTCGCGGGTGGAGCACGCCGACGTCCTCGAGGACGAGCCGCCGGATCGGCGTATCGGCCGCGACCGCAGCCCTGCAGGCGACCAGTCCGCCCAGCGAGTGGCCGATCACGTCGAGGTCGGACGCGAGCTGTGGAAGGAGGTCGATGATGTCTGCGGCCATCGTTTCGATGCTGTACCGCCCTGGCCAGGTGCTCGTCCCATGGCCGCGCAGGTTGACGGCGTGCACGATTCGATCGCGGCACAGGTCGTCGGCGACCGTGTCCCAATCCCGTGCCGTCGCACCGGTGCCCGCAAGGAGCACCACCGGCCGGCGACTGCTGTGCTCGCTCGGCCAGGTGCGGGTCGCCAGTGAGATGCCGTTGGCGATGAGGTCGTGTTCGTACGCCACCACGCCATCATCACCGGCCCACGGCCGATTGCGCATGCAGTGACGGCCCAGGGCGTTCCACGTGAAACAGACCCCCTGCAACGTGTTCCGGCTGTCGCTCGCCATGTATGAGGGCCGGTGACAAGCTCGGGTGATGACACAGAACGCTGAGCCGCACGCGATACAGGGAGCCCCGTCGTACATCGAACTGGGCGTCGAGGATGCCGACCGGGCGCGAGCGTTCTACGGCGCGCTGTTCGGTTGGAGGATGAATGGCGCCGCCGGACCGGGCCAGGCGAGCACCGGCGGGTTGGACATCGGCATCCACGATCACGACCCGTCATCGCTCCTGGAGGTGTTCTTCACGGTGAACGACCTGGACTCCGCCATCACGAAGGTGGCCGAGCTGGGTGGCCGGATCGTCGGCGACGTCCACGCGGAGAGTGCCGAATTCGGGCGATGGGTGGAGTGCGACGACGACCAGGGCGTGCGGTTCGGACTGCGTCAGCCCGCGGGCTGACGCAGCCCGGCGTCCTGGTCGCCCGGGCCGGCCTCGACGATGCGCCGTACGTCGGCGAGATCGAGATCGAACGGGCCGATCCGGGTCAGCACCCAGGAGGCGCCGCGGTCCAGCCAAGGGGCCGGATCCTGCTCGGGCCGAAGGTCGAGCACGACGTCGAAACCCGGCCCCGGATCGTGGCGGCCGAGATCGGCGGTGACCTCGTCGAGGTCCTCGGGCCCGTCCAGCCCGATGACGAAGAAGCCGTCGTACCGAGCTGCCCGGCGCGCCGGCGCACGGTTGCCGAATCGGCCCGCCAGCCAGATCGGCACGGTCGCAGCCGGCCGGAAACGGACATCCCTGGCGGCGTAGTGCGGTCCGTCGTGGTCGACCGGGTCCCCGCTCAACAGCGCGCTCAGGACCTCGAGCCCTTCGTCGAGCATCCGACCGCGCACCCTCGGGTCCGTCTCGTCGCCGAACGCGCTGAACTCCCCCAACCCGTCGTCGCCCAAGCCCAGGCCCAGGACGAACCGCCCTCCGGAGAGCACCGCCAAGCTGGCCGCCTGACGGGCCAACACCTGGGGCCGGCGGCGCGCCAGTGGGGTCACCATCGGTCCGAAGAGCAACCGCTCGGTCCGCATCGCCACCGCCGCGCAGCAGGTCCACACGTCCGCGATCGCCTCGACGCGGTCGCCGTACTGCAGGTGGTCCCAGAGGAAGAACCCGTCCCAGCCGGCTGTTTCGGCGCTGGCGGCCAGGTCACCCACAACGCGCGGGTCGGCCAGGGCATCGAACGGGGCGACGAACAGCCCTCGGCGTGTGGTCACCCCCAGAACGTTACTTCCGAGATCCCGACCTCATCGACGTTGCTCCTGTCCTGAGCGGGGTAGATGGCGGCGATGTCGAAGATCAATTTGTCGGTCGTGCAGGACATGTCTATCTCTTGCGGATTCTCCCAGGCGTCTGATGAGGTATCGGTGAATTCCTTCAGATCCTGCATTCGAGGCGTCGCCCCGCACCCCCGGATCTGGACCGTGTTGATCGTTCCGGTGTCGCGATAGGCCTGGATGTTCTTCGCGAGCCCGTTGGTGACGCACAGGAGTTTGATGTTTTCTTTGTGCGCGAAATCCCAGCTGATGGTGTCGCCGTTCTTCCCATGCGTCCCCCATCCGTACTCGACCCAGGCGGTCTGTCGTTTGCCGTCGTACGTATTGGTGTAGATGTACTCGTCGTCATGACTCTGGTGGTAGTAGTCGATCGCGTCGGCATTGTCGGGGCTCTTGCGGTGGTAGTACCCCGTGTCCTTGCAGGTCGGCCGGACCTCCAGACTGGGGTGCTTCGCGATCCACCAGATCCTGTTCGCCGCATCTTGGGTGCGACCTTCGACCCCCAGAGGCTGAAGGAGGAACGTGCCGATCACGATGGTGGCGATCGCTCCCGCGGTGCTGATCGCCAAATACTTCCCGAGTCTGTTGAAAGATCGTCCGATCGGAAGTCGTGAATCATGTCCGTGGCCCCGGCGGCCGGACTGAGGACGCGAACGCGGCTGGGTCAGGCGTTGACGCACGCGGCGGTGGCGCGAGGCCGGGGAACCACGCGACCTGCGAATGGAGGGACCGCTCTCCTGCCGTGGGTTCCCCACGACGCATCCTCTCTGCCCAAGAAGTGAACGTTCGAAGCTAGCACCGCATCGAAGGACCGATCCGGTGCTTCTCGCGAAAAGCGCCCATCACCAAGGGGTCGGCGACCCCCGATCGCGCAGGTGACGTGGGCCCGTCAGTTTCTCCGGGCGGCGACGAGTCAGGCGCTCTGCGCGCGACGGCGGAGGATGGCGCGTTCGCCCTCGTTCTTCGTCCGCCCGGCAGCCTCGGTGAACGCCTCTCGCGCCTGCGCATGAAGCCCGGCCCGCTCCAACAGGTCACCGCGCACGCTCGGTACGAGCGGCGAGTCGGGCAGGGCCTCCTCGCCCAACGCGTCGAGTACGGCGAGCCCGGCGTCCGAGCCGAACGCCCGTCCATGCGCGACGGCACGGTTGACCTCGACGACGGGACCGGGTGCTGCGGTCGCCAGGACGTCGTACAGGGCCGCGATCCGTCGCCAGTCCGTGGCCTCGGCGCGCTCCGCCCGTGCGTGCTGTGCAGCGATCGAGGCCTGCAGGAAGTACCGACCCACGGGCTGTCCGCGTCCGGCGAGTCGCTCGGCACGGTGCAGAGCTTCCAGTCCGCTACGAATGAGCGTCTGGTCCCAGCGGCTGCGGTCCTGCGCCTCCAGCAGGACGGGAGCACCGTCGGAGTCGAGCCGCGCGGGCATCCGTGAGGCCTGCAGCTCCAGCAGCGCCTGCAGTCCGAGCACCTCGACCTCGGCCGGGGCGAGCGCGGCCAAGATCCCGGCGAGCCGGATCGCCTCGTTCGCGAGATCGGGGCGCATCCAGTCGGCGCCCGCGGTGGCGGCGTACCCCTCGTTGAAGATCAGGTAGATGACGCCCATGACATCGTCGAGGCGATCGGTCCGCTCCTGCCCCGTCGGCAGCTCGAACGCGGCGTGCGCGTGCGCGAGGGTCTTCTTTGCCCGTGAGATGCGTTGTCCCATGGTCGTTTCGCTCACCAGGAACCCGCGGGCGATCTCGGCCGTCGTGAGACCTCCGACCAGCCGCAGCGTCAGCGCGGCCCGGGAGTCGGCGCTCAGCGACGGGTGGCAGGACAGGAAGATCAGCCGCAGCACGTCGTCTTCGATGTAGTCGATCTGCGCCTCGAGGTCGGGCACCTGCGCCTCCTCTCCCCCGGGGGCGTGCTCGAGCTCCGCGACCTTGCGCCGCAGGACGTCGGTGCGCCGGAAGTGATCGACCCCTCGACGCTTCGCGGTGGTCATCAGCCACGCGCCGGGGTTCTGCGGCACGCCTGTGGCGGGCCACTGCTCGAGCGCGGCCACCAGCGCGTCCTGGGCAAGGTCCTCGGCCAGGTCGACGTCGCGGGTCATTCGGGTGAGCGCGCCGACGAGGCGGGCCGATTCGGCCCGCCACGCGGCGACGATCACCCCATTCGGGTCATCCGTGTTGGTCTGCGCCGGCACCGGGCCAGCGTAGTGATCTCCGGCTCAGTCTCCGGGCTCCTCCGGACCGGTGGAGATCTGGCGCAGCGTCGAGATCACGGTGACCTCGGGCCAGTGCTTCGCGTGCAGCTGGGCGAACTCCTTCTGGTCGGCCACGGCTGCCTCCATGCTGTCGTACTGCATGATCGCCCACCCGCCGACGACCTCCTTCGCCTCGGCGTACGGACCGTCGACCCGGCTGACCTCACCCTTGCGCGAGATGAAGTTCACGGCGTCCTCGGTGCCGTAGAGGCCACCGCCGTCGAGGAACACCCCGTTGGCACTCTGCTTGCCGATGTACTCGTCCATCGCCTCGAAGAGCGCCTTCGGCGGCATACCGACGCCCTCTTCCATCCTCACGAACCCCATGAAACGCGGCATCGCGATCACTCCTCCTGGTTGGTCGGACCTGCTTGTACCCGTACGTCGAACGCTGACCACCATCTTCGACACGGGGGTTGCGGATTCTTTTGAATCTGCGTCCGGGGCCGTCTTTCTACCGCAGGTGAACCGTGGCCGCATTCGATCTGGCTCGGGTTGCAGGGAACTACTGATAGAGAAAAGCACTCGTCTCATCGACTGCGACGCAGAAGGTGCTGCTCGCGCAGGAGATGGCTTTCAAGTAGCCCTCAGGCTGGGGCTCGACAGGGTTGGGGGTCGACCAGGTAGCCCCGTTGAACGTCACGACGGCGGCGTTGACGATAAGCGCGCAGAACGTACTCGCGGTGCACGAGATTGACGCCGGGCCGTTGTCCCCGAGCGACGGCGAGCCCCGAGCCGACCACCTGCTGCCGTCGAAGGTGAACGCTCTCCCCACATCATCAACGGCTGCGCAGAAGGTGCTCGTCGCGCAGGAGATGGAGCTGATAACGCGTCCCGCCGCGACCGGGACGGACCTGGACCAGGTGGTTCCGTCGAACGTCACCACGTACCCGTCGTACGTCGTGGCGGCGCAGAAGGTGGTGCCGGCGACGCACGACACTCCGACGAGACCGCCGTAGGTGTTCACGACAGAGGTGGGGGCTGACCAAGCAGCACCGTCGAACATCGAGGCGTCGCCGTACCAGCCGACGGCGACGCAGAACGTGCTGGATGCGCAGGAGAGCGATCGCATGTAGCCGACTTGGGCGGGCGTCGACCATGACGTGCCGTCAAAGATGGAAGCGTCGTGGTTGGAGTCCAAGGCGGCGCAGAAGGTGATCGATGGGCATGAGACCGACGTGAACGCGATGCCAGGATTGACGAGGTGCAATGCGGACCAGGTGCGCCCGTCGAAGTGCAGGACGTTTCCTGCGAAGTCCACGGCCATGCAGAACGCGCGCGAGGGACACGAGACGGACGCGAGCGGGCCCTGGACCTCGATGTTCGAGGGGGTGTGCCACGTGGAACCGTCGAATATCACTGCGTAGCCCGAGTCGTCGATCGCTGCGCAGAAGGTGCTCGATGCGCACGACACTGCCTGCGTGGTGCCCGGCGTGTCGGTGTCCGCAGGTTCGGACCAGTTCGCTCCGTCGAAGCGCACGTCGTGTCCGACCGCGTCAGCCGCGAGGCAGAACGTGGTTGAGGGGCAGGTCAACGACACGATCTGGTTGGCAACGTGTAGGACGACCGGGTCCGTCCAGGTCACGCCGTCGAACGTCGCGGCCATTCCGGATTTCGACACGGCGACGCAGTAGCTCGTAGAGGGGCAGGCCACCCCGGCCATGTCGTCGAAGAGATCCACGGGCGCACGCTCGGACCACACCGAACCGTCGTAGGTCACGGCGGTGCCGGCATAGTCGACCGCGACACAGAACGAGCGAGACGCGCACGAGATGGACTCGATCGGCTCCGGGCTGATGGTCACGGGCATGGACCAGTTCATCCCGTCGAAGGTGACCACCTTCCCGCTCTTGTCGACTCCGGCGCACATGCTGCTGGACTGGCACCACAGCTTGGTCAGACCACCATCTGGATAAGGATTCGTCGGCTTCGACCACGAAGTCCCGTCGAAGGTGACGACGTTCCCGGCCTCGTCCACCGCACCGCAGTAGTCGACCGTCGGGCATGACACCGACGTCAACGACTGGCCGGGGTCAATGGATCGGGGCGCGGACCACGCGCCCCCGTCGTAGGTGAGCGCATTCCCGTGGCCATCGACGATCACGCAGAACGTGCTCGCTGGACAGGCGATCGACCGCGGACCACCGGCGAAGTCGTCGACGACCTGCGGCGGACCCCACGAAGCAGCCGGTGTGTACGCGTACCGGTCGCCGATCGCGACCGCGGATGTGCCTCCCTGCGTCGTCACTCGCACATCGACCGTCCCGACCGAACCGGCCGGAGTCGCCACCGTCACGGAGGTGGGTGAGAGCACCCGCAACCCCGTGCCGATCGAGTTTCCGAACTTCACCGACGTGGTGCCGAGCAGGTTGGTGCCGGTGATCGTCACCGTGGTCCCACCCAACGCCGAGCCGGTGGCCGGGGACACCCTGTTGATCGAGGGTGCGGCCACGCCGGTGATGGCTCGCGACGCAGACGTGTACCCGGCGGCGGTAGTCGTCGGGTCCACGACGATCCGGTACGCCCAGGTGCCCGCACCGGGCACCCACAGAGGAACGGACACCTGACCGGCTGCGCCCGTCGTGAGGGCGGCCACGGCCGCCCACGAGGAAGACCCCGCGGGCGCCCGCTGCAGCCGTACCGATCTGGACACGTAGCCCGCCCCGGACTTCACGGTGACCGGCGCCTGCACCGTCATCGGCAGCGACACCGACATGCTCGTCGTGGACCAGCCGAGCGCCGTGGTCGCCAGGCCCGTAATGCCCCTGATCGTCCGGGTGGAGGACGTGTAAACCGCAGCGGTGGTGGTCGGCGCAACGTCGATCCGATAGAGCCATGTGTTCACGGCCGCTACGGGCAGGGACACCGTCACACTGCCGGACGTGCTTGTGGTGAGAGTCGAGGTCGTCGTCCACAAAGTTGTCCCGTACGGCGCACGCTGCACTCGTACCGTGCGCGCCTGGTAGCCGGTGCCCGTCTTCACCTTCACCGACACAGTGAAGGAGTAACCGACCGCGCCGGACGAACTAGTGGTCGACCAGCCGGAGATCGCGGTAGGGAGGCCCGTGATCCCGGTGATCACCCGATTCGGCGAGGTGTACGCGCTCGCGGTGGGTGATGCAGCAACCGATAGGCGGAACACCCAGCGTGCCGCGGTCGGAACTGTCAGCACGGCCGTGTAAGCGCCGGCCGGGGAGGTCGTCCCGGACGCGACCGTCGACCAGGACGACGACCCATACTCCGCACGTTGGACCTTGATCGCCCGAGCGATGTACCCACTTCCCGTTCTCACTGTCACAGGGACGCTGAACGAATAACCGAGCGCGGCGGACGAATTGGCGGTCGACCAACCTGTGACCGTGGTCGACGACGCTGCAGATGCCGCAGGTGTGGTCAGTCCCAGGGTGGTCAGCAGGCCGATGGTCAATGCAGCAAGAATGCGGCGCAACATCCCGTACCCCTCTGAAGCGCGGTGCCGTCGGGGCAACCGATCCATTACCGACCACACGCGAACCCCGTGTGCACATCACCCGATGCGGGCAGCTGAGTATGACGCATGGGGTGGCACTTGGTGACAGGTAGCTGCATGTGACCTGTGCAGCAACCGGTCATGGGCTGTGCGCGAACTTTCCCGGCGCCTCCTGTCAGAGACAGTCACCGTGCGGCCCGCGCGTGATGGCCGTTGGACAGCGCCGACATTCATCGACTACCCATGAGTGCGTGGTTCAACTGACGCGGTTCGCCCGCAGACAACTCGGACACTTCCCTACTCCGCTCGAACCGCTGCCGCGGTTGAGCAGCCTGCTGCGTGAGCAGCACGCCCAGGTCCCGGACCTGTGGATCAAGCGCGACGACTGCACCGGCCTTGCCACCGGCGGCAACAAGACCCGCAAGCTGGAATTCCTGGTCGGCGATGCCCTGGCACAGGGAGCGGACACGCTGATCACCCAGGGCGCGACCCAGTCCAACCACGCACGTCAGACCGCTGCCGCCGCTGCCGTGACGGGCTTGGACTGCAAGATCCTGCTCGAGCAGCGCCAGGTCCGCGACGACGAATACGAGCAGTCCGGGAACGTGCTGCTCGATGAGCTGTTGGGCGCCGAGATCGTGCAGCGACTGCCCGCCGGCAGCGACATGCAGGGCGCCATGGAGTCACTGGCCGAGGAGCTGCGGGCCATCGGGAAGCGGCCGTACGTCATCCCCGGCGGTGGTTCGAACCCGATCGGTGCACTCGGGTACGTCGACTGCGCACTAGAACTGGACGCGGCCCCGGTCGCGGTCGACTGGGTGGTGCACGGCACGGGGAGCACCGGCACGCAGGCGGGGCTGGTCGCCGGGTTCGCCGCGATCAACAGTGCCGCGCGGGTGCTCGGCGTCAGCGTGCGCCAGCCGGAGCAGCGTCAGATCGACGCGGTGTACGGGCTGGCCGAGCGCACGGCCGAGCTGATCGGCACCACCGTGGACCGGGAGGACGTGCTGGTCGACGACCGGTGGGTCGGCGGAGGGTACGGCGTGCCGACCGACGAGATGGTCGAGGCGACAAGGCTGCTCGCGTCGACCGAAGGCATCCTGCTGGACCCGGTCTACTCCGGGAAGGGCTTCGCGGGACTGCTGGGCGGGATCGCAGAGGGCAGGTTCGACGAGACTGACACGGTCGTCTTCCTGCACACGGGAGGCAGCGTGGGTCTCTTCGGCTACCGCTCGACGTTCCAGTGAGCGAACTGGGCGGCGGCCGGCTCTGACCGTGGCGCAGGTGTGTCCGAGGGATACAGGTCTACCTGTGTCTCTCGGCCTTCAGTGCGTCAGGGTCAGTGGCGGCGGAGGCGGCGGGCCGTGGCGGCGACGCGACGGACCGCGCCGTACGCGCGGGGGTGGCCCTCGATCAGCGCGTCGACCTTGCCGTAGCGCAGCGACCAGTGCGCAAGTCGCGCACGCTCGGCGTACCGCTCGGTGAAGTACTCCTCCAGGTGCTCCAGGTAGAACCCGCTGTTGTTGCGGAAGATCTCCGCGTAGATGCGCGCCAGCTTGTCGTGGGTCATCGTGTGGTTCATCGACGTGGCCCGGATGCGGTAGATGCTGTAGAGCTCGTCCAGCTTCACGACGGTGCGGCCGGTGCTCACGATGCGGATCCAGAACTCGTGGTCCTCGCGCCCGTCGCGCAGCTTCTCGTCGTAGCCGCCCAGTGTCTCCCAGTCGGCACGGCGGAACCACGACAGCTGGTGGATCATGTTGTGATTCAACAGTTTCCCGATGGAGAAGTCGTCGTAGCCGACCTCGCCCTCTGCGTCGCCGAAGCGCAGCACCCGCGCGTGCACGATGCCGACCTGGGGGTCGGCCTCGAAGACCTCGACGGCGGCGCGTGCGTAATCCGGGTGGATCTTGTCGTCCGCGTCGAGGGGAAAGACGTATGCGCCCCGCGCGGCCGCGATCGCGGCGTTGCGGGCGGCGGCCAGGCCGGCGTTCTCCTGGCGGACCACCCGCACGTCGTCGCCCAGCTCCGAGAGGACCTGCAGCGTCAGCGGATCGGTCGAGCCGTCGTCGCACACGATGATCTCCACGGACGGGTAGCCCACCGCGCGCGCCGACTCCAGGGTCTCCGGCAGCGTGTCACCGGCGTTGAAGCACGGGACGATGATGCTCACCAGGGGCAGCGTGCGCTCGGGGGTCGTGGCCATGAGGATGAGGGTCGCATGGAGAGGCGGTCCACTCGCTGCTCCCGCTGTGGGAACCGCTGGTGGCGGACGGAGGCTGGCGGCTCGCGGAGGTGCCGTCGGTGCCCGGTCTCCAGCGAGCTCTGAAGTACCTGGGACTCGTGAACTCGATCATGATGGTCGAGTAAACCGCCCCTCGGCCGGGGCGGGCCGGACCTGCGTGGTCTTCGCCGAGGTGAGGCCCCCGCACTCTTCTCGCGCCAGTTGGTCCTCAGCCCGTCTGACTGTCGTACCGCCACCAGTCGAAGAGTGGAAACAGGGCTGCGGTCTCGCAGTCACCCCGTCCGTCGTGCAGCTGTTGGTCGTGGTTCGTCGGCATGAAGTATGTGATGCCGTACCGCAGTTGACCTCCGACGTCGTGACACGTTTCCGTCGGTCCGGGTGAAACCGTCGTGCTGTTGCGCAACTGTTGGTAGCTCCACTGGAACGCGGCCTCACATTGACGCATCGACCAGTAGCGCGTGGTCGTGTGGTCTGCATCGAACCAATTCTCCGCATCGGGCAGCCGCTTCCAACCGGATTCATTCCGGGTCTGGTCGACCGTCTGGATGTATGCATCGGTACCAGTGATCGTGCGTCCGGGCGGTGCGGTGTAGACCGCAAAGTAGGTCCACTTCCCGCCGGCCAGCGGGAAGCTGGAGACGGAGTCCTGCTCGCTGGCCGGATCGGTGTACAACGCTAGAGAAGTCCTGTGGATCCCCTGCGCCTTCCCATTGGAAATCTGGACCTGCGCCCACGATGCGTGCGGAGCGCACTGCGCTTTCGATGAGAACAAAGCCTGACGCGATCCGCCGTGGAGGTAGATCTGATCGGCCGTAGTGGCCGCGTGTGCCCCCGTGGTCATTCCCATCGCGGCCGCAACAGACACCACGACCGACCATCCGAGCGACGACCAGCGCATATTCAAGTTCTCCTGAGATCCCCGAGGTGGGCCGTGCCGCGCATGATGTGCTCAGCCCTTGTCCACGCCGTGGAACGGCATCGCGCTCACTCGTTCCGCGTGTCCCTTGTCGAGAGACGAGCACGGCGAATACTGCGGTCATCCGGATTACCCGACAGATGCTGGTCGCAGGCGTGTCCAGACAGCTCCAGCAACCGGGTCGCCCACACGTCCCAGTTCAGCAGTGCCTCGTGGTGGGCGCGGGCACCGGCGCTCAGGGAGCGCCACCGGTCACCGTCGGCGAGACTCGCGATGGCGCCGACCGCGTCGGCCACACACGGCTCACCCGGCCGCACCAGCAGCCCGGTCTCGCCATCGCGCACGATCGTGGACACTCCGCCGACATCCGTGGCGATGACCGGCAGTCCGTACGCCGCCGCGTCGGTGAGCGTCATCCCGGCGGTGTTCGCGGTCGCCAGCTCGAGCAGCACGTCGTGCTGCAGGTAGAGGTCGGGCAGCGTGTGCCGCGGCACCCGGCCGCGCGCGTCCACCCAGTCCGGCAGCGGCGGCAGGTTGCCGACCGCCGTCAGCGAGACCCGATGACCGGCGGCCCGGGCCTGCTGGACGGCCGCGAGCGCTGCCGGACCGCCCTTGCGTGCCCAGTCGCTGGCGACTAGCAGCAGGGACAGCTCGTCGTGCGGCTCCCTGGGCGCCAGCGTCCGGGGCTGCACGGACGGGCCGAACGGCACGGTGTGCGCGCGGTCGGCGGCCACCCCCTCGCGTAGCAGCGCCCGCACGGCCCAGTCGGTCATCATCGCGAAGCTGTGCGTCGCGCGCCGCGCATCGCGGTCGACGCGCAGCGCCTGGCGCACAGCGAGCGGGTGCAGCTGGTCCACGATCGGGTAGAAGCCGAGGAGCGCGGCGAACGTCGTGTCGCCCACCTGGATGACCGGCTGGGGCAGCCGCGCGTAGACGATGTCGGTGGACGCGGCCACGGCGACCACGAGGTCGGCCCCGGTGGCCGCCACCCGCTCGGCGACGATACGGCCGCGACGCCGGCTGCTCAGCACCGCGTGGTGCGGCGAGTAGGTGCGCTCGGTCAGTCGGCCGATGCCGCGCTCCAACAGCCGGTCGGCGGGCGCGAGAGGAATGTCGCCGGTCCATACCGGGGTCACGGATGCGTGCCGGGACAGCGCGGCGTACATCGGCGCGATCGTGCCCGACCAGGCGTCCGCGTCGGTGACATCCCAGGGGCTGACGAACGCGATTCTCACCGGGTCATGGTGGCACGTTCGCAGGCCGCGAAACCGTAGGCTGCGCCCCGTGACGACGGCGCTGGCGGACCCCATCCGGGGCCGGGACAACGCGCTCAACTTCCTGCGACTGCTGCTCGCGACCGCGGTGATCATCGACCACAGCTTCCCGATCTCCGGCCTGTCCGGGCCCCGGCACGGTCCGCTCAGCGACGTCGCAGTCAACGGGTTCTTTGTGCTCTCCGGTTATCTGATCGCGGGCAGCCGGGTGCGGATGTCGGGCCCGCGCTACGCGTGGCACCGCGCGCTGCGGATCCTGCCGGGCTTCTGGGTGTGCCTGCTGGTGACCGGCCTGGTGATCGCGCCGCTGTCGACGCTGCACTCCCACCAGCCCTGGGATCTGCGGCTCGGGCTCGGCTACTTCACCCACAACTTCACGCTCGTCTCGATGCATGACTCGATCGGCTCGACCCTCGCGCACGTCAACGAGCAGGCGTGGAACGGCTCGCTCTGGACGCTGTTCCACGAGTCCCTGGCCTACGTCGCGGCGGGCCTGCTGCTCTGGCCGCGCTTCGTGCGCCGGCACGCCGTACCGATCCTGATCGCCGTTGCGGTGCTCGCGGTGGTCGCCGTCTACCTCGCCAACGGACCGGCGTTCCTGACCACGAACCGCTACCGCGACACACTGCGGCTCGCGTGCTTCTTCACGGCCGGGATGGCGATGTGGGCCCTGCGCGAGCGGATTCCGTCCTCCCGGTGGCTGGCGCTCGCGTCGGCGGCGGTCTTCGTGCCGCTCTACCTGGCCGCGGTCTTCGACGACACCCCGCAGTTGCATGCGGCCACCTTCACCCCCGTCGCGATCATCTGGACCTACGTCGTCACGCCGTTCCCCCTGGCATACCTGCTGTTGTGGCTCGGCGGAGTGCTCCCGGTGCGGCTCGGAGTCCGCAACGACATCTCCTACGGGATGTACATCTACGCGTTCCCGTTGCAGCAGCTGCTCGCCGTCCTCGGTGCGCAGCGACTCGGGCTGGCGGCGTTCATCGTGCTGTCGATCGTGGTCACGATCCCGATGGCCTGGCTGTCCTGGCACCTGGTCGAGAAGCGCGCGCTGCGCCTGAAGGACCTCGGGCGGCCGCGAGGGCGGCACGTCATACGACCGTCTGAGCCACTCCCAACAGATGCTGCACCCGGCGGGCGAACTCCGTCTCGAACGGATGCCCGCGCATGAACTCGATGCCCTGACCGGCTGCCGCCGCAACCTCCTCCGGGTGGTCGGCGAGGTAGGACGCCCGCTCGGCGAGCGCGGCGCCGTCGCCCGTCGGCACGGTCCAGCCGGCGCCGGTCTCGCGGACGAGCGCGGCGAGCGCCACGTTGTCGAACCCCAGCACCGGCACCCCCAGCCCCGCCGACTCCAGGTAGGTGCCCGACGGGTCGCCGAGCAGGTGCGGCAGCACCATGATGTCGACCTCGTCGCGCACCTGCGGCACCCAGGTGTCGTCGAAGTCCACGTCGCCCGCGAACCGCACGCCCGGCACCGCCCGCGCCCGCAACGCCTCGGTGAGCGGGCCGCGTCCGAAGAGAGTCGTGGTCGCCGCCACCCCGCGGCGATTCAGATCGGCCTGCAGGTTAAGGGCGAACTGCGGGCCCTTCTCCGGTGAGTGGCGGGCCGAACAGGCCAGCCGGAGGGGTCCTGGTTCTCGCGCTCGCGGGGCCGCCGGGATCTGGTCGGCACGCAGCCGGGTGTCGAAGAACAGCAACGGGTCCCGCGAGTCGCGGGCATAGGTGTCGAACGCGGCCCAGCCGTTGCACTGCAGCCCGGCCGATCGGCGTACGAGCGCCCGCTCGGCTCGCGCCACCCGCACCGCGCCCAGCCGGATGCGGGCCGCGGCAATGCGTGAGCCGGCCGCTCGCACGAGGTAGTCGGTGCGCGCCGACACCGGCACTTCGCTCACCAGCACCACCGGTGCGGGCTGGCCCGAGAGCCATTCCCGCCCCGGCTCCAGGCTCGCGAGGACGACGTCGGGTGCCAGCCGGGCCAGCTCGGTCGGGGCGTCATCGGTCAGCAGCAGGTCGCAGGGCAGTTGCGACGGCGTGCTCCACACCGACCCCAGGTTGTGCGGCCCGGCACCGTCGTCCGGCTCACCGCGGGTGAGGAGGGTGATGCGGCCCGGCCAGTGGGCGGCGTACGCCCGCAGACCAGCGATCAGCTTGACCGGCAGCAGCAGGCCGCCGTCCGCGCGCACCGGCCACCCGCCGTTCGGCACGATCACCAGGTGCATCTCGTCCTCGGGGCTCGTCGTGTCGGACCGGGCGCCCCATTGTCACCCGTTGCTTAACACCGTCGCCGTCTCGCCACGCCCGTATAGTCCGGGCACGTGGCACGTCTCGCAGACCCGCTGCGCGGTCGGGACAATGCGCTGAACTTCCTTCGCCTCCTGCTCGCGATCGCGGTCATCGTCGACCACAGCGTCCCGCTCTCCGGGCTGTCCAGTCCGCGCCGCGGGCCGCTCAGCGACGTGGCCGTCGACGGGTTCTTCGTGCTGTCGGGATATCTGGTGAGCGGCAGCAGGGTGCGGATGTCCGCCCCGCGCTACACCTGGCACCGCGCGCTGCGGATCCTGCCCGGCCTCTGGGTGTGCCTGCTGGTGACCGGTCTGGTGATCGCACCCCTCGCGACATTGCGCACCCACGAGCAGTGGAGTGTCGAGCTCGCGCTGCGATACGTCGCCCAGAACGCCACGCTCTACTCGATGCCCGACACGATGGGCCACACGCTCGCTCACGTACCGCTGCCCAGCGCATGGAACGGCTCGCTGTGGACGCTCTGGTACGAGTCACTCGGTTACCTGGCGGCGGGTCTGCTGCTGTGGCCCTCGTTCGTACGCCGCCACGCGGCGCCGATCCTGGTGACCGTCGCGGTCGCGGCCGCGCTCGTCGTCTACCTCGCGCACGGCCCGCTCTTCGTCACCACCAACCACTATCGAGAGGCTCCCACCCGGCTCGCGTGCTTCTTCGCGGCCGGGATGGCCCTGTGGGCCCTGCGTGACCGTCTGCCGTCGTCGGGCCGGCTCGCCTTGGCGGCGCTCGCGATCGGCGTACCCCTCTATATCGCCGGCGCGCTCGACACCGGCCCGCACCCGCATGTGGCCACGTGGATGCCCGGCGGCCTGACCTGGATGTACGTGCTGCTGCCGCTCCCCTGGGTTACCTGCTGCTGTGGCTCGGCGGGGTGCTGCCGGTGCGGCTCGGTGTCCGCAACGACATCTCCTACGGGGTCTACATCTACGCGTGGCCGATGCAGCAGCTGCTCGCGGTGTTCGGTGGCCAGCGGCTGGGGCTGACCGCGTTCACCCTGCTGGCCGTCGCGGTGACGGTGCCGACGGCGTGGCTGTCGTGGACGCTGGTGGAGAAACGCATGCTGCGGTTGAAGGACCTCGGCCGTACGCCGGCGCCGGTCGCGGCATGAGTGACCCGGTCGCTCCGGCGAACCGGCACAGGGGCGAGCCGGTCTCGCGTCCCGCCGGCCGGGCGGAGCGGGCGGCGACCTGGCTGCAGCGAGCCATCGGCGCCGGGCTGTGCCTGCTGGTGCTCGGCATCCTCGTGCACCCGCAGCTGCCGAACAACGGCTACGACCGGTGGGTGGTGACCCTCGCGACCCTGCTGGTCGCTGCTGCCGCGTGGTTCGTGCCCCGTCGGCTGCGACCGGTGGGGACGTCCTGGAGTCCTCGCCGGTGGATGTGGGTCGGTGCGGGCACCTGGTGCGCGGGCGGGGTGCTCGCGCTGTACGAGGCGTATTTCAGCGGCTACCACGTGTCCTGGGACGCCGGGGTCGTCAAACAGGCCGCCCTGCTGCCGCGCACCCAGTTCACCCCGTTCCTGGTGGAGTACTTCTCGCGCTATCCCAACAACGCGGTGCTGATGGCCGTCGACCGGCTCGTGTGGCACGTGCAGCACGCCACCGGGGTGGGGTTCGACGCGTCGTACGCCCTGCTCAACGCGGCCCTCTTCATGATCGCCTCCGGACTGCTCTATCTGACCGTGCGCGTCGTACGCGGTGCGGCGTGGGCCGTGGTCGCGCTGCTGCTGATGGACTTCCTGATCGGCGTATCGGCGTGGATGAGCGTCCCGTACACCGATCTGCTGGCCCTCTGGACGCCGATCGGTGCGGTGCTGCTGCTCATCGCCACGCTCCGGTCGAGCGGCTGGCGCGGCCCGGTCCTCGCGGCGCTCGCGGGCATCGCACTGGGCATCGGCTACCAGGTGAAGGTGACGCCGGTGGTCGGTCTGGTTGCGTTCGCGATCACCGCGCTGTTCGCCGTGGCGCGCCGGGGCCGGGTTGGCCGGGTGGTGCTGCTCGGGTCGGTCGCTGCCGCCGTCCTCGCCTTCTTCGCGGCCTCATCGCTCACCTCGACGGTGTCGGGACGGTTGAGCGGCACCGAGCCGCTGACCTCCGGTCACGCCGCCTCGCCGATGGTCTACGTGGCGCAGGGGCTGCGCGTGCAGTACATCCCCGACGACCGGGTCGATATGATCGGCGGGTACGACGGCGCCATCGACCGCGGCACCTACGACATGACCGGCGACCAGCAGGCGAGGGTCGCGCGGTTGGCCATCTCTCGGCGGCTGCGGGAGCTTGGTCCCGGCGGGCTGGTGCGTTTCGAGGCGAACAAGATGGCGTTCAACTGGGGCGACGGCATGTTCTGGGCGCACGGCGAGGGGCACGACATGAGCCAGCCCCCGACGCGCACCGGAGCTGCCGCCCGTCCGGCGGTGGCCTGGAGCTTCCCGGGACACGGGCTCTACCGCCTGCACGTGGACCTGGCGAACACCGTGTGGTTCAGCCTCCTGCTGCTCACCGGGCTCGGCCTGCTCCGCAGCCGGTACTCCCCGGAGGTGCTGCTCCTCGCCCTCACCGTCGTGGGGATCGCTGTGTTCGTGCTGCTCTTCCAGGGCCGTTCGCGATATCTCATCGGGCACGTCCCGGTCCTGATCACCCTGGCGTGCGCGCTCGCTCCGCGCCGGACTGCCCCCTCGCCGACGGGAGAACGACGGATGCAGCACGCCCGTTCGTTCGTGGGGCGCCGTTAACATGGCGTCGCCGATCGGCTGGTCGGCGGCACGGGCGACGACAAGGGACACAACGTGACGAAGCGGGCCCTGATCCTCGGGATCACCGGGCAGGACGGGTCCTACCTCGCGGAGTTCCTGCTCGGCAAGGGGTACGAGGTGCACGGCATCATCCGCCGGGCCTCGACCTTCAACACCCACCGGATCGACCACCTCTACCAGGACCCGCACGAGGATGCGCCGCGGATGATCCTGCACTACGGCGAGCTGTCCGACGGGGTGCGGCTGCTGCGGCTGCTCTACGACATCCAGCCCGACGAGGTCTACAACCTCGCGGCCCAGTCGCACGTGCGGGTCAGCTTCGACGAACCGGTCTTCACCGGCGACGTCACCGGCCTGGGCGCCTCCCGCCTGCTCGAGGCAGTTCGTATGAGTGGGGTGCACTGCCGTTACTACCAGGCCTCCACCTCCGAGCTGTACGGCGCGACGCCGCCCCCGCAGGACGAGGACACCCCGTTCCACCCCCGCTCGCCGTACGGCGCGGCCAAGCTCTACGCGTACTGGATGACGCGCAACTACCGCGAGGCCTACGACATGTACGCCGTCAACGGCATCCTCTTCAACCACGAGTCGCCGCGCCGGGGCGAGACGTTCGTGACGCGCAAGATCACCCGGGCCGTCGCGCGGATCAAGGCGGGCACCGAGCACGAGGTCTACCTGGGCAACCTCGACGCGATCCGCGACTGGGGTTACGCACCGGAGTTCGTCGAGGGCATGTGGCGGATGCTGCAGGCCGACACCCCCGAGGACTACGTGCTGGCGACCGGGCAGCCCCGCAGCGTGCAGGAATTCGTGCAGAAGGCGTTCGAGCACGCCGGGCTGGACTGGCAGGATCACGTGCGGTTCGACGAGCGTTACCTGCGACCTTCCGAGGTCGACGCCCTGGTCGGTGACCCCGGCAAGGCCGAGCGCGAGCTCGGTTGGAAGGCGCGCGTGCACTCCGGCGAACTGGCTCGCATCATGGTCGACGCGGACATCGCAGCGCTGGCGCACGAGGGCGGCGCGTGGATCGACCAGGCGGTCGTGCCGCAGTGGCCGACGCTGCGGTCCGTGACTCCGTGAGCAGAACAGGCGATGGTGACGCTGTGACGTCCACTGTCACACAGACCGATCTGCGCGGAGCGCGCATCGTGGCCACCGGTGGACACGGCTTCCTGGGCGGACACGTCAGTGACGTGCTGCGCGAACGCGGCGCCGACGTCGTGGCACTCGGCTCGGCCGACTACGACCTGCGCGAACAGTCAGCCGTACGAGCCCTCTACGCCGACCTCGCGCCGGACCAGGTGGTGCACGTCGCCGCTGCGGTCGGCGGTATCGGTGCGAACGTCGCCAACCCCGGCCGCTTCCTTTACGAGAACGCGGTGATGGGTCTGATGCTGCTGGAGGAGGGTCGGCGCGTCGGACTGGGCAAGTTCGTGCTGGCGTCGACCACCTGCACCTACGCGACCGATGCTCCGCTGCCGCTGCGCGAGGATGACATCTGGTCGGGGCCGCCCGCCCCTGCAACGGGCGCGTACGGAATGGCCAAACGGCTGCTGCACGAGGCATGTGAGACCTATCACCGCCAGTACGACGTGGACTCCGCGGTGCTCGTGCTGTCCAACCTCTATGGCCCGCGTGACCACTTCGACGGGCAGGGCACTCATGTGCTCCCGGCGCTGATCCGGCGGTACGCCGACGCGGTCCGCGACGACACGGCGTACGTGACCAACTGGGGCAGTGGCCGCGCCACGCGGGAGTTCCTGCACGTGCGTGACGGGGCGCGGGCGGTGGCGCTGGCGTGCGAGACGCCGGTGGCTCCGGCGCCGATCAACATCGGCACGGGGATCGAGACCTCCATCGCGGAGCTCGCCGGACTGGTGCAGGACGCAGTCGGGTACACCGGCGAAGTGCGTTGGGACACCAGCAAACCCGAGGGCCAGCCGACGCGGTACAGCGACGTGACCCGTGCCCGCGAGCTGCTCGGCTTCAGCGCGCGGGTGCCGCTGGCGGACGGCGTACGGGAGACCGTCGACTGGTTCCTCGCTCAGCAACCCGCGGAGGTCTGAGATGGCGATCGCCCGCCCGGGCGACGGGATCCAGGGGGCTCTTCTCGGCCCGCTGAAGAGCAGGGCGTTCGGGCTGCTGCGCCGCGGCGACCGCGACGTCATGTGGACCATCCCCGGCCTGGGGCTCGGCAACTTCCTCTATCAGTGGCTGTGGGCGCACGCCGGCCAGCAGCAGGGGCTGGACCGTTGGGTGCTGGAGCAACCGGAGATGCGCGAGTGGTACGACGTGTTCCCCGGGGTGCGGGAGCGGCTCATCGTCCCGCGCTCGCAGGTGCGGATGACCGATCGGCGTACCGCCGGCAGCTACAGCGTCTTCGCCGACAACAGCCCGGGCGAGATCGACGCCTTCGCCCGCGACCTGCTGCTCACGGCGCCGGTCTTCGCCGACGCGCTGCCGCCGACGAGCGCTCCCGCCGACATCGTGCTGCACATCCGCCGCGGCAGCTACTACACCGATGAGTCGTTGCGGCGCTACTACGGGATGGATGTGCCCGGATACCTGCGGGTGGCGCTCGAGGGCAGCACGCGGCAGGACGGCCCGATCGAACGCATCACGGTGTTGTCCAACGACCAGGCGTGGTGTCGCGACCAGCTCGGCTGGCTGGGCGAATTCGCCGGCACCGTGCGCCACGGCGACCCCTCGGCCTCGGCGGCGGAGGACTTCCGTGATCTTGCGCTGGCGCGGCGCAGCGTGCTCGGCAACTCCACGTTCGCCTACTGGGCGGGGTACCTGTCCAACGTGATACACGGTGACAACCACGCCCAGGTGTGGGCGCCGCTCTTCCACATCCGCGAGCCGAAATGGCAGGCCGTGCAACTGGATCCGCGATGGAGCATCGTCGCGGACATCCCTGGCGGGTGGGAGGAGAAGGCGTGAACGTGCTGATCCTGCTCACCGCCGCGGTGACGCCGGACCCGGCGTTCCTCGCCGGCGATGCGTCGTTCTGGATGACCCTCGCGGACCCGCAGGTGCGCGCCGGGCAGTACCGCGCCGCGGTCGATCATTGGTCCGGCGTCGCGCACGCCGTCGGTGGGCGAGTGGCCGTGGTCGAGACCTCCGGCGCCGATCGGGGTGACGTGACCCGGCGCACCGACGTCGGGTACGTGTCGTACTCGCTGCCCGCAGGGCTGGCCTCCGGTGGCAAGGGCGCGATCGAGGCGGCGGCGATCGACCACGCGCTGGACACCCTCGATCCCGCGCCCGACACGGTGCTGGTCAAGGTGACCGGCAGGCTGCTCGTGGAGAACGCGGCACGGGTGATCGGCCCGGTCGGCGACGCCACGGTGCAGGTGCGGCGAAGTCTGGACCGCGCGTTCGCGGACACCCGATTCGTGGTGACGACGGTCGGAACTTGGCGCGAGCACCTGAGCGGGATGGGCGTGGAGGTCGACGACGACCGCGCCCGATGGCTGGAGCGGGTCGCCGCCCAGCGCCTGATCGTCGGGGAGTACGCCGGCACCCTCACGGTGCAGCGCTTCCCTGACCCGCCGCGGTTCGTGGGTGCGTCCGGCACGACGGGGGTGAGGTACGACGGGTGGCGCGCACGCGTCGTACCCCCTGTCGTCCAACGCAAGGCCGAAGGCGCGGTGCGCCGGCTGCTCGGCGGACGGTTGGTCTGAGATGGCGCGCAGGGCTCTGCTACTGAGCGGGGCGGACCTGGCCCGATGGCGCCGCGAACACGCCGCGGGTGATCGGCCGGCGGTGTTGCCGTACGGCGCGGAGGCGTTGGAGCACAACGGTTTTCGGGTCGACGGCGTGCAGTTGAGTGACTGGCGAGTGGCGACGAAGGCCCGCGACGTGGTCGAGCATCGACTCGGCATCCCCGTCGCGCGCACGGTCAAGGGTGCGGTCAAGGTGGCTCGCGCCGACCTGGTGATCGCGTCCCTGGAGCGCGAGGCGATCGCCATGTCCGCACTGCGGCGCGCGCACGTGCCGCCGTACCGACGGGCCCCGCTCGTCGCGCTGACCTGCTGGTTGGCCGACGACGCCCGCGGCGCCGACGAGGCGACTCGGGCACAGCTCCTTGCTCGCTTCGCGAACGTCGACGCGTTCGTCTACTGGAGCCGAAACCAGACACCGATCCTGCGCGAGCTCGGGATCGCCGAGCGCAAGCTGGTGCCCGTGGGTTTCTGCGCGGACACCGACTACTTCACGCCGGACCCGTCCGTCCCGCAGGACATCGATCTGCTGGCGGTCGGGCAGGACGGTGGGCGCGACTACGCGACGCTCTTCGACGCGGTACGCGGCACGGACCTGGTCGTCGACATCGTCTGCCCGGTGATTTACCTGCCGCCGGACATCCCACAGGAGAACGTGCGGCTGCACGGCGTCGTCGACAGCCGCGCGTACGCCGCCATGCTGCGTCGCGCGAAGGTGGTGGTCGTACCGACCCATGAGCGCGCGTACCCCACCGGGCAGAGCGTGGCGCTGGAGGCGAGCGCGACCGGCGCCTGCGTGGTCGTGACCGGCTCGACCCCGCTGCGTGAGTACTTCACCCACGAGCAGGACGCACTGCTGGTGGACGTGCACGATCCCGCCGACCTGCGGGCCCGGCTGCGGCAGGCGCTCGGCGACGAGGCGCTCCGCCGACGGGTGGGCGCGGGCGCCAGGGCGAACGTCACCGGCCGCTTCACCGCCGACATCATGTGGCGCGACATCCTGACCGCGCTGCGCGACCGCGACCTCCTGGCCGCCTGAACCCGCGCTCCGTGCATGCGGGGAGGAGATGCGCGGTAAGGACGGGTCATCAGGTCCGTATCAGTGTGGATCTCCTCCCGCCGTATACGCGCCGCCCCCTCAGTTACGGCGCAGCAGGCGTTTGGCCAGCGGGGCCGCCTGGTGGAGCCTGTTCTCGATGAAGCCGTAGCGCTGCTTCCAGTGCTGCAGCGTGTCCCACTGGTCGCGGCGGATGCGGATGAGCTGCTCGATGTTGTCCAGGTAGTACTGCGGGTGCGCCCGGATGATCTCGGCCAGGGCGCGCACGGTGTCTTCCTCGGCCATGCCTCCGGTGATCGAGTCGGATCGCTGCCGGTAGTGGTAGAGCACGCGGTCCAGTCGGTACGCCGTCCGCCCCAGCTCGAGGATCGAGAGCCACAGGTCGTGGTCCTCCAAGCGCACCTGGTGGTATCCGCCCACAGCGGCCCAGTCTTCTTTACGGAACATGGAACAGGCCGGAATCTGGTTGCCGGTCAACATGATTCCGACGTCGAACTGCCCCAGCTCCCACGGCCCGGTCACCGCTCCGAACATGTCGGCACGGGGGTAGACGATGCCCAGCTCGGGCCGCGCGTCCAACTCGGCTGCGGCCAGCGCTGCGTACTCCGGCTCGACGATGTCGTCGGCGTCGACGGGCAGGATGTAGGTGCCGCGCGCTGCGGCCACGCCGGTGTTGCGCGCGCCGGGAAGGCCCCGGTTCTCCTGGTGGATGACCTGGACGCCGAGCGCCTCCACCTCATCGAGCACCCGCAGCGTGACCGGGTGGGTGGAACCGTCGTCGACGACGATCACCTCGAGATCCGGGTGGGTCTGCGCGAGTGTGGACTCGACGGACTCGCGCAGGTAGGCGCCGTCGTTGAAGCAGGCGGTCACGATCGTGACCGGGGTGACCGGCCCGCTCACGGGACGATCACGCCGGTGTCCTCGACGGTCGCTTCGAGGTTGGCCAGCTCGACCAGGCGCGCGAAGTGGGCGTTGTCCGCGCGTACCTGCTCGAACGTCCCTCGTGAGGCGACCTGGCCGTCTTCGAGGAAGACGATCTGGTCGCAGCCGCGCACGGTGCTGAGGCGGTGGGCGACGATCAGGATGGTGATCTGACCGTGCAGTGCCTGCATGGTCTGGGTGATCTTGTGCTCGGTGATGTTGTCCAGCGCCGAGGTGGCCTCATCGAGGACCAGCAGTTTCGGCGCGTTGTAGAGCGCGCGGGCGATCCCGAGGCGCTGGCGCTGGCCGCCGGACAGCTTGCCGCCCCACTCGCCGACGGGTGCCTGCAGCCCGCCGGGCAGTTCCGCGAGCAGGTCGGTGAGCTGCGCCTGCTGGACCGCGCGGCGTACCCGCTCCAGGTTCTCCGGCGTCGGGTCGTCGCCGAAGAGCACGTTCTCCTCGACGGTGCCGTCCAGCGGGATGACCTCCTGCGGTACGACGGCCAGGTTGCGCTGCCAGCCGCGCACGTCGGTCGCGATGTCCTGCCCGTCGGCCAGAATGGCGCCGCCGGTCGGGGTGTGCAGACCCAGGATGAGGTCGACGAGGGTGGACTTGCCGGCGCCGCTGCCGCCGACGAGGGCGACCGACGTACCGGCCGTCACATCGAGGTCGACGCCGCGCAGCACCTCCTTGTCGGTGCCGCCGTAGCTGAAGCGCAGATCGTGCAGCCGCAGCGAGCGCTGGAACGGCATGGGTGCGGCCGGAGCCTCGTGACGGGTGGTGATGCGCTGCGCGTCGTGGGTCTCGGCGATGACCGACTGGAGGCCGATGCTGCCGACCCGGATCGAGGAGAGGGAGGCGAGCGCGGCGGTCATGCTCGGCAGGATCCGGAAGCCCGCGACCGCGAAGAGCGCCAGCATGCTCACCGCGCGCGAGGACTCCGACCGGCTGAAGAGCACGACGGTCATCAGCGCGATGCCGACGATGAAGACGATCTCCAGCACGTAGCGCGGCAGCTCACCGAGGAAGGTGGAGGTGCGGCTGGCGCCGGCGGCGTCGCGCTGCACCCGGTGGTAGCGGCCGAGGAAGTACTCGGAGTTGTCCTTGAGCTTGATGTCCTTGATCGACGCGAGCGGCTCCACTGACACCCGGAACATCGCCTCGGACGCGTTGAGCGCGCGGGCCCCCGCCTCCGAGGCGTAGCGGCGGGTGAGCAGGTAGAGCGTCGTGCCGGCCACCGCGAAGTACGCGAGCATGATCAGCGCCGGCACGGGCATGATCACCACCAGCGAGATCAGGATCGCCACGATGGTGACCGCGGACGTGATCACGTTGATCACGCCGAGGACGACGCCGTTGTAGACCGCGCCGACCGCCCCGCCGCTCATCCGCAGGAACTCCGCGGTCGTGCGCTGCAGGTGCAGGGAGTACGGCGCGTGCAGGAAGTACCGGAAGAGCGACTCGGAGGTCTCGGCCTCCTGCAGGTTGACGAAGCCGAGCACCCACCACCGGAAGGCGATGACCGCGACGCCCTTGCAGACGTAGGTGACCAGCAGCACGACCGCCAGCCAGATGGCCACGGTGTTCTTGTCGTCGGTGCCGAAGACGTCGGCGGCGGAGCCGAGCGGGCCGAACGACGGCGTCGTACCGGTCAGCACCTCCATCAGCGGCAGCACCGTCGCGACCGCCAGGATCTCCGCGAAGGCCTGCAGGATCGACCCGACCAGGGCGGCCAGCAGCTTCAGCCTGGTGCGCGGCGAGAAGAGCACCATGACGTCCCTGGGGATTCCGAGCACGGTGACCTTCGCTGGAGCGGGACGGGGCAGGGCGCGCGGGTGCGCACCGGCGACATCGTACGCAGTGCGCGCGTGCGGCAGCGGGTTACGACGGGGTGCCTGCAAGCGCCGGTATGCCTCAGCGGGCACCTACGATGTGCCGCATGGTTTCGGTCACGAACGCCCAGGTCGACGATCTGCCGGGGTGGTTCTTCCCCATCGACATGGAGCTCTTCCGGGTGCACCTGGCCCGCAGCGCGCAGCAGGGCCCGGGCGACCTGGCCGAGTTGGGCGTCTACCTCGGTAAGAGCGCGACGCTGATCGGCGGTGACGTGGGGCCGGGCGAGACGTTCACCGTCATCGACCTCTTCGGGGATGACGCGGGGGACGAGCGCAACCTGGAGGAGAACACCGACCAGTACCCGGAGCTGACCCGGGCGCAGTTCGAGGCCAACTACCGCGGGCTGCACGGCGAGCTGCCCGTCGTCGTGCAGGACTACAGCGAGAAGATCGTCGACCACGCGGCGCACGGCACCCACCGGTTCGTGCACATCGACGCCTCGCACCTCTACGAGCACGTGGTCAAGGACATCGCGGCCACGCGCGCCCTCCTGCGGCCCGACGGCGTCGTGGTCTTCGACGACTACCGCTCGGCGCACACCCCCGGCGTCTCGGCGGCCGTGTGGGAGGCGCGCGAGTCCGGTCTGCGGCCGATCGCCGTGTCCGAGGTCAAGCTCTACGCCACCTGGGGCGACCCGGCGCCGTACACCGAGGCGGTGCTCTCCTGGGTGCGCGATTCGGAGTTCGCCCACGAGATGCACCGGATCGGCGCCGACGACGTGGTGCGCGTCTTCGGCGGGTACGGGTCGGCCGAGCCCGTGTGGCTGCCCTGGGTGCCCCCGCGGATGGCGCCCCGTTTCTCCGCGGCTGTGACCGCCGTACGCGGCTTCACCCGGCGTCGCCCGTCTCGCGCGGTCGCTTCCTAGGCCGCCGTGAGGATTCTGCGTTGGGGAGCACAGCAGGCCAGGCAGGCCAAGCACCGCGCGTTCGTGGTGTGGAGGCGTGTGCCGTTGTCGAAGAACGTGATCCGCGCGAACGACGCCCGGTGGAGGCGGCACTTCGCGAAGCACCCCTACGTCTACGACCCTGCGCAGCACGCGCACACCTTCCTGGCCGAGCCGCCTCCGCCGGACGGAGGTGCGAGCGAGCTGCCCCGGGTCATCTGGTGCGTCTGGACCGGCGACAACCCGCTCACCGAGAACCGGGAGCGCGGTCTGGCGAGCCTGCGCGAGCAGCACGCCGGCACCGACGTGCAGGTGCGCCTCGTGACCCCGGCGGACCTGGACCAGTGGCTGGTCGAGGGTCACCCGCTGCACCCGGCGTACGAGTTCCTCTCCCTCAACCATCGGTCGGACTACCTGCGCGCCTACCTGCTGCACCATCACGGCGGCGGCTACTCCGACATCAAGCCGACCCCGCGCAGCTGGGCGCCCAGCTTCGACCTGCTGGAGCAGCACCCGGAGAGCTGGGCGCTGGGCTACCCCGAGCTGTCGTCGTCGCTGTGCGCGCAGCTGCCGGGCGCGTACGGGCGGCTGGTCAAGCACCACTTCCCGCTCTTCATCGGCAACAGCGCGTTCATCTACCGCTCGCACACGCCGATGACCGCGTCGTGGCTCGCCGCGCTGGAACGCGATCTGGACGTGGCGGTCGACGAGCTGCGGGCCCATCCTGGCGGGATGTGGGGCCGCACGCCGGGATATCCGCTGCGCTGGGGGCAGTTGATGGCCGACATCGGGCAGCCGCTGCAGCTGAAGTACCACGGCCGCTTCCTGCAGGACGGTCGGATGCAGCCGGGGTTCGTGGACTACCGCTGACCCCCATCCGCCGAGTGGCATACCTATCTTTCGAGTGGCGCACTGGTCGGTGAGCCACATTGAGCGTGGCCCCGGACTCCGAAGCAGAACCGCCCTGGTGAACAAGCACTCATCCATTGGGGTCGGGGCACGCGCCCGGCCCCGATGGGGCTATCAAGCGTCGCTACAGAAAGGAGGGGACCACCCGTGAGCCCCCCTACGATCGCCGTCTGCGACCAGAAGGGTGGTGTCGGTAGGGCCAACGACCTGCTACCACCTGGCACCCGCCGCGGCTCGTGGATGACCACGAGTCCTCGCAATCGACCTCGATTCGCACGGCAGCTTGACCGCCATCGTCGCCAAGAACGGGTCCGTGCAGGCTGAGGGGCTGGCCATCGCCAGTGTGTTCAGCCCGCGCGTGCGCGGCGTGGCCCTGGTCGACGTGCTCACCCCGGGACTGTGGGAGGGATCCAGTTGGAGTCTGGCGCCAGGGTGTTCGTCCCTGATGCGTTCGAGTGGGCCGGACACCGAGGACCACCTGGACCACTTCCTCGGCATCGGCACCGAACGGCAACGGGGCCATAGAGTCTCGACTTGTCATGTCACAACTTGTCGGTTATTTACAAGACGACTGCATATAACCCGCTCCTACCGCACGTAGGAGACGACGGCCATCATGCCTCGGGCTGCGTGGTAGGCGTTGTGGCAGTGCGTGAGCCATTGTCCAGGATTGTCGGCGTCGAAGAAGACTTGGACGGTTTCCATCGGCTTCACGACGACGGTGTCCTTGCGAGGGCCGGCGGCGCCGACCTGAAAGGTGTGGCCGTGCAGGTGCATCGGGTGCCACATCATGGTCCGGTTCACGAAGTCCAGGCGCACCCGCTGGCCGGCTCGGATGTCGACCGCGGATGCGAACGGGTTGGACTCGTCGTACCGGCGGCCGTTGATGCCCCAGTCGTACTTGCCCATTGAGCCAGTCAGTTCCAGCGTGCGCGTGACGTCGACGTCCTTGGTGGTGAGGCGCACCGAGGGGTCGGCGACCGTCTGCCTGGCCCCTATCACCGTCCCGTCCAGTGCATTCGGTAAGGATGCCACGGTTGGTCGCCGGCCCGCGCCCGCATCCAAGATCGCAAACGTCCGGCCGGATTTCCCCTCTGCCAGCACCGTCAAGGGCACCGGATGATCCGGCACGGTGACCAATACGTCGCACCGCTCGCCCATTCCGAGCAGCAAAGCATCCACTTGCCGGTGCACCACCGGGTAGCCGTCGGTGTGTGTCACGGTCAGCTTGACCCCTGGGATCCCGACCCGATACGCGGTGTCGCCAGCGGAGTTGATCAGCCGGATGCGTACCCGTTGGCCAGGCGCGGCTCGAAAGGTCTCAGGATGCATCGGGTCGCGACCGTTCACCAGGTGCATTGAATAGCTCACATCTCCTCCGTCGCTCCCAAGGAAAGGGCTTGAGGACGTCCCGCTCCTGCCGCTCATCCCAGACATTCCCGACCCTGATGACCGCATTCCCTTGAACAGAGTTGCCGCCTCAGCAGCGGGCGTCCGGCCGTCGATCCCGTCCAGCCAGTCGTCGAGCAGGACCACCCACTCCGCGTCGTAGGACAACGGCTCGTGCAGGTCGTCGACGATGAGTGGTCCGTACAGCGCCCTGTCGCGCTGCAGTTCCATGTGTGAGTGGTACCAGTACGTGCCCGGCTGCGCCGTCTTGAAGGTCGCGGTGAACGCCGAACCTGGCGCAGTCGCGGCCTGCGTCAGGCCTGGCACGCCATCAGCGTCATTGCGCAGCGCCAATCCGTGGAAGTGCACCGAGGTCGTGTCCGGAAGGCCGTTGCGCTGGGTCACCGACAGGGTGTCCCCGACCCGGGAGCGCAGCAGAGGTCCAGGCAATCCCTGGTTGTAGCCCCACGTCGCGACGGAGCGGGCGCCGATGCGCGCGTGCATCGGCGCAGCGTCCAGGCTCGCCCGGACGGTGCGCCCGTTGCCTGGTCGCGTTGCTTCCACCTGACGTACGAGCTGGGCGGTCGGGCTCACCCGATGAGCTGCAGCGGCGTCAGTGCCTGATGCAGGCGCCCGACGTGGGTCGCTTGAACAGGCGCTCACAACTCCCACGCCGGCGGAAGCGGTGAGCGCGAACACTGACCGCCGCGAAAGATTAGGTCCGAATTGATCCATGCGTTGAGGGTATACCCCTAGGGGGTATGCGCCTAGAGGCGCCCGTTGGTTCGTTCTCCGCAAGGATGTACGGCCAGACTGCCCTCCCTTCGGGGGCCGCGGCCGGGTCAGTCAGTGAGCTCATACCGACTCGGCTGCCGTCCGAGAAATAATACCCGTAAACCTGTACGGATTTGCATAGGTGAGGTCTGTAGGAGTAGACCGGGCTGGTCGCCCACGGGATGTGGGCGCCTGCGGATCAAGGAGCTGCTGCTGATGTCGTCGGTGTTGCACGGGTTGTGGGATGGCGTCGATATGGCGTTCTTCATGTTCTGGGCCACGTTGTGGGCGCTGGTGCTGGGGTTCACGCTGTCCGGCGCGGTCCAGGCGTTCGTCTCCCGGACCCAGATGCAGCAGTCGCTGGGCGACCACCGGCCGACGACTCTGGCGAAGTCCTCGTTCTTCGGAGCGGTGTCCTCCTCTTGCTCCTACGCCTCCTCGGCGTTGGCCAAGTCCCTCTTCGCGCGGGGCGCGGACTTCACCGCGGCGGTGGTGTTCATGATCGCCTCGACCAACCTGGTGCTGGAGTTGGGGATCGTGCTGTGGCTGCTGATCGGCTGGCAGTTCGCGCTGGCGGAGTTCGTCGGCGGCGCGATCATGATCGCCCTGCTGGGCCTCGTGGTACCGCGCGTCATTCCCGCAAGCTGGTTGCAGGAGGCGCGCGACCGGCTGGGCGACAATTCCTCGCCCGAAGAAGCGCACCGGGAGCAGGAGCCCCTCGGCAAGCGGCTGCGCAGCCGCCGCGGGTGGGGTGACGCGTCGGGATACACGATCAGCGACCTCACCATGCTGCGCAAGGAACTGGTCATTGGCTTCGTCGTGGCAGGGTTCCTCGCCGCTCTGGTGCCAACGTGGTTCTGGCGGTCCATCTTCCTCACCGGGCACGGGTTCTGGTCCTCCTTGGAGAACGTCGTCATCGGCCCGCTGCTCGCGTTGATCAGCTTCGTGTGCTCGGTCGGCAACGTGCCCCTGGCCGCTGCACTCTGGGAGGGCGGCATCAGCTTCGGCGGAGTCGTCAGCTTCGTGTTCGCCGACCTGATCACGCTGCCGCTGCTGGCGATCTACCGCAAGTACTACGGCACCAAGATCATGCTGCGCCTGTTGGCCGTGATGTGGGCAACGATGAGCGTCGGCGGACTGGCCGTGGAGTACCTCTTCCGGCTCGTGCGCATCCCCGCACCCGGTCGGCCGACCATGGTGGTGCACGACGGGTTCCAGTGGAACTACACGACGTTCCTGAACATCGTGGCATTGATCGGGTTCGCCGCCCTCTACTGGCTCTACAGGCACCGTGACACCGAGAGCGGTCGCTTCGCCAAGGACCCCGTGTGCGGGATGCAGGTGGAGGTCGCCAACGCTCCGGCCCGCCGCACCGGCCCTGAGGGTCAGACGGTGTACTTCTGCTCCGACCACTGCGCCGGCCGATACGACACGAGCGGCGCGAGCAACGCGGGCTCAGGCGGTCGGCCCGGCAGGCCCGATCATCCGAACAGGTCCGCGACAGACCCGGTCTGTGGGATGGACGTGCAGATCTCTCACGCACCCGCAGACCGGAAGGGTCCCGACGGGGACACGGTGTACTTCTGTTCTGACCACTGCGCGCAGCAGTACGACACACCCGGGGCACGTGCGAGCGAATCGTTCCACGTATCTACCGGCCACGGGACGGCAGGTGAGTCCCAATGAGCACCACCGATCATGAGCACCCCATCGACCCGGTGCGCGTCGCGCACGCCCAGGCGCGGTTGCCGTCCGTGGAAGACGCGGCCCGGCTGACCAGTCTGCTGTCGCTGATGGCCGACCCCGTGCGGCTACGACTGATCTACGCGCTGGACGTCACCGAAGAACTGTGCGTCGGGGACCTGTCCCTCGCACTGGGGGTCAGCGAGGATTCGGTCTCGTACGCGCTGCGTCTGCTGCGCACCGCCGGTCTGCTGGTCACCCGCAAACACGGCCGGGTCGTCTACAACCGTCTCGCCGACGACTTCCCCGCACCATTACGCAACCATTGCCTTCGGCAACTCGTCGCGCTCACCCGCACCGACACCCCCGACGAAGACGACCCCGGCACGAGCGGCGGTATGTGATGCCGGCGACCTGGTTGGTCGTCGTGGCATGGGCAGCTTTGGCGTCGGCATTCGCTAGCGCTGGGACCATCCTGGTCGATATCTACATTCGCGGCAACCGATTGAAGATGGCCGTGATGGAAGCGGTATGGCCCGTCACTGCCCTTTACTTCGGGCCGTTGGCGATCTGGGCCTACTGGCGGTTCGGTCGGACCACCAGCCCGGCATGGCTCAAACAGAACGAGCTCGAGCAGCCACCGGAGAAACCCGGATGGGCAACGATCGCCGTCGGGGTCAGCCACTGCGGCGCTGGCTGCACCTTGGGCGACATCCTCGCCGAGTTCGCCGTCTTCGGCCTCGGGGTCACCATCGCGGGAACCGCGCTGCCGTACGAGTACATCGGCGACTACCTACTGGCGGTCCTACTCGGGGTCGGCTTCCAATACTTCGCGATCGCCCCGATGCGCGGCCTCGGGGTTCGCGACGGGCTACGAGCCGCCGTCAAAGCCGACGTTCTGTCCCTGACCGCGTTCGAGGTCGGCCTCTTCGCCTCGATGGCACTGATGACATTCGTGTTCTATCCCGCACCCCACCACCTGCACCCGAACTCACCCGTCTACTGGTTCCTCATGCAGATCGGCATGATCACCGGATTCGCCACCGCCTGGCCCGCCAACATCTGGCTTATCCGCCGCGGCATCAAAGAGTCGATGTGAGGCTCCAACCGACTCCTTCTTGAGTGTCGTCCTGAGGTGCACCCCCGAACCGACGGTCTGAGATGGCCTGAAGGTTGTCGTTCTGGTTGAGCTACCCGATTGGCTCCTCGCCTGCTCGAACATCTACTCCACTCGCTCTCATGCCACGCGCGCAGGCGGGCGATGGGTAGCGTGCAGGCCATGCCGCCCGCCGCCACCGTCATCGTGCCCACGCTGGGCGGCGCCGAGCGACTGCCGCGGCTGTTCGCCGCCCTGGAGCAACAGGAGGGCACGACGTACGAGTGCGTCGTGGTACTTGACGGACAGATCGACGACTCCGCCGCCGTCGTGCATTCTTGGAGCGGGCGAATACCGTTGCAATCTGTGGTCTTTGCGGAGAACCGCGGCCGATCGGCAGCTCTGAACGCAGGTCGTGCGGCCGCGCAGGGCCGGGTCCTGATCCGGTGCGACGACGACCTCGCACCCGCCCCGACGTTCGTGGCGGCGCACGTCGCCCACCACGATCGGCCGGAGCCGGTGGGCGTCGTCGGCATGTGCCCCGAGGTCTTTCCGGACAACGCCTACGTGCGCGCGTACGGGCAGACCAACGACGACCTCGTCCGCGAGAGCAGCTATGCGCTCGCCCCGGACCAGGCGTGGCGCCGCTGGTCGGCCAACGTGTCGGTCACCGACGAGACGTGGGACCGGGTCGGCCCCTACGACGACGCGTTCCGGGTCTACGGGTGGGAGGACATCGACTGGGGATACCGGCTGCACCTGCTCGGCATCCCGGTGCTCGTGCCGCGCGATCTCGAAGCGCCGCACCACAATCCGGCGACCAGCGCGACCGAACGCGCCGAGCGGGCCTACCACTCCGGTGCCTCCCGCCGGGTCTTCGAGGCCAAGCACGGATCGGACGCGCTGGGCGCTGACAGGCTGGCGATGGATTCGCCCTGGAACGTCGCGGTGCGCGCGACGGGAGGCGTCCTGAGGTCGGACGGGGCCGTCCGAATGCTCGGGCGCGGCGTCGACGGGCTGCTGCCGCGGGTGCCACCCTCGGTGGGTCACAAGCTGGTGGCGCTGCTCGTGGAGGGTTCAGGCGTCGCTGCGACGCGCTGAAACGTCACGAGTAGCGTGACTCGCATGGTCAGTGACATCCCGGCATACACCCTGAACGACGAGAACATTCTGCCCGCAATCGGTTTCGGCTCCTATCCGCTGAAGGGCGAGGACGGCACGGCCGCGATGGTGAGCGCGATCGAGGCGGGCTACCGACTGCTCGACACCGCGGTGAACTACCAGAACGAGGCCGAGGTCGGTGAGGCGATGCGCCGCAGCGGCCTGCCGCGCGAGCAGTTGCAGGTCACCACGAAGATCCCCGGCCGCCACCACGGGTACGACGACGCGCGGGCGTCCATCCGCACGTCCCTGCAGACGCTCGGTGTCGACTACATCGACCTGCACCTCATCCACTGGCCGAATCCCAGCGTCGGGAAGTTCCGCGAGGCCTGGCGCGCACTGGTCGAGGCGCGCGAGGAGGGGCTGGTGAAGTCGATCGGCGTCTCCAACTTCACCCCCGAGTTCCTGCGCGCGATCATCGACGACTCGGGCGTCACCCCCGCCGTCAACCAGATCGAGTTGCACCCCTACTTCCCGCAGGAGCAGATGCGCGCGGTGCACTCCGAGCTGGGCATCCGCACCGAGGCGTGGAGCCCGATGGGCAAGCGGCAGGCGCCGTTCACCGAGGACGCGGTCGCCGGGGCGGCGCGCGCGTACGACGTGTCACCGGGCCAGGTCATCATGCGCTGGCACTACCAGCTCGGCAGCCTGCCGATCCCCAAGTCGGCGACGCCGGAGCGCCAGCGGGCCAATCTGGACGTCTTCGGCTTCGAGCTGACCGACGCGGAGGTGGCCGCGATCACCGCACTCGGGCGCCCCGACGGTCGCCTCTTCGGCGGCGACCCGGAGACTCACGAGGAGATGTGAAGGGTGGGGTCGCCGCGCGCTCTATGGAGCGCGCGGCGACTCCATCGCTCGGTGCGCCGACGACTAGAGCAGGAAGCCGAACATCGGGCTGTCCGGCGGCACCCGCTCGATGACCAGCGGTGAGGCCTTCATCCGGTCCAGCAGCGGTTGCAGGTCGGCCGCCGACCCGAGCTCGACCCCGACGAGCGCCGGGCCGTACTCACGACTGTTGCGCTTGACGTACTCGAAGAGCGCGATGTCGTCCTCCGGGCCGAGGACGTCGTCCAGGAAACGGCGCAACGCCCCTGGCTCCTGCGGGAATTCGACGAGGAAGTAGTGCTTGCGGCCCTCGTGTACCAGAGCGCGCTCGACCACCTCGCCGTAGCGGCTGACGTCGTTGTTGCCACCGGAGAGCACCGCGACGACGGTGGAGTCGGGCTCCAGGTCGAGCTCGAGCAGCGCGGCCGAGGCGATGGCGCCCGACGGCTCGGCGATGATCCCCTCGCTCTGGTAGAGCGCGAGCATCTCGGTGCAGATGGCCCCCTCGGCGATGATGCGCATCTCGCACCCGGAGTCGCGCACGATCGGGAAGGTGAACGCGCCCACCCGGCGTACGGCGGTGCCGTCGGCGAAGCCGTCGATGGCGTCGAGGGTGACGGGCGCTCCCGCGTTCAGGGCCGCAGTCATGCTCGCGGCTCCGGCGGGTTCGACCCCGACGATCCGGGTGCGTGGGTGCCCCTGCTGCAGTGCCGTGATCGCGCCGGCCAGCAGCCCGCCGCCGCCGACGGGGACGACCAGGACGTCGGGCGCTCTGCCCAACTGGTCCACGACCTCCAGTGCGATCGTGCCCTGCCCGGCGATGGTCCGCGGGTCGTCGAACGCCGGCACGATGGTCGCGCCGGTGCGCTCCGCCTCGGCGTACGCCGCAGTGGCCGCGTCGTCGTACGTCTCACCGTCGACGACCACCGTGACCCGCCCGAGTCCGAGCGCCGACACCCGATCGCGTTTCTGACGGGGCGTCGTGCGCGGCAGGTGGATGCGCGCGTCGACACCGAGCTGCGCGCAGGCCAGCGCGACCCCCTGGGCGTGGTTGCCCGCGCTCGCGCACACGGCCCCGCGCGACCGCTGCTCGTCGTCGAGCTGGGCGATGAGGTTGTAGGCGCCGCGGATCTTGTAGGACCGCACCGGCTGCAGGTCCTCGCGCTTGAGGTGCACCTGCGCGCCGGTCAGCGCGGACAGCCGCGCGCTGGTGTCGAGCGGGGTGGGTGACGCCACGCTGGAGAGGCGGTCGGCCGCGGCGCGTACGTCGGCGACCGTGGGATTCTGCGTCGTCACCCGTCCACGGTATCCACCGGACGGCGCTCCCGGCGGCGCTGTCCTGCCGGTGGACAGGACCCCGGTCAGAGGGGGCGTTTCATCCCGATGTGCGAGGCCTCGTACCCGAGGCGTTCGTAGAACCGCTGCGCGTCGGTGCGCGAGGCGTCGGTCGTCAGCTGGGCCAGGATCGCGCCGCGCGCCCGGCCCCACGCGTGGGCCCACGCGAACATCGCCCTGCCCAGGCCCGTGCCCAGGACGTCGTCACGCAGCAGTGCGACCAGCGCCGGGACGTCCTCGCGGACCGCACGGTCGAAGCGGTAGGTGCGGCCGTCGAGAGTGACGGTGTCCATGGGGGTCCTTCCTGCCGCAGGGACAGACGACGAAGCGGCGGCCCCGGGTCGACCCGGGACCGCCGCTTGGACCACGTACGACGTGCTCGGTCAGCTGGCGCTGTGCCGGCCGCGGGTCTCGCCGGTGAGCGCACCGTCGGCGCGGCCCTCGACCGAACCGACGAGGTCGTCGGTCGGTGTGGCGATCTCGTCGGCGCGCTGCGTGGTGAGCGGCGCGGCGGTGGTGCCCTGCTGCTGGGCGGCGCGGGTCTTCGCACGTCGGCCGGCGAAGATCAGGGCACCGGCGGCGACGACGGCGACGACGCCGACCGTGATCAGCACCGTGCCCTTCTTCTTGCGCAGCTTCGCGGCCTGGGGGGCGACGCGCTCGATCTGGTGCTGGGCACCACCCGGGAGGGACGTGTACGCGCTCGCGCCGGCGGCGGTGGCCGCACCGGTCGCGGCGAGCAGCGCCTCGTGCAGCTTGGAGGCCCACTCCGACGCGGCGTCGGACGTCTGGTCCTTGACCGCAGAAGCGGTCTCCGCGATCTTCTCCTGCTGCGTGGCGGTGGCCTTGTTGACCTTGTCCAGCTGCGGCGCGACGGCCTTGCGCAGCTTCTTGGTCTGCGGCGCGGACGCGATGCTGTCGCCCACGGAGGCGATGCTGTCGCTCACGTCGGAGGCCTTGCTCTTGACCGAGTCGGAGAGCTTGCCGGCCTTCTTCTGGGCGCGCGCAGACTTCTTGGAGGCCTTCTTCTGCAGCTGCGAGGAGCGCTTCGCGGCCTTCTTCTGCGACTTGCGGCCCTTGCGGCCGGCGGACTTGCGCGCCTTCTTCGCCTTGGTCGCCGCGTCGTCGGCCTTGTCCTTGGCATCGCCGGCTGCGTCCTGGGCCTTCGCGCCCGCTGCACTCGCCACCGCGGCGGCGGAAGAGGCCTTGTCCTTGGCCGCGTCGTTCGCCTCCGCGAGCTTCTCGCGTGCCGCGTCGGCGGCCTGACCGGCCTTCTCCAGACCCGCCTCGACAAGGGGAGCGGCCTTCTCCAGCGCGTTCTCCACCGCCGGACCCGCCTTCTCCTTCACGGTCGCCAGCGTGTCGGACGCCGCCGACACCAGCTGGCCTGCCTTGTCCTTCGCGACGTCGGAACGTGATTTCGTGGTGAGCAAGAGCGTCCTCCAAGGTTGCCGGTTCCGGCCTATCCTGCCCTGTCGCACCGGACTCGGCCAACCGGGCGTGCCGTGCGAAACTTCTTGGCATGAACGCGACGCTGCACACCAACCACGGCGACATCAACCTGGTGCTCTTCCCGGACGCCGCCCCGAAGACGGTCGAGAACTTCACCGGTCTCGCCCGTGGCACCAAGGAATACAAGGACGACGCCGGGCGCACGAACCCGACGCCGTTCTACGACGGCCTGATCTTCCACCGCGTGATCCCCGGCTTCATGCTGCAGGGCGGCTGCCCCCAGGGCGTCGGCATCGGCGGCCCGGGTTACAACTTCGACGACGAGATCTCGCCCGACAAGGACTTCCGCTCGCCGTACATGCTCGCCATGGCGAACGCCGGCAAGCGCGGCGGCAAGGGCACGAACGGCTCGCAGTTCTTCATCACCGTGGCCCCCACCACGTGGCTGCAGGGCAAGCACACGATCTTCGGTGAGGTCGCCGACCAGGCCAGCCGCGACGTGGTCGACAAGATCGGCGCCGTGCGCACCGGCGGTCAGGACAAGCCGGTCGACGACGTCGTCATCGAGAGCGTCGAGATCACGGACTGACTCTCTTCGGCGATGACGGGGTCCGGCACTCGCCGGACCCCGTCGTACGTTGACGGGGCAATGAGGCCATCTGTGACATCACCACTGCAGGGTTCGCGGTGCACGCGAGCCCCCCGTCAGCGCCCCCGGCGAGGTGTGCGATGACCGCACCCGACCAGCCGGTGTGCCCGCGGCACCCCGACCGGGTGGCGTACGTGCGGTGTCAGGTCTGCGAACGCCCGACCTGCCCGGACTGCCAGCGTCCCGCGCCTGTCGGCATCCACTGTGTGGACTGCGTCCGCGCGTCCGCCAAGACCCACCGGTCGGCGACGACCGTCTTCGGCGGCAGGGTGGCCATGGGTCGGCCCGTGGTCACCATCTCGCTGATCGCCGTCTGCTCGGCGATCTGGCTGCTGCAGCAGGCCTATCCGCCGCTGACCGACCGCTTCTTCTACGCCCCGGTGCAGACAGGGGATCAGCCGTACCGGTTGCTCACCGCCACCTTCCTGCACGCACAGAACCAGCCGACGCACCTGCTCTTCAACATGTTCGCGCTGTGGGTCGGTGGTCAGTTCCTGGAGCCGGCCCTCGGTCGCGCGCGGTTTCTGGCGATCTACCTGGTGTGCGCGCTCGGCGGCTCGGTCGGGTACGAGCTGTTGGCCAGCGCCCCGAGCTCGACGAGCACCGGCGGGTCGTTCGGCTGGTACACCGCCACGCTCGGTGCGTCAGGCGCGATCTCCGGCCTCTTCGGGGCCGCGATCGTCTGCAACCGGCGGCTCGGTGTCCCCATCGGCGGACTGGTGGGGCTGGTGGTCATCAACGTGCTGATCGGTCTGGTCATCCCCGGGATCGCCTGGCAGGCGCACCTCGGCGGTGCGATCACCGGTCTGGCCTGCGGGGCGATCGCCACCTACCTCGGTGCCGAACGGCGGCGCTGGCAGTGGCCGGCGTACGCCGCGATCGTCGTGTTGCTGGTGGTGCTGGCGACCGTCCGCTTCGAGAGCGTGTCCGTGCCGGCGATCGTCGGTCTGTAGTCCGCGGTCCCGCCCAGCTAGGGCGCCCACGGCCTGTTCACTGGGTTCGAACACCGGCAGTGCTGCTGAACACCCCGCCGTGAAGGCTGACTTACACCGGTGTAGTTATCCCCACCTGTGGATAACCCTGTGGACGAACCACCGCGGGCACAGCGAAGCCCGAGAGGCACAGGCCGAGCTGTGCCTCTCGGGCTGAGGTGCGCCTCGGTGGGCGCCGAGGCCTACTTCCAGCGGGTGGTCATCAGGAAGCCGGCCATCACCAGCACGAAACCGATGCCCAGGTTCCACACGGTGCCGACCTTCGGCGCCGGGTAGTCGCCCTGCGCCAGGTAGGTCACGACCAGCCAGAGCAGTCCCAGCACCATGAAGCCGACCATCAGCGGGACCCACCACACGGGGTTGTCGCCGCCGCTGACGCGCACCTTCTGAGCCGTCGTACGCCGGGCGAGCTCCTCAGCCGTGTCGAGCTTCTTCTTCGAGCCCTTGCTCGCGGCCGGGGTGGCCTTCGCCGACTTCTTGGCGGCATCGGGTGTCTTCACCGCGGACGTCGCCTTCGTGCTCGAGGACGCGGTGGTGTCGTCGGCGTCGCCGGCGGCACCGTCACGGGCCGCCCGGGCATCGACCGGCGTGCTGCCGGACGGGGTCGAACTGTCCTTGCGGGGCTTGCTCACGGGGGATCTCCTCGGATTGGGCGCGGCTACGCTAGAGGGTAGATCACCGCAACACCGTTCATCCTCACCACGCTACGGAGTCCCGCACATGCCCCGGTCGCAGGCGCTGCACGGCCTGCGCATGTGTCGACGACCGCGACCCAAGGCCCCGCGCTCGCGGTGGAGGTACGTCGTCCCCGTCGTGGCGCTCGCTGCCGGCGGCCTCTTCGGGGTCAGCGCTGTCACCTCCAACGGCACCGACCTGCGCCCCGCGACCCGCGACCTGGTGCAGGTCGTGCGCAGCGGCGACCAGCGGGTGAAGACCAAGGCGGCGGGCGTACGCCGCCTGCAGGCCGAGGTCGACGCGCTGTCCGCCCAGCGCGCGCCCGGGTCCTCCCGTCTCGCGCAGCTGCAGAAACAGGAGTCGAGCATCGCCGTCGCCGCCGGTATGACGCCGGTGCAGGGGTCCGCGGTCACGGTCACCCTCGACGACTCCCACCGCGATCTGTCGACCCTGCCCGCCGACACCGACCCCAACTGGCTGCTCGTGCACCAGCAGGACGTGCAGGGCGTCGTCAACGCACTGTGGCAGGGGGGCGCCACCGCGATGACGATCATGGACCAGCGGATCATCTCCACCTCGGCCGTGCGCTGTGTCGGCAACACGTTGCTGCTGCAGGGTCGGGTCTACTCGCCGCCGTTCGTCATCAGCGCGATGGGCGACCAGAAGAAGCTGCGCAACGCGCTCCAGAAGGACCCGGCCGTCTCGGACTACCGCGATTACGTCCCGCTGGTCGGCCTCGGCTATTCGGTGAGCGACAAGGACGACGCGCACTTCGCGGCGTACGCCGGCAGCGCGCAGCTGCGGTACGCGACGAGCCCGGCCACCCCATCGAGCCCGACCGGTGCACCCACTTCATCGAACACGGAGGCTCCCAAGTGACCCGGATCCTGGTGGTCGACAACTACGACAGCTTCGTCTTCACGATCGTGGGCTACCTGGAGCAGCTCGGCGCCGACTGCACCGTCGTACGCAACGACGAGGTGGCGGCGATCGATGGCGGCGGCTACGACGGGGTCCTGATCTCCCCCGGACCCGGCACGCCGGAGGGGGCCGGCGTCTCGATGGCGATGATCCGGGCGTGTGCCGACCGCGGCCAGCCGATGCTCGGGGTGTGCCTGGGTCACCAGGCGCTCGGTGCGGTCTACGGCGCCACGGTCGACCGCGCGCCGGAGCTGTTGCACGGCAAGACCTCTCAGGTGCGCCACGACGGGACCGGGGTGATGGAGGGCCTGCCTTCGCCCCTGCGGGCGACGCGCTACCACTCCCTGACCATCGAACCGTCCACGATCCCGGCCGAACTGGTCGTCAACGGCAGCACCGACTCCGGCATCGTGATGGCCGTGCGGCACCGCACCCTCCCGCTGCACGGCATCCAGTTCCACCCCGAGTCGGTCCTCACCCAGGGCGGCCACCGGATGCTCGCCAACTGGCTGCAGGTCGCCGGTATGCCGGACGCGGTCGCCCGCAGCGCCGGTCTGGCTCCGCTCGTGCAGGGGCTCGACGCCGCCGTCCTCGACGCCGGCTGACCTGGTTCGGCTCCTCCAGCGGCGCCGCGTGGTCCCTTGCAGCGCCGTGCGACGCGCGCGGCCCATGACAACGGCGCCGCCCGGTCCGTCACGGCGCTCGCCGTCCGGGAGTCGAACCGGACCGATGCGATGCGGCCGGCCTTCTGTATACCGCGGGAGGAGACAGAGGCTCACACGTGCCGGATCGGCCTCCTGAGGGGTGGATCTCCTCCCGCCGTACACACCGGCCGGCATCAGCGCCCCAGTTCCACTACTACGACGCGATAGAACGCGTCACTGCCGTTTACTGGCGCACATGAATCGCGAAGACCTCGAGGCGCTGGTGCCGGGCATGATGGCGAGACACCCGCTCTGCGCCTGGCGGATCAGCGAGTCGTCGACGACCACTAAATTCGTGGTGGACGTGCATCTGCGCAGTGATCCGAGCCGCCGTGCCGAGGTCGCGGCCCAAGAGGGGTGGGAGATCTTCACCAACCTCATCCTCGGCCACCTCGACATCGACTTCGCCTACAACGACAAGGATCGGATCGACGCGTTGGCAGGCCGCCTCGAACGAGCGGCGTGGGCACTGACGGGCCCCACCCACTTCACCTTCACCTACGCGGGAGGAACTCTGGTGCGGTCGTCGATGGACATCGACGCCGAGGAATCGGAGTCGAACCCTCACCAGAGCGCCTACCACTGGGGTCGCAGGATGCGCGGACTGCTGCGCGGGCACATCATCACCGGGACGGCGGAGCTCGACTGGCCGCGACTCGATCCGCCACCTGCGGTGGACACCGCGCACCTCTGAACGGCGCCGCGTGGTCCCTTGCGGGGCCGCGGCGTGGGACCGGCCGCGTGCAACGGCGCCGCGTGGTCCCTTGCGCAGCTGGGCGCGCTGGGCGCGCCGCGTGGCCGGTGTGGCCTGACCTCGGCCGGGCATCGGGCATGCTGACCGGATGCACTTCGCCGGCCTCGACCTCGCCTGGGGCAACAGGAGTCCCACGGGCGTCGCCGTCCTCGACGACAGCGGCGCCTTGTGCCACCTGTCGGCCGCCCGTACGGACGCCGACATCGAGGCGAGCCTCGCGCCGTACCTCGACGACGGCCTGGTGGTCGGAGTTGACGCGCCGCTCGTGGTCACGAACGAGACCGGCAACCGCGCGGCCGAGCGGGCGCTGAACAAGGACTTCGCGCGCTTCGACGCGGGTGCCCACCCCTCGAACCTGTCCATCCCGACGTTCCGGAACGGTCTGCGCGGCGCGCGCGTCTGTGAGCAGCTCGGCCTCGACATGGACCCGGCGTCGCGGGCGCCGCGGCGTGCCGTCGAGGTCTACCCGCATCCGGCGACGGTCGCCCTCTTCGAGCTCGGGCGCACGCTGAAGTACAAGAACAAGCAGGGTCGTTCGGTCGCCCGGCTGCGCGATGAGCTGCTGACGCTCATGCGGTTGCTCGAGTCGCTCGCGGCGGCCACCCCGGCCCTGCACCTGGTGCCTCATGACGGCTGGCGCGCCCTGGTGACGTCGGTGGAGGAGGCCACGAGCAAGGCACAGCTGCGGGTCGCCGAGGACCAGGTGGACTCCGTGGTGTGCGCCTACGTCGTGCTGTTCCGCGAACGCCGGCCGGAGGCGATGACGACGTACGGCACCTTCGCCGACGGGTACATCGTCACCCCGACGCTGCCCGACGGCCTGGTGCCCTCGCCGCGCGCGCCGCGGGTCGAGCAGCGGGTCGACGTCGTGCGCCGCGCGACGCAGGAGTACGCGATGGGCTTCCCGGCCGTGCAGGCCGCCGCGGAGGAGGCCATCGAGATCGTCGTCGGCGTCCTGGACGACGCGGGTCTGAACTACCTCAGCGTGACCGGTCGCGCGAAGAGCATCGCGTCGTTCGCGGAGAAGGCCGGGCGCACCATCGACGGTGTCGCTCTCTTCGCCGATCCTCTGACCGAGATCGGCGATGTCATCGGACTGCGGGTGATCACCTACGTGCACAGCGACGTCGCCTCCGTCGCAGAGCTCCTGGCTGCCGAGACGGTGGTCATCGAGGACCGTGACATGGGGCAGGCGACGGCGAGCGAGGGTGGATTCGGCTACGCGAGTCGTCACCTGCAGATCCGGCTCGCTCCGTCCGAACAGGTCGTGCACCCGCTGATCGGTGACCGCCAGATCCAGGTGCAGATCCGCACGGTGCTGCAGCACGCGTGGGCCGAGTTCGAGCACGACATCCGCTACAAGGGAACGATCCCCGACGAGCATCGCGCCGACTTCGACCGCCGCTTCACGCTGGCCGCTGGCCTGTTGGAGCTGGCCGACCAGCAGTTCTCGACCATCCGCGAACGCCTGCACGACGGGGTCCGCGAACCCGAGGTCACCATGGCGGACGACGACCCGCGCATCAGCCCGCGGGAGTTGGCCGCGTTCCTGGCCGGGGAGTACGCCGAGGCAAGCTGGTCGCGACCCGATCACTACGCCTGGATCGCTGGTCTGGTCCTCGAGCTCGGCATCACCTCGCTCGCCGAGCTGGCCGACACCATCCGCGCGGTCGACTCCGGCGCGATCGACGCCCGGATGGGCTACCGCAACCGGACCGGTGCAGTACGCCGGCTCGACGATGCACTCCTCGTCAGCTACGGCGACCGCTACATCCGGTTGCACGGCAACGCTCACCGGGTCGACCGGCTGCAGGCACGCCTGCTGAAAATGTCCCCGAACACCGGATCGGCCTGACTCCGCGGTCGGTTACGGCGTCGAGAGTCCCTGGGTCGGTGGACTGCCGGACTTGCTGGGGCTGCTAGACGTCGTTGTCGGACTGGACGGCGAAGTCGAGGTCGAGGTCGAGGTCGACGACGGCGGTGTCGATGTCGTGCTCGACGGCGGGGTGATGGTCTCGGTCGATGTGACCGTCGATGTAGCGGTGGTCGGGGGCGCAGTGCCCTTGTAGATGGTGATGATCGAGTTGACCGCCACCTTCTGGCCCGCGTCGTCCACGCGCACGATCTTGTCCACGAGGTTCGGGTCGGACGTGGTCACGGTCTGGACGTCAGCGCTGAGATGTGCGGCGCGCAGCTCGGTCTGTGCCGCGGTCGTGCTCTTGCCCTTGAGATCCGAGGGCACCGTCACCTGTCCGCTGCTCACGTTGAGGATCAACGGGGAGCTGGGGTTGGCCGAATTGCCGCTCGCAGGAGTCGTGCTCACCACGACACCCTGGTCGTACTGGGTGTCGGGGACCTGCTGGCTGCTGACCGACACGTTTGTGAATCCGGCGTCCTTCAACGCCTGTTTCGCCTGGTCGACGGTCTGGCCGGAGAGGTCGGGGATGGGCAGCGCGTCCGGGCCGCTGGACACGTCGATGAGGACCGTGCTCCCGGCTCGGGCGTCGCCGGACGACGGGTCCTGGCTCACGACCTGTCCGATGGTCGCGTCGTTCGTGACCTTGTGCACCGACGGGGCGAACCCGCTCGATTTCAAGGTGGCGATGGCCTGGGCCTGGGTCAAGTTGACCACGTTGGGCACACTCGTGAGCTTGGTGCCGTCGCCGGAGTTCATCACCAGGTAGCCGATGCCGAGGATCGCCGCGAGCAGCGCCACGACGGCCGCCACCCAGATGAGGGTGCGCCGTGGCGGGGAGTGCGACCCGTCGTACTCCGCCGTCGGATCGTGCCCGACGGCCGGGGCGGGTACGGCGTGCGGCTCGCCGTCCATCGGCCGGCCCGCGCCCTCCATCGCCGCCGCGGCAGCGCTGAGCGGCTCACCGGTACGCGCCCGCTGCAGGTCCGCGCGGAAGTCGCCGGCGTGCTGGTAGCGCGAGCCGCGCGGCTTCTCCAACGAGTGCAGCGTGACCGCGTCCATGGCGGGCGGCACCGACGGCTCGTAGACCGACGGGGGCTGCGGCTGGTCGGTGATGTGCTGGTAGACGAGGCTGACCGGCTCGCCGACGAACGGCGTTCTGCCCGTGAGCAACTCGAAGAGCACGCATCCGGCGGAGTAGAGGTCGGAGCGCGCGTCGACGGTCTCGCCCTGGGCCTGCTCGGGCGACAGGTAGCGAGCCGTGCCGACCACGGCCTGCGCCGACGTCATCGTCGCGGCGGTGTCGGCCAGCGCACGGGCGATGCCGAAGTCCATCACCTTGACGCTGCCGCCGCGGGTGAGCATCACGTTGGCCGGTTTGATGTCCCGGTGCACGATGCCCTTTTCGTGCGAGTAGTCCAGGGCCGACAGGATGCCCATCGTGATCCGGGCGGCCTCGTCGGGCGCGAGCTTGCCCTCGTCGTCGAGGATGTCGCGCAGCGTCTCGCCCTCGACGTACTCCATGACGATGTAGGGGACGTCCACGCGGGCGCCGCCGGTCTCCACGGCGATGTCCTCGCCGGAGTCGTAGACCGCCACGACGGCATGGTGGTTGAGCCCGGCGGCCGACTGGGCCTCCCGGCGGAAGCGGGTGAGGAACGAGGGGTCGCGGGCCAGGTCCGAGCGCAGCATCTTGATCGCGACGGTGCGTCCGAGGCGGGTGTCGTGGCCGAGGTGGACCTCGGCCATTCCGCCGCGGCCGATGAGCTCGCCGACCTCGTACCGGCCGCCCAGGATGCGGGGGGTGTCGTTCACCGTGCCTCCTGCCCGGACGCCGCTGTCAGCAGACCCGGAGCGGGCGCGGATGGCATCACCGACGGTCGGTGCACCTCGGCCGCGGGTCCGGCCGCGGCCTGGTCGTGGTTCTCGGAGTACGTGACGAGCGAGCGTGCCACAACGGCGTCCAGACTCCCCGGGATCGAGGGGTTGAGGGTGGCGGGCATCGGAGAGCGGGGGTCATCGCAGCTCCCTGGCGGTCGTGCCGGGGTGACGCAACGACGCGATCTGGACGGGCTTGGTGAAGTGCTCCTGCGGGGTGCCCGAGGAACGCCCGCGGAGGAGGACGACGAGCACGACGGCGACGATCACGATGATCAGCGCGATCGCAGCGAGCACGGCGTACCGCCGGGTGCGCGACGTGGTGGTCGACTGCCCGGACGCGCGGCTGCCGGACGGCTGACCCTCGGTCTCGCGTCGGTCGGACCTCCCGGTCTCACGCTGGTCGCCGCGGTCCCCGTCGACGCCAGGGGGCAGCACCCGGGTCGATCCGGGACCGGAGGGGAGGTGCTCGGTGGTGCGGCGGCCCGGGAGCTGGTGCCCGCGTGGCGGATCGCCGTGCGTGCCCTGCGGTCCGGAGGACGATGCGCCGTGCTCGCCGTGGTTGCCGGGCTCCCTGTGGGCGGGGGCGCCGAAGTCGCCGAAGTTCTGACCGGGGTACTCATCGGGTCCGAACGGCGCGGCACCCTGCGGCCCGGAGTGCGGGCCGGGGTCCTTGCGGTCGCGGCGGCGCCGACGGCCCTCCCCTGCGGCGAGTGAGGCGCGGGCGGGGACGGGTCCCACTCCCCGCGCCGCGGCGGCTCGCTGTACGGGTCGAAGCCCATCCGCGCGCTGTCGACGATCGACTGCTGCAGGGCGCGGGCGAACTCGGCCGCGGAGTCCGGGCGGAACTGCGGGTCCTTCTCCAGCGCGGCCAGGACGACGGCACGCACCGGCGGCGGCACGAAGTCCGGCATCGGTGGCGGCTGCTCGTTGACGTGGGCCATCGCCAGCGCGACCGGGCTGTCGGAATTGAACGGCCTTGCGCCGCACAACATCTCGTACGTGACGACGGCGAGTGCGTAGACGTCGCTGAGGGGGGTGGTCTCCTGACCCAACGCGGCCTCGGGCGCGAGGTACTGCGCGGTCCCCATCACCTCGCCGGCCTTGGTCATCGCCGCGGAGCCGACCGCGCGGGCGATGCCGAAGTCGGTCAGCTTCACGATCCCGTCGGCTGTGACGAGCACGTTGGCGGGTTTGACGTCGCGGTGCACCAGGCCGTTCAGGTGCGCCGACTGCAGGGCCGTCGCGGTCTGGGCGATGAGCCCCACGGTGTCGACCGCGGGCATCGGCGCCCGGTCGGCGATGATCCGCGAGAGCGGCAGACCGGGGACGTACTCCATGACGAGGTACGCCGATCCCTCGTCCTCGCCGTAGTCGTAGACGGCCGCGATGTTGGCGTGGGTGAGCGCCGCGGCCAGGCGTGCCTCCGTGCGGAACCGCTGGTCGAATCCGATCTCGTCGGTCAGCCCGCCCTTCAGCACCTTGACCGCGACGGTGCGCCCGAGGATCGCGTCGGTGGCTGCCCAGACCTCGCCCATGCCGCCGGCCGCGATCTTGTCGGTGAGCGTGTAGCGCCCACCCAGGGTGTCCCCACCACCTGCGCTCATCGCCCGATCCCCGCCTCGATGACCTGTTTCGCGATCGGCGCCGCGACCGAGCCCCCGCCCGCCTCCGCACCGTACTTGCCGCCGTTCTCCACGAGCACGGCGACGGCGATCTTGGGGTTGTCGGCGGGCGCGAACGCGGTGAACCACGCGTGCGCGGGCAGTCCCTCCCCGTGCTGTGCGGTGCCGGTCTTGCCGGCGACCTGGACGCCGGGGATCTGCGCCCGCGTGCCGGTGCCGCTGTCGACGACCGCCAGCATCATCGTCTTCAGTTCGCTCGCCACCTGGAAGCTGACGGCGGTGGAGAAGAGCTTGGGGTCGGTGGAGGAGATGACGTCGAGGTTGTCGTCCCGCACGTCCTTGACCAGGTAGGGCGCCATCACCCGGCCGCCGTTGGCGATCCCGGCGGAGACCATCGCCATCTGCAGCGGGGTGGACTGCACGTCGTACTGGCCGATCGAGGACTGGGCCAGCTGCGCCGGGTCGAGGCCGGTCGGGAAGCGGCTCGCCGCGACCGACATCGGGATGTTCAGCTGCTGCCCGAAGCCGAACCGTTGTGCCTGCGCCGCCACGGCGTCCTGGCCGAGGGACAGGCCGACGCTGGCGAACGCGGTGTTGCAGCTGATCTCCAGCGCGTGGATGAGCGTCGTACGACCGCCCGGTCCGCAGGCGCCCGAGAAGTCATTGGGCAGAGTGGTGTTCGTCTGGGGCAGGCGCAGTGAGGCCGGGCCGGGGACGGAGGTCTGCGGGGTGTACTTGCCCGAGGACAGGGCCGCCGCACTCACGATCAGCTTGAACGTCGAACCGGGCGGGTAGAGCTCCGAGGTGGCGCGGTTGAGCAGAGGCCGCGAGGTGTTCTTGATGAGCGACGTCCAGTTCTTCTGGACCGTCGTCAGGTCGTGCCCGGACAGCTCGTTCGGGTCGTACGTCGGGCTGGTCACCATCGCGAGGATCGCGCCGGTCTTCGGGTCGAGCGCCACGACGGCACCGACCTTGGATCCGAGCGCCGACTTCGCCGCCTTCTGCACCTTGGCGTCGAGGGTGAGGTCGACGTTGGCCCCCTGCGGTTTCTGACCGGTCACGATGTCGGTGAAGCGGCGGTAGAAGAGCTGGTCGGAGGTGCCGGACAGCAGGCTGCCGTACCTGGACTCCACGGCGGAGGAGCCGTAGAGGAAGGAGTAGTAGCCGGTCGCGGCGGCATACGTCGTGCCCTGCGGGTAGGTGCGCAGCCACTTGTACTCGTCGTTGCTGGGCTTGGACACCGCGACCGCGTTGCCGCCGACGAGGATCGAGCCGCGCTGCCGTGCGTACGACGAGAGCAGGGTGCGCCGGTTGCCGGGCCGGTCGTTGAGGGCCTTGGCCTGGAAGAACTGGATGGTCGTCGTGGCGATCAGCAGCGCGCAGAACATCGCGGCGACCACGAGCCCGAGGCGGCGGATGGGTGCGTTCATCGGGGTCCCCGCGAAGTACCTGGGGAAGCGCAGCGGACGGAAGACTTCGTGGGGTGCATCACCGCGACTTCACCACCTGGGTGTCGGCGGACCCGACGGCTGAGGCGCCGGGCTCGTCGACGGTCGGGCGGCGGGCCTGGTCGCTGATCCGCAGCAGCAGGACGATGATGATCCAGTTGGCGATCAGCGAGCTGCCGCCGGCCGACATGAACGGCGTGGTGAGGCCGGTGAGCGGGATGACCCGGGTGACGCCGCCGACCACCACGAATACCTGCAGCGCCATCGAGAAGCCGAGGCCCGTCGCGAGCAGCTTGCCGAAGCCGTCACGGGCGGCGATGCCGGCGCGCAGCCCGCGCTCGACCACGATCGCGAAGAGCACGATGATCGCGATGAGTCCGACCAGCCCGAGCTCCTCGCCGAACGAGGGGATGATGAAGTCGGAATTGGCGAAGTAGGTCAGCTCGGGGTGGCCCTGCCCCAGGCCGGTGCCGAGCATCCCGCCGCTGCCCATCCCCATCAGCCCCAGAGCGAGCTGGTCGGACAGGTGCGGGTTGAACGGGTTGATCCACAGGTCGACGCGCACCTGGAAGTGCGCGAAGAGCAGGTACGCCGCGTAGCAGCCGGCGAGGAAGAGCCCCATGCCGATGACGATCCAGGAACGGCGTTCGGTTGCGACGTAGAGCAGCGCGACGAAGAGGCCGAAGAAGAGCAACGACGTGCCGAGGTCGGACTCGAAGACCAGCACCGCGAGGCTCGCGAGCCAGGCGATGATGATCGGTCCGAGGTCGCGGGCACGGGGCAGCGGGAAGCCCAGGATCCGGCGACCGACGAGCGACAACGCGTCGCGCTTCTGCACCAGGTAGCCGGAGAAGAAGATGATCACGCAGATCTTCGACAGCTCGCTCGGCTGGAACGACAACGGCCCCAGGCCGATCCAGATACGGCTGCCGTTGATGTTGCGCCCGAGGATGGGGGTGAGCGGCAGCAGTAGGAGCACGAGACCGGCGAGCGCGAAGGTGAAGGTGTACTGCCCGAGCCGGCGGTGATCGCGCACCACGACCAGCAGCACTCCGGCGACGAGCACCGAGATACCGGTCCAGAGCAGCTGACGCACCGCCGCCCCCTGGCCGATGTGGTGGCCCTGGGCGAGGTCGAGACGGTGGATCATCACCAGTCCCAGGCCGTTCAGCAGCGTCGCGACCGGGAGCAGGATCGGATCGGCGTACGCCGCCTGCCACCGCACCAGCAGGTGCAGCGCCAGCGCGACGACCCCGAAACCGATGCCCAGCGTCAGCAGGTCCGGCGGCAGGGTGTTGTCGACGGCCAGCCCGACGTCGGCGTACGCGAGCAGCACGATGGCGATGGCGAACGCGAGCAGCAGCAATTCCACACCGCGCCGGGTGCGTGGTGTGTGCGGGGTGATGGTGCGCAGCGCGGAGGAACTGCTCATGTGCTGCAACTGCTCGCTTGGCTGCGGCAGGCCGCGGCCTGGGTGGTGAGGGTCTGCACGACCTTGCGTGCGTCGGGAAGGTCGTCGGCGCCGATGGTGGCGCGGACCCGACTCTGGTAATAGGACGGCAGATCGGTGGTCTTCACGTCGGTCTGCTGCCGGACCGAGTGCAGGTGGAAGGGTCCGATGCTGTTGTGCAGCCCGCGGTAGATGGCCACCGAGCCGTGGTCGTCGCCGACGTAGTACTGGGACTGCGTCCAGGAGTAGCCGATCCACCCCCCGACGGCGATGACCGCGACGACCAGCAGCCCCAGCCCGAGCCAGCGCAACCGCCGGAAGCGGGAGGGTCCTTCCTCGGCGAGGACGGGGGTCTCGTGCTCGTCGTCCTGCTCGTCCTGCGACCCGGGCGCGGGACCATTGGCCTCTCGGCTGAGCGCGGCGGCCTTCTCCGCCGGGGTCCGCGGCTCCGGGGGCGGGGTGTCGTCCGGCCGTACGGGCGGCGCGCCGGCCGCGCCGGCCGCGCCGACGACCTGTGGCGTCGCGGACGTCGGCGCGGTGGAGTCCACCACGTCCGCGACCACGACGGTGACGTTGTCGCGTGCGGAGGCCTTGAGGGCGATGGCGATCAGCCGGTCGGCGATCTCACCCGGCGTGCCCTGGGAGGTGACGATGTCCTCGATGGTCGACTTCGCCACGTAGTCCGAGAGCCCGTCCGAGCACATCAGGTAGCGGTCGCCCACCTGCGCCTCGCGCAACGACAGGTCGGGCTCGTCGTCGGCGCGCCCGGTGAGTACGCGGGTGACGAACGAACGCTGCGGGTGGTGTTCGGCCTCGGCCTCGGTGATCCGGCCGTCGTCCAGCAGCGCCTGCACCAGGGAGTGGTCCTTGGTGATCTGGGTGAAGACGCCGCCGCGGACCAGGTAGGCGCGCGAGTCGCCGATGTTGGCCATCGCCAGCTTGTTGCCGCTGCGTAGGAAGGCGATGAGCGTGGTGCCCATCCCTTCGAGATCGGGTTGCTCGTCCATCTCGTCGCGCAGACGCTCGTTGGCGCGTACGACGGCGTCGTGCAGCTGCGCGAGCGCCTCGTCGGCGCCGTAGGACTCCCCCGTCCAGGTGCACCAACTCGGCCACGACCGTGGAGCTGGCCATGTCGCCCGCGGCGTGGCCGCCCATCCCGTCGGCGAGTACGAGCAGGTCGGGCCCGGCGTAACCGGAGTCCTCGTTGCGGGTCTTGGAGCCCAGGCCCAGGTCGGTGCGGGCGGCGTAGCGCAGCGCGATCGGCATGCCGCTACTTCCTGACTTCCAGGACGGTCTGGCCGATCCGGACCCGGGTGCCCTCGCGCAACGGCACGTGCTGACCGATCGGCCGGTCGTTGATGAAGGTGCCGTTGGTGGAGCCGAGGTCGTCGATGAACCAGCTGTCGCCGTCGCGGTAGACCTGCGCGTGGCGGCCGGAGGCGAAGTCGTCCGACAGCACGAGGACGCACTCGGGGTTGCGGCCGATCAGGACGCCGCCGTCGGACAGGGGCACGCTGATGCCGCGCATCAGACCCTCGATGACGGCCAGGTGCGTCGGGCCACCACGCGGGGACCGGGCGGGGCGGCGTTCGTCGCGCAGCGGCTGGCGTCGGTTGTCGGCGCGGGCGCCACGGATGCCGTAGAGATCGCCGCGCATCACCCCGACGATGCTGAAGATGAACGCCCAGAGGGCGACCAACAGCCCGATGCGGATGACCGTGATCGTCAGTTCGCTCACCGGCGCCCGCCTTCGCGGAAGAGCAGGTGGGTGCGCCCCACGGTGATCCGGTCGCCGTCGTGCAGGTGAGCCCGGTCGATCGGGTCGCCGTTGACGAACGTGCCGTTGGTGGAGCCGAGGTCACGCACCGTCATCACCAGGTGCGGACCGTCGTTGGTGATGCGGATCTCGCTGTGCCGCCTGGAGATTCCCGGGTCGTCCAGCATGATGTCGGCGTCGTCGTCACGGCCGATGACAGTAATGGCGCCGAGCAGAGGATAGCTGTCTCCGTCGATGATCAACGACGGTCGCTGCTTGAAACGGCGTGGCGCGGCCGGGCTGGGGACGCGCGCGGCGCGCGGTTGCTCGGGCGCGGGATCGTCGTAGCCGGGGTGCTGCTGCATCGGCTGCTGGTGGTGCTGCGGCACCTGGTACTGCTGAGAAGGAGTCGGGTACTCCCGGGGCGGTGTCTGGTACTGCCGCGGCGCGGGTCCGTCGTCGTAGAGGGGCCGGCGACCCTCGTCCCACGGCTGGTCCTGGCGTGCCGAGGAGGGGTCGAACTCGTCGTACTGCCGCGGCTGCGGTCGCGAGGGCTGCGGTGCTTCCTGCACCTGCCGTGCGATGGACGGACGCAGGCGGAAGACGCCGGTCTCCAGCTCCGGGTCCGCGGCGAACTGCACCGACACCGGCCCGCCGGGCACGTAGCGCTGACTGTCGGCGTGCTCGGTCGCGCTCGCGATCAGCTCGTCGGTGATGTCGTCGCGTGCCGCGTCGAGGCGCTCGAAGTCGCCGGGGCTGAGGTCGACGGTGAACAGGTTGGGCACCACCGCGCGCTGCCCCTTCTTGGTGGCCGCTGCGCGGTCGTCCATCGCTCCGCGCATCGCGCTCGCGATCTCCACCGGCTGCACTTCGGAGCGGAAAGCCTTGGCGAACGCGCCGTTCACGCCCTCGGACAGGCGGCGTTCGAGGTTGGAGAACAAACCCATCACTGCCTCCTGTTCCTCGTCGGGTCATGCCTCGGCGCCCAGCTGCGGACCCGCCTTACGCGGGCAGACCGGAGCGCACGGCGTACGCCGCGGGCGTGCTCGATCGTAACTGCGCCATGCGCGCGCGAGCCGCAGGCACGGTCACCTAGGGAGCAGCTGTGTAGTGGGGGTGCGATGCCGCCCTGTCGTGTCGTCGGCCGGAGTCCGCGCCGCCGCGCGGAGTCGTTGCGCGCTCTATACGGCGCGCCACGACTCCACCTTTACGACGTGGCACCCCGGTTTGGCGATCGCGGAGCCGTCAGGCAGACTAGGGCGGCACTCGCGCGAGTGGCGGAATAGGCAGACGCGCACGGTTCAGGTCCGTGTGCCCGAAAGGGCGTGGGGGTTCAACTCCCCCCTCGCGCACCAGATGAACGGCGGTTGCGACCCACAGGTCGCAGCCGCCGTTCTGCGTGCTGCGAGTGCCGGCGCGGCGCGGCGGATCCGGTCAGAGGCTTTCGTTGGCGATCGGTGCCGCCCAGTTGGCGAGCAGTGGGAGAACTCTCGCGGTGGGTGAGTCCGATTCGACGGTGTAGACCACCAGACGCTGATCCGGGTCGTGGGGGCCGACGACCGATTCGATCCCGAAGACCAGTGGCCCGGCGACAGGGTGGGCGACCTTCTTGGTCAGCGAGGTCCGGAAGGTGACCCCCTGGTCGTCCCACCATCGGGCGACGTCCGGGTCGCCATCGCGCAGCTCGCGAACGAGCGCCGTGAGGCGGCGGTCGTCGGGGCGGCGTCCGACGTCGTAGCGCAGCGCTCCGACCGCGGACGCGGCGAAGTCGTCCCAATTGGTGATGCGTTCGCGAGCGCCAGGGTCGAGCAACAACCACCGGGCGAACGACGCTCCGGGCTCCGCCGACCAGCCGAGGACCTCGCGCAGCAGCCCGTTGCCGGCGAGCACCTCCGAGCGGGGTCCGAGCAGCAACGTCGGCACCTGGTCCAGTTGCGCCATCAGCCGGAGCATTCCGGGGTCGGCATGCACCGGGAGGTCGGGCGCGACCCGTCGCCGCGGCGAGGTGGGTGCGGCAAGGTTGCGCAGGTGCTGGGCCTCGAGGTCGTCGAGCTGCAGGGCGCGCGACAGGGCGTCGACCACGTCGTCGGTGACGGTGTGCTGGCGGCCCTGCTCCAGACGGCTGTAGTGATCGGGGCTCAGCCCGGCAAGGACCGCCAGTTCCTCCTTGCGCAGACCCGGCACCCGACGCGGTCCGGGGAAGGCATCGATCCCTGCCTGCGCCGGGGTGAGGCGGTCGCGGCGGGAGCGCAGGAATGCACCCAACGGGGAACGATCGGTGGGCATGGGCACCACGGTAGGCGCGGCGGCCGCCGTCAGCGTGGGCATGCCGTGCCCAGGCACTGCTCGCCCTGGCGCCCCCGTTCGCAGAGCCGTTGACTGACACGCATGACCGACACCACAGCAGCACGCACCGTCCTCGTGACCGGCTCGACCAGCGGCATCGGCGCCGCGACCGCCCGCACCCTCGCCGCTGCCGGGTGGCGCCTCGTCGTCACCGGACGCGACGTGGCCCGGGGTGACTCCGTCGTGCAGGAGATCGCCACGGCCGGCGGCCACGCGGTCTTCGTGCCCTCGGACCTGTCCGCCGCACCGGAGGACCTGCGTGCTTTCGTCACCTCCGCGACCGAGGCCGCAGGCGGCCGGATCGACGCCGTGGTCCACAACGCCGCGCTCTGCCCGCCCGTCGACACGGTGTCACTCAGCGACGCCGACCTGGAGGCCACGCTCGCCGTCAACGTCCGCGCGCCCCACGTGCTGACCGCCGCGCTCGCCCCGGCGATGGCCGAGCGCGGCGCCGGCGGGATCGTCGTCATCGGATCGTGGATGGCGCATGTGGGCCACGCCTTCGTCGGCCTCTACTCGGCGACCAAGGCGGCCGAGATCCAGCTGGCCCGCAGCTGGGCCGCGGAGTTCGGGCCGCGCGGCGTACGCGTCAACACGGTGTCACCCGGCGCCACCCGGACTCCCATCAACGCAGCCGACGACGACGTCATCGCGACGATGACGTCGGGGACGCCCGCCGGCCGTCCTGGCACACCGGAGGAGATCGCTGCCGCCGTGACATGGGTGCTCTCCGATGCCGCGGCCTACCTGCACGGGGCCGAACTCGCCGTCGACGGAGGGATCACCGCGACCCGCTGAGTGCGGGGGCGGCGAGCTCAGATGCTCTCGACGACGGCCGTGAGATCTCCGCCCGCTGCGCCGGTGTTGACCACGCCCGCCGGCTCGAGCAACAGCGCCCGGACTTCGCCGTCGGCTCGAGGGCAGTGCTCCACCCCGCGCGGCACGACGTAGAGCTGCCCGGGACGCAGCGTGATGTCGCGGTCGCGCAGCTGAATGGTGAGTTCGCCGTCGAGGACGAGGAACAACTCGTCGGTGTCCTCGTGGGAGTGCCAGACGAAGTCGCCCTCGACCTTGACGATCTTCACGTCGTAGTCGTTGATCCGGGCTACCAGCTTGGGTGACCAGTTCTCGGTGAACTGACTGAACTTCTCGTCCAGGTCGACCGCGTCATCCGTCATGAATCCAGTCTGCCGTCGAAATCGCCGGCAGGGAGTCAGTCGTCGGCCTCGACGGCGAAGGTGTTGCCATTCGGATCCTGGAACCAGGCGATGCGACCGCCGTCCTCGATGGCGGCACTGGGGCCCGACTGCGCGAGCGGCAACCCCAGTCGGCCTTCGTAGAACTCGGCTGCGGTGTGGATGTCGGACACGGCGATCGATGCCCTGACCGGGAAGTCGCTCAACGACATCGACTCACGTTATCCGCCGCCCTCAGGCGGGGCTAGACGCCGGAGGGATCCGCGCCCAGTACGCGGTCGAGCAGGCTTGCGAACTGTTCGAGCTCGTCGGGCGTGAGCCCGTCGAACGAGGTCTCGACGACCGTGGCGACCGCCTTCTGACCGGCTTGACGCAGCCGCTCACCCTCGGCGGTGATCCGGTGTCGCACGGCTCGACCCGGGCCCGGTACCCGTTCGATCAGTCCCCGATCGGCCATCCGCACGGCCAGCGACCCGAACGACTGGTCCGTCTGGAAGGTGAGCACTGCGAGCTCGTGCAGCGAGGCGTCCGGACGTTCGCGCAGGTGTCGCAAGGTGTCCCACTGGATGAGCGAGAGTCCTAGCGGTGCAAGGGCTTTGGTCAGCCTGCGGTGGTGTCGGTACTGCAACCGTTTGACGGCGAGCGCGACGTTCGCCGGGGAGGGATCCATCCGGTGAAAGATAGCGACCGTTGCTTATATAAGTAAGCTTATATAAGGTTACTTGTATGACGAAGACACCCTCCGCCGCGGTGGTCCGGCCGACGAGAAGCGCCACCATGACCCTCCGTGACCGGGACGATGTGCACATCACCGTCGATGACATCGACCGCACATCCCCGTTCCTCCTGCTGCACGGCGGCGGCGGCCCGCTGACGATGACCGGCTTCGCGCACCAGCTCGCCGAGCGGACTCACGCGCGGGTGTTGCTGCCGACCCATCCCGGTTTCGGTGGCACCGCTCGCCCCGACACCCTCGCCTCGACCAGGGACCTGGCCGCCGCGTACGTCGAGCTCATCGACCAGCTCGACCTGGCAGACCTCACCCTGATCGGCAATTCCTTCGGCGGCTGGCTGGCGGCGGAGATCGCCCTGCTGGGCTCCCCCGGGTCAGGGGAATCGTCATCCTGGACGGTGTCGGTCTGCAGGTCGACGGCCACCCGCCCACCGACGTGCGTGGCCTCGCCCCCGCCGAACTGGCCGCCCTGTCGTTCCACGAACCGGCCAAGTCCCCGGCGGCGCGGGCTCTGGGAGGCAGCGGACCGAGCCCCGACATCCAGGCCCTCATGGCGTATGCGGGGGAGGCGATGACCGACCCGACTCTGGGCGACCGGCTCGCCGACCTGGAGCTGCCCGTGCAGGTGATCTGGGGCGAGAGCGACGGCATCGTGGACCCGGACTACGGCAGGGCGTACGCCGCCGCCATCCCCGGATCGACCTTCACCCTGCTGGCCCGCACCGGTCACCTGCCCCAGCTCGAGACCCCCGAGGAACTCCTCGGCGTGATCCTCGACATCGACCGGTGACGAGCTCGCCCGAGGGCGCAGCGACGACTACCGCGCGAGGGCGGCTCCGGTCCATCTCTCGTCAGCGCTGACATCCGTCGCTATGTCGAGCCATGCCGGCAGCGTCGATGACGGCGTGTCTCCGTCGTCGATCTCGGCGAGGAGCGTGCCGTCTTCCAACTGGTCGACAGCGATCTGCCAGTCCTCGCGCGACACCCGGTGCCGGACCTTCTGCAACGTGCGGGCGGGAAGCTGTCGAAGCAACGCCCACTCCGCGTCGTCGAGGTACATCGAGGTGCAGGCCACTGCGGCCGGCCCGTCCGTGAGACGCACCTTGTGCCCCAGCTTGCGCACGCGGCGACCGTCCGGCCACACCATCTCCCGAAGACGAAGCCTGGACCCCTCGACATACCGATCCGTGATCTGTATCGACTCGACCACACCTTCAGGAATGGAGTTGACGAGAAAACGTCGCTCTCTCTCCACCACTGCGTATTTCAACGACGTCGCCACCACGCCATGCTCGCTCATGGCCCGCCGTGTTGCTCGTGGTCGGTGCGACGTCGGTGGAGACTCGCGCCATGGAGTTCTTCTGCTTCCACCGGGACCGACCTGGTTCGGGGCCTTTGCGTCAGCAGATTCGCGAACAGCACTGGACGTACATGGATTCGTTCGAGGATGCGCTGAGGGTGCGCGGCCCCGCCTTCGATGCGGGCGATGAGCTGGTGGGAAGTGTGCACGTCGTGGACCTCGACGGACCGGCGCACGCGCGGGCGTTCGCGGTCGACGAACCGGGCTACCAGATCGGTGCGTACCGAGAGGTGATGCTGCGGAGGTGGCACAACGCGCTCGGGCGATCGATGTGGGAGTACCCCCACCTGGACGAGCCGGAGGGGCTGTTTCTGGTCATGGGCTTCGAGCCCGATCCTCGAGCCCCGTTCGAGGACGAGCTGCCGAACGCCGATCTCGTCGCCTTCGGTCACCTCCTCAGCGACGACGGTTCGTGGCAGCTCGGCACGGTCGCCATCGTGCGCGCCATGGACACCGACAATGCCGGCTCGCTGCTTCACGGCCGCGGCTTGATCGGCGTGGAAGCGCACGGATGGACGTTCGGCGGCCGCCCATGACTCAGCCACGGCGGCGTTCGCGACCAGCTGGTGTCTCTTCTTCCAGCAGCCCTGGGCAGGCCGCGAAGATTGGGTGCCGGTCCCTTCACTACTCCGACAGCAGCTCGCGCACCCGGGGGATGACCTGCGTGCCGTAGAGCTCGATCGCACGCATCGAGTACTCGTGGGGCAGTGGCCCGTCGGAGTACTTCAGGTCGAACCGGTCGACGTCGAGCGTGCGGACGGTGGCCGCGATCTTCGCCGACACGGTCTCCGGCGAACCGACGTACAACGCGCCCTGTTCGATCTCGCGCTCGAAGTCGCCGGAGCGCGCCGGGGGCCAGCCGCGCTCGGAGCCGATCTTGTTGCGATTGGTGATCCAGGGCTCGCGCAGCTGGTCGCGCGCCTCCTGGTCGGTGTCGGCGATGTGGCCCGGTGAGTGCAGGCCGATCGGAAGCTGCGGCTGACCGAGCTGCTCGTTGGCACGGCGGTAGATCTGCACGAACGGCGTGAACCGGTCTGCGGGGCCGCCGATCACGGCCAACATCAACGGGATTCGGTAGTTCGCGGCGCGTACGACGGACTGTGGCGTGCCGCCGACGGCAATCCATGCCTTCAGGCCACCGGCGGTCTTCGGGTAGACGTCCTGGTCGACCAGTGGTGGCCGCAGCTCCCCGCTCCAGGTGACCGGCTTCTCCGCGAGCAGCTCGGCGAAGAGGTCCAGCTTCTCCGCGAAGAGCTCCTCGTACTGGCCGAGGTCGAAGCCGAAGAGCGGGAAGGACTCGGTGAAGGAGCCCCGCCCGAGGATCACCTCCGCGCGTCCGCCCGACAGGGCGTCGATCGTGGAGAACCGCTCGAAGACGCGAATCGGGTCATCCGAACTCAGCACCGTGACGGCCGACCCCAGTCGGATCCGCTCGGTGCGCGTCGCGATCCCCGCGAGGACCACGTCGGGCGCGGAGATCGCGTAGTCGGCGCGGTGGTGCTCGCCGATCCCGATGAAGTCGACGCCGCTGCGATCGGCGAGCACGGCCTGGTCCACCACGTTGCGGATGACCTGGGGATACGGCAGGAGCGTGCCCTGCGCGTCGACCGTCCGGTCACCGAAGGTGTCCAACCCGAACTCGACCCGACCGCTCACTGCTGCCTCCACTCAGGACGTCGAGGGGCCGGAGAACGGTCTCGGGCCCTCTCGTGCGTTCGAGCGCAGGGTATCGATGGGCGGCACCGGGGTGCCCGCCCGGCGTGCCTCCCTGACGCGGGCGGTCAACTGCCGAGGGTCACCTTGAAGATCTTCTCGTTGCTGTTGTTCGCGATGCTGTCCTTGTCGCCCTGGTTGGTGGTGGTGAGCCAGAGCGCCTTGCCCGGCGCCGGTTCGACCGTGCGCAACCGCCCGTAGGTGCCGACGAAGAGCTGCTGTACGTCGGTGAGGCTGCTGCCGCTGATGACCTCGCGGTAGAGCCGCTCGCCGCGTTCGCAGGCGACGTACAGCACGTCGTCCACGATGGCGATGCCCGAGCACGACCCGTCCGCGGTCGGGTAGGTGTGCTTCGGCGCGATGAACCCGGCGGTGCCGCAGGTGCCGCTGGTGCCCTCGCACGCCGGCCAGCCGTAGTTGCCGCCCTTGACGATGAGGTTGGTCTCGTCCATCACCGAGTTGCCGAACTCCTGCTCCCACAGCCGCCCCTGGGAGTCGAACGCGAGGCCCTGAGGATTGCGGTGCCCGTAGCTCCAGACGGCGTTCTTGAACGGGTTGTCGCTGGGGATGGTGCCGTCGGGGTTGATCCGCAGCACCTTGCCGTTGAGGCCGTCGATGTTCTGTGCGTTGTCGCCGTTCTGCGCGTCGCCGGTCGCGATGTAGAGCTTGCCGTCCGGGCCGAAGCGCAGCCGGCCGCCGTTGTGGAACTTGTTACGCACGATCCCCTTCAGGAGCACCTGCTCACTGGAGGTGTCCAGCGTGGTGCCGTTGAGCTTGATCCGCACGACCCGGTTGTCCGTGGTGGAGGTGTGCATGATGTAGAGCCAGTGATCGCTGCTGAACGTCGGCGCGATCGCCAGACCGAGCAGGCCGCCCTCGCCGTCCGTCTCATCCACCCCCGGCACCGTGCCGACGGTGATCTTGGCGCCCGTGGTCGGGTTCAATTCGACGATCGTGTGCGCGTCGCGGCGGGTGTAGAGGACGTCGCCGTTCGGCAGTGTGGTGAGACCCCATGGGATGTCGGTGTCGGTCGTCACCTGGGTGACCGAGCAGACCGCGTCGGTGCAGGCGGCACCGGTCGTCGCGGATGCCGCGGTGCTGGGGGCCGACGCGTTGCCGGCCGCGTCGCGGGCCGTGACGGTGTAGCTGTAGGTCGTCCTGGCGGCCAGTCCACTGTCGGTGAAGGTCGTGACCGGAGCGATCGACGCGGTGCCGTTGACGGTGCCGACCTTCACACCGCCCCGCAGGACGTCGTACGCGCGCACCCCGACGTTGTCGGTCGACGCCGTCCACCGCAGGTCGATGGTCGTCCCCGACGCTGTCGCGGAGAGGCCGGTGGGTGACGTGGGCTTCTGGGTGTCGACCTGGCACTGCGGAGGCGTGATGGGCACGGTCGCGCTCGCCTGCGAGACGTTGCCCGCGGCGTCCCGGGCGTTGACGTAGAGGCCCCAGGCGGCGCCGGGCACGACGGTCAGACCGGTGCTCAGAGTGCTGCTCGACACCGACGTGATGAGCTGCCCGTCGTGGTAGACGTCGTACGCCGTGACGCCGACGTTGTCGGTGGCGGCGTTCCAGGCGAAGGTGACCGAGTCACAGGTCAGGTTGCTGACGCGCGGGTCCGCCGGCACGCTCGGCGCCTGGGTGTCGGTCCCCGACGTCGTCGTCCACTGCTGATTCGTGCCCGTCGTGCAGGGCCGCACGCTGACCCGCGACCCGTTGGCGGTCGCACCCTTCAACGCGTCGAGGCAGTAGCCGGTCAGGGCACTCACGATGTGATGGTCGGCTCTGATCGTCCAGTGCTGGTTGGCCCCGCCGTTGCAGGTGTAGCTCTCCAGGACGGCCCCGGCCTTGCGACTCTTCCCGCCGACGTCCAGGCAGCGCTGCGTCCCGAAGACACGCAACTCACCGGCGGACGTCGCGGTCCACGCCTGGTTCGCCGAGCCATGGCAGTCGTACAGCTCGACGTGCGTACCGGGCTTCAGGCTCGCCCCTGAGACGTCCAGGCACCGACCGGACTGCACGCCACGGATCGGTGTGGCGCTCGCGGCCGATGCCGGCCCGGCAGCGGCGATGAGGGACGCCAGGCACATCGCGGCCGCCGTGATCAGGGCCGTGAGGAGGGCGAGTGGCCGACGTGATCTCGACATGGGATTCCTCGGAGCATCGACAGTGCGCGGGAATGGAACCGACCGGAACGCGGCCACATTCGGAGCCTAATCGCGGGAGGGCGAGAACGGGTGAGGGGACGTCGGCCGTATCCGCGACGCACCGCAGCAAGCCCATAGCCGACGCTGATGCGGCTGAGAAGTTGCGCCGAGAGGCTTGAGATGTTCCCGACAGAAGGACCTCTCATGATTCCCGCACTCCGACGCGCGCAGCGCATCACCCGCACGGCGATCGGCGTGAGCGCCATCGGTGGTCTCGCCCTCGTCGGGCATCTCGCCATCGCGACCCCGGCGAACGCCGGGTCCGGTACGACGACGACCTCCACCTCTGCGCCGAGCACGACAGGCTCGTCCTCGACGACCAGCTCGTCGACGAGCAGCACCTCCAGCAGTACGTCCACCAAGACCCCGAGCAAGACCTCGAGCACGAGCACGTTCAGCAGCGTCCCGTCGGTCACCACCCCGGCCACGACGCAGTCGACACAGGCTCAGACGCACTCGTCATGAACGCGTTCGCGCAGTTCCGGGCGATCGGCGTCGACTGCCGGATCGTCGCCACGCGGCCGGACGAGCTGCCCTCGGCTCGTCTCATGTTGGACCGGGCGATCGCCGACCTCGATGCGGTGGCGTCGCGGTTCAGACCCGACTCGGAGGTCTCGGTGCTGTCCGTCGCGCCCGCGGCCGGCGCCGCCGGCACAGTGACGCTGCCCGCGTCCCCTCTCCTGCTGTCCCTGCTCGACGACGCGCTCTGGGCGGCGGACGTGACCGACGGGCTCGTCGACCCCACCCTCGGGGCCGCGATGGAGCGCATCGGCTACGACGCTGACTTCGCGGAGGTCCTCGCGCGGACCGCTGCGGACTCACCGGCGAGCGTCGGCGGCGGCCGATCGGGGCGAGCCTCGACGCCCGGCCCGCGCAGCACCCTGTCCGAGCTCACGCTGGATCACCGGGCCGGCACGGTCACCGTCGCAGCCGGCACCCTGATCGACCTCGGCGCCACCGGCAAGGCCTCGATGGCCGACCGCGTCGCCGACGACTTGGCGAGGACGCTCACCGGTGGGTTCCTGGTCGACCTCGGGGGAGACATCGCCGTAGCCGGGCCACCACCGGGCGGCGGCTGGGCGATCGCCGTCGAGGACGAGGACGGCACTGTGCCGCAACGGATCTCGGTGACGACCCAGGGTGTCGCGACGTCGGGCACCGACCGTCGCCACTGGCAGCTCCCCGACGGTCCACACCATCACCTGATCGACCCCAGGACGGCCCGATCCGTGCCGCACACCTGGCGGCGGGTCACCTGTGTCGCCGCCTCGGCACTCGAGGCGAACACCGCCACGACCGCCTCCTGCGTGCTCGGCGGCGCGGCGGTCGCCTGGCTGACCGAGCGGGCCATCCCGGCCCGGCTGGTCGGGCAGTCCGGCGAGGCGTCGTGCACGCCGGGCTGGCCGATGCCCGCGCGGCAGGATCGGAGCGCGTCGTGAACGAGACTCTCTGGTACGTCTCGCGGGCGACGGGCACGCTCAGCATCGTGCTCATGACGGTCGTCATGATCCTGGGCCTGGTGCTGTCCGGCGCCCGGCAGCGCGCCGGCGAACGTACGACGGTGATCCAGGGTGTGCACCGCAGCCTTGCTCTCGGCATGCTCACCTTCCTGGTCCTGCACATCGCGACCGCCGTCGCCGAGACCTATGTGCACATCGACCTGATCTCGGCGTTCGTCCCGTTCACCTCGCCCTATCGCCGCTTCCTGGTCGGGCTCGGCACCCTGAGCGTCGACGTCCTCGCGGCGGTCATGGCCACCTCGTTGCTGCGCCACCGCATCAGCCAGCGGGTCTGGCGCGTCGTGCACCGCTCGACGTTCGCGATGTGGCCTCTCACGCTCTGGCACGGGATCGCCATGGGCACCTCGAACGAGCCGCTGCTGCGCGGCGTCACGATCGCCTGCGCGGTCGCCGGCGGGATCGTGGTGATCTGGCGTATCGCCGGGTCGCATCACGACAGCGCACGGCGCCGCGAGGTCCTACGTCAGGAGTGGACATGAGCCTGGTGACCCTGTTGGAGCAGGCCGGCCTGACCGGTCGGGGCGGCGCTCGCTTCCCCACGAGCATCAAGCTGCAGTCGGCGCTCGACGCTGGTGCGGACCTGATCGTCAACGCCTGCGACGGGGAGATCGGAGTGCACAAGGACGCCCTGGTCGTCGCCGAGCATCTGGATGCCCTGCAGCACGGCGCCGGCCTGCTCGCCCGCCGCACCCGGTGGGCGGCCCATCGCGGCAGCGAGACCGAACGGCGCCTGCACGACGCCGGCCTCCGGGTCCTCTCGGTGCCGTCCCGGTACGTCGCCTCGGAGGAGTCGGCGCTGGTCAACCTGCTGCACGGCGGGCGCGCCCGGCCGATCACGCGACTGGCGCCGATATCGACCGGCGGGCGGGACGCCCAGGGCCGACGGTTGCGTCCGACGCTCGTGCTGAACGCCGAGACCGTGTGGCGGGTCAGTCAGATCGAGCGGCACGGCGCGGCATGGTTCCGCGGTTTCGGCACGGCCGAGGAACCCGGCCCGCGTCTGGTGACGATGGGCGGGAACGTCGAACGTCCGGGGGTCTACGACGCCGAGGCCGGTATCCCCCTGCGCGATCTGCTCGATGCCGCCGGTGCGCTCGATGTGCAAGGCGTCGGGATCTCCGGGATGAGCGGCGGCTGGCTGGGTGGTCACGACGCGTGGACGGCGACCTGGTCCGATGCCGGGCTCGCGCCGTACGGCGTCCCGACCGGCACCGGTGCCGTGCATGTGCTGGATCGCCGGTCCTGCCCGATCGACCACCTCTCGCGCATCGCGACCTTCGCGGCCGGCGAGTCGGCCGGCCAGTGCGGCCCGTGCATGTTCGGCGTACCGGCCGTCGCAGAGCAGCTCGAGCGCCTCGCCGACGGTGCTCTCCCGCCGGAGGAGATGCTCGACCTGCACCATCGCCTGGGCATGCTGCCCGGGCGGGGAGCGTGCCGATTCCCCGACGGGGTCTCACGATTCGTCGCCTCGGGGCTGCGCACGTTCACCGCCGAGGTGGAGGCTCACCTCGCGGGTCGGTGCGCCCTGACCAAGGAGTGGGCCGGTGCGGCGCGATAAGCGGGGCGAGGACCAGATCGTCGTCGACCGGGTCGCGTGCACCGCGCACGGCGTGTGCGCCGTGGTCTCGGGGGGTGCCGTCGAGCTGGACGAGTTCGGCTACCCCGTGCCGTCGCGGCTGACGCTGAGCCGTGCCGAGGCCCGGGTGCTGGTCGAGCAGTGTCCGGCCCGCGCGCTCCTCCTCGCCCGGGACCGCTGAGGTCACTCCTGCGGCGACACCGGCAGGACCACCGTGACCGTCGTGTCACCCGGGACGCTGGTGATCTCCAGGGACCCGTCGTGCGAACGCGCGACGGCCTGCACGATCGCGAGACCCAGCCCGGTACTCTCGATGCTCTCCTGCCGGTGCCGTGCGCGGGCGAACCGCAGGTGCGCCTGGTCGAGCAGCTCGGGTGGGAAACCGGGGCCGGTGTCGTGCACCCGCAGGCTCACCCGGTCACCGTTGCGCTCCAGGACGCAGGTCGCGACCGTGCCCTCGCCGGTGTGCATCCGCACGTTGGCCACCAGGTTGCCGACCAGGCGGCGCAACTGCTCCTCGTCGCCGCGGACGAGCACGGGCTCCTCGGGCATGGTCAGTCCCCAGTGGTGGTCGCGCGCCGTGACGCGGGCGTCGTCGACCGCCTGCAGCAGGATCCACGTGAGGTCGACGTCCTCGCGCCGTTCGGTGACCTCCCGGTCGAGCCGAGCCAGCAGCAACAGGTCGTTGACGATGCTCGCCATCCGTCCGGTCTCGTCGGTGATGCGCTGCAGGGAGCGATGCACCTGCTCGGGCAGCTGGGTCGACGCGGTGTACTCCCGCAGCAGCTCGGCATGGCTGCGGGCGACCGCGAGCGGCGTACGCAGCTCGTGGCTCGCGTCGGCGGCGAAATCCCGAAGGCGCTGTTCGCTCTCGTCCCGCTGGGCCAGCGCGAGATCCACGTGCCCGAGCATGGCGTTCATGGCACGGCCGACCTGGGCGACCTCAGTCGGTTCGCGCAGCTCCTCGGCGCGCACGTCGATCCGGCTCTGCCCGGATTCCAGCGGCAGCTGCGTGACCCGGCGGGCGACGGTGGCGAGGTGCTGCAACGGGCGCATCGACCGTCGTACGGCGAACGCGCCCACCCCGGCCACCAGCAGGACGACCACGGCGAGCACCACGGTCTCCAGGACGATCAGCTCGCGGATCGTGTGGTCGACCCGGCCCTGAGGAACCCCGGTCACCAGCTGGGCACCGTCCGGAGTCCGGCTGGTGAGCACCCGGTAGTCCCCGAGAGAGGGTAGCCGCACGGTCCTCGGATCAGAGGCGGACACCACCTTCTGCACCGCCGCGCGGTCGGCGGCAGTGGGCAGGTGGTCGCCGTCGAGGTCGGCCGCGACCACCAGCTCGGTGATTGCACCGTTCGAGACCTGGCCGGTGATCGTGCCCGGCGGGAGTCCTGCGTTGCTGGCGGGGTCGCCGCCCCGGTTGTCGCGGTCGTGGTCGCTGTCGCCGTACGGTGACTTCAGCGTGATGTTGCGTGCCGATGCCTGGTGCAGCTCGTTGTCGAGCTGGTCCATCAGGAACGCGCGGATGCCGAACGTCGCCGCGACGCCCGCGATCGTGCCGGCGAGCAGCGCGAGGGTGGCGAGCAGCAGGGCCAGTCGTGAGGTCAGCGTCCGTGGTCGCAGCCTCATGTCAGTGGCGGCCGCATCACGTATCCGGCGCCGCGGACCGTGTGGATGAGCGGCTCCCGACCGGCATCGACCTTCTTGCGCAGATAGCTGACGTATAGCTCCACGACGTGCGAGGTGCCGTCGAAGTCGCTGCCCCAGACCTTGCGCAGCAGCTCCTCCTTCGACAGGACCCGGCGCTGGTGACCGGCGAGATACCGGAGCAGCGCGAACTCGGTCGCCGTGAGGGTGATCAGCTCACCGGCGCGCCGCGCCTCGTGACCGTCGACGTCGATCAGCAGGTCGGCCACCTGCAGCTGATTGCCCTGTTGCTGTCGCAGCAGGCCGGCGCGGCGCATGAGCCCCTGCGAGCGTGCGAGCACCTCGGACAGGTCGAACGGCTTGGTGATGTAGTCGTCGCCGCCGAGCTCGATGCCGTGCACCCGGTCCTGCGGCGCGTCCCGCGCGGTGAGGAAGAGGACCGCCAGCTGAGGGTTGCGCGCGCGCAGCGTGGTGAGGAGATCGAATCCGCTGCCGTCGGGCAGCATCACGTCGAGCACGACGAGGTCAGGTGCCCGCAGCTGGACCGTCTTGGTCGCCTGGTCGATCGTCACCGCGCTCTCGGCATCCCAGCCGCGGAAGTCGAACGCGGCGACCAGGGCCTCGGCGAGACCGGCCTCGTCCTCCACCACGAGCACCCGCAATCGGCGACCGTCCGCTGCCGTCGGAGGGGAGCCGACCGCTGGGCACATGGATGTCACGATATCGGCGCCCACCACATGTGCAGGGAGCTACGAGTCCGCGCGGAGCGCGTCACCGCCGGTGTCCGTCGCCTGGTCCGTCACGATGGAACCCCTGACCGGCGGTCCATGACGCGGCGGCCGGATACACGACGGTCGCGAACCCGACGCCGAGCAGCAGCACCGCGACGAGGGTGAGCCGACGGATGAGGCGTGGGCGCCCGTCGGCATCCCCGGCCCCGGGACGTAGATCGTGCCAGGACTCGACCACGGCCTCGCGCAGATGTCCCAGCACGTGCAGCGCGGTGACCGCGACCCACGCGAAGAAGGACGCCTTGTGCAGTAGCAGCCACGGACCGCGGTGGCCGGGGCCCTGCAGGATCAGCGTGATCCCGGTCGCCAGCAACGCGAGGGTGGTGAGGATCATCAACGGCCCGAGCGCTCGCAGGACGAGCGGTGGTGCGCCGCGTCGGACGTACGCCTCGTCGCCGGTGTAATAGCGCACGAACCGGTACCCGGTGGTCGCCATCTTCCAGAGGACGGGGAGCACCAGCAGCAGACCCACGAAGACGTGGACCGTGATCAGGTCGCGGATCCGAAGGATCGTCACGCCCTCGACCGCCAGGAGCAGGAGCAGCAGCATTCCCGTCGTGGCGGTCAGACGTCGGTTGCCCGTCGTGCCGTCCAGCCCCTGATCGGGGTGCGCCGACGAGCCGGCGATCGAGGTCGACACGGTCCTACATCGCTCCCTGACAGTCCGAACTCAGCACCCTCCCGAGGTTGCTGGCGCTAGTTCTGGGTCTGCTCTGCGCAGACTGTGGGTCGTCTCGAAATGCGCCGGCTCCAGGTGGTGGCAGGCGGTGGACCACGGAGAACGGCGGATGCGACGACACCGCCGCACCCGCCGTTCCCGTCCCGTAGGAGGAAGCCGTCCCTCACACGGTCAACAGCGCGTAGAACCCTCCCACCACGGGCCTTGCCTGGAATCCGCTCTGCCGGTCGGTCGTGGTGTCGTACCAGTCGCTGAAGGGCACCCGGGACGGCGTGGTGTTCCCGAAGGTGTAGAGCCCCTGGATGAGGCGACTGGTGATCTTGGGTTGATCGGACAGCCACGCCGCCGTCCACATCTCCCAGTCGGCCTTGGTGTAGGTGTGCCGGATGTCCAGCGGCACGCCGTAGGTGCCGGCTCGCGCCAGGTACCAGCGGGCTTCCTCCGCGGCGACGGTGGTCGGGACCAGACCGAGACCGAGGAGCTTGTCGGAGTAGCCGTTGTACTTGAGGCTCCAGGTGCCGTCCTGGTCGTAGGCGAGCTTGAGGTGCTTGCCACTGGTGTCGGTGGACTTGGTCACCCACTGCTTGATGTAGTCGCGGGCGACGCCCAGGTAGTGGGCGGCATCGCCGCTCTTGCCCGCTGTGGTCGCCACGACGCTCATCGCGCCGATCCCGATGATCCCCTTCAGTGCGAGGTTGACGCTGTGGGCGATGAAGCCGGTGAAGTCGTCGGTCTGGTTCTGGTAGCCCGGGTCGAGCGCATTGCCGACGAGGTAGTCGCTCCACTGCTTGAGGATCGTGTAGTGCGCCGTGGCGAACTTGCGTGCCGCCGCGGCGTCCGCCCGTTGCAGGTAGGCCGCGGACATGATCAGCATGTTGGCCGACTCCTCGACCGGCATGTCCTCCTCGTTGCCGTCGTTGTGGCCGTCGGCGTTCGGGTAGTGCGCTCCCAGGTCGTGTTCGGCGAACTGCTTGGGCCATCCGCCGGTCTCGGCGTACTGCAGGATCGGTTCCAGGATGGCGCCGAGGTAGGCCGGGTCGAGGTAGAGGAACACCGGCATGCACGGATAGGTGACGTCGACGGTGGAGACGTTGCCGTCGCTGGAGATCTCCTTGAGGAACGCCCACGCCTTGCCGTCGGGAGCGGTGACCAGCTCGGTGCCGGCGTAGGCCTGACGCAGCGCGGTGGCGACCAGAGCGGCGTACTGGGTGCCGCCTGCCTTCCGCGCGGCGCCGCGGATCCGGTCGTCCAGGTTCGTGGCGCGCTTCGATGCCGCAGACCAGTCGCGGTGGAAGAAGGCGACCATGTCCTGCCACACCGCGAAGTAGGTCTTCCATCGGGGAGCGAGCGGTGTGGTCAGGTAACTGACCGCGGGCTCTCGCACGTGACCGATCGAGATGACCATCGGTTCGGTCGCGGCGCGAACGCTGCCCAGATCGAGGTGGAAGGCGAAGACCGGCCACCGGTCGTCGATCGCGCGTGGTTGGGCGGTGTCGATGCTGCCGTCGAGTGCTCCGCCGTTCACGACGCGTGCCCGGACCACGTTGTCCTCGCCGATCTGGTAGGTGAGGCCCGCACGATGCTGGGTGGTCCACACCATCGTGCCCCAGCTGGCCGTGTCGTTCGTCTCCGCCAGCACGCTCGGGTTCGCCGGGGTGTAGTTGAGGTTGATCAGCCGGTTGGCGCCGGTGCCGATGTCGGTCTGCGCCCAGGTCATCTCCGCCGAGGTGTCGCCATAGCCCCACTCACCCGAGATGTCGAAGTACAGGCCGACGTCGTGCGCCTTCCCGTCGACCGATTTCGCCGTCGCGGAGATGTAGCTGAGCGGCGCGCTCTGACGGCGCTGGTCACCGGGCTCGACAGGTGAGAAGAAAATGACCGTCACCCGCACGCCGGCTTCCTCCAACGTGTAGACCGACGAGGTGCCGGTGACCGTCAGGTTGACCTGCCGCATCGTCGGCAGCGGATCGGTGTTCGGCAGCGCGGGAGCGCCGAGGAACACGTACGCCGTGCCGTCGATCTGCGCGATGCCGGCCATCGCGGTGATCCGCCCGGTCCAGAACGTCGGCCAGGTGCCCGGCAGATTGTCCGTGGCCATCCAGGTGCTCAGATAGGGCGACCGCACGGCCAGCGGCGTCGCCGGCGGTCGGATGGGAGTGAAGGTGGGGGCGGCGGTGCGGCCACCCTTGGCGGCCGACGGCGCGGCCGTCCCGGTGGCCGAGGCGGCGTAGGCCTCCGGCGTCAACGCCCACCCGGTGGCGGCGACGCCCAGTCCCGCCGCACCGGCCAGGGTCAGGAAGTTCCGTCGCGAGTGCTCCGCCGTGACCCGTCCGGCAGGGGAGGTACCCGATGTCTGATCTACAGGCTCTCTATCGGTCATACGGGCACATTCCACCCGCATCCACAAACGTGTCAAGACCCGTCAATAACATTCACATTGTGACTGTTATTGACCGAGTTTGATTCAAGAGAGCGTATCTTGACGGAAAACGGTCAGATCTGCTGCTCAACCGTCGATGCCCAGGTAGGCCAGAGCAGCGACGACCAGCGCCTGCACGCCGGTGTCGAGCGTGGGCTGGACGACCGGCGCGAAGGACGGTGAGTGGTTGACGGGGATGTCCTGCGCGACCCGCCCCGCGTCCTTCGCCGCCTGGTACTTCTGGGGGTCCACGCCTCCGAAGATCCAGTAGGTGTAGGGCACGCCGAGTGCCCGGGGCAGGTCGCTGAAGTCCTCGCTCGCACTCTCCAGCGGTGCATCGACGTGCTGGTCGCCGAAGTGATCGGCGAACGCCGCAGCGACCTTCTCGGTCGTCACGGCGTCGTTGGTGGTGGCAGGGAAGCGGTCGAACAGCTCGAACTCCGGCGGTTTCGGGGTGTCCGAGGCCTGGCACTCGGCCGTGACGATCCGGCGTACGGCGTCGAGCACGGCGGTGCGGGTCCGCTCGTCGTAGGTGCGCACGTTGAGCTCGAGGACCGCGTGGTCGTCGATCACGTTGCTCTTGGTGCCGGCTCGCACGCTGCCGATGGTGAGCACCGCGGGCTCGGTCGGCGCGATCTCGCGGGACACGACGGTCTGCAGGCGCACGACGATCATGGCCGCGAGCACGACGGGGTCGACCGCGGACTGCGGCATCGAACCGTGGGCGCCGCGACCGTGCACGGTGACGCGCATGCTGTCGGCAGCCGACAGGATCGCTCCCGGGCGAGTGCCGACGATGCCTGTGGGTACGGGCATCACGTGCTGGGCCAGGGCCACGTCGACCGCCCCGACGGCGTCGCCGAATCCGGAGTCCTCGACCATCCTGCGTGCGCCGTCGCCGACCTCCTCGGCTGGCTGGAAGAGCGCCACGAGCGTGCCCTTCCTTTGATCGCGGGCAGCCGCCATCAGCGCGGCCGCGCCGAGCAGCGCGGTCACGTGCACGTCGTGACCGCACGCGTGCATCACCGGCACGGTGTCGCCCTGGGCATCGGTCGTGGTGACCGTGCTGGCGTAGTCCAGCCCGGTGTCCTCCTCGACCGGAAGCGCGTCCATGTCCGCGCGCAGCAGCACCCGCGGCCCGTCGCCGTTGCGGAGCACCCCCACCACGCCGGTGCCCCCGATGCCGGTGGTGACGTCGTATCCGGAATCTCGCAGTCGCTCATCCACTCTCGCCGCGGTGGCGCTCTCCTGATGGGACAGCTCCGGGTGCTGGTGCAGGTGGCGGTAGAAGTCCTCCAGGTCCGCGCGGTGCTCCGGCAGACCCTGCAGGACTCGTGCTGCGGGAGTGGCGTCGTTCACGGGTGTCCTCGGGTCGGGCGGTCTCGGGTGCGGAGTCGGTCTGAGCCGCCCGCCGACGCTGGCGGGCTTCGGGGTCGATGCGCTGCCGGATCCGCTGGCGGTAGGCCGGCGGCACCACCCGCGCCGGCGACCAGGCGTCGGCGCTCGGCAGCATCCAGCCGCGCCACCTCGCGATGATGCAGAGCCCGGCGCCGAAGATCGTCGCCGCGACGAGGCCGACGGTGGGGTGGCCGTTCGTCGACAGCAGCACGAGCACACCGGCGGCGCCGAGCGCACAGGTCGCGTAGAGGGTGTTGCCGCCGAGCACTCCGGGGATGCGGCGCAGCACGACGTCGCGCACCACTCCGCCGCCGACCGCGGTGATCATTCCGAGCAGCACCGCCGGCAGCCAGCCGAGCCCGGCCGCGAGCGTCTTGGCGGCGCCGGCCGCGGCCCAGGTGCCGAGGGCGACCGCGTCGATGAGCGGCCAGACCCGGTCCCAGGCACGACCCTGGACGCGGATGACGAAGCTGATGGCCGCGCCGACGAGGGCCGTCAAGAGGTAGGCGTAGTCGATCAATGCCACCGGGGTGCCGTGTTGTAGCAGCACGTCACGGATGATCCCGCCGCCCAGCCCCGACAGGACCGCGAGGGTCGCGAAACCGAAGGGGTCCAGCTTCTCCGCGCGCGCGATGACTCCACCGAGGGTCGCGTTGGCGAGCACTCCCGTCAGGTCGAGCACCCGGAACAGCTCGGTCAGATGCCCCGACCCGTACATTCAGCTGGCGATATCGGGGGTCTCGCCGGTCTCGGAACGTGCGGCGGCCCGGGCGCGGCCCTCGGCACGGCGCTCCACGAAACGGCTCGCCTGCTCGTCCAGGCCGGCCATGAAGGCCCCCAACTCCTCGCGCGCCTTCTCACCCTCCGGACCGAGCCCGGTCAGCCCGTCGACGTTCCAATACTTCAGGATCGGGGCGATGACCTCGTCGTGGTGCAGCCGCAGGTCGTAGACGCCGGCCTTGGCGATCATCATCGAGTTGCGGCGGAAGCCGGCCATCGTCGCGCCGGGCATCTCGAAGCCGATCACCTCGTCGGCGATCGCGCGCATGGTCGCGTCGGGCGCGATCTGCAGAGCTGCCTCCACGATGTTGCGGTAGAAGACCATGTGCAGGTTCTCGTCCTTGGAGATCCGCGCCAGCAGCTTGTCGGCGACCGGGTCGCCGGTGACCTTGCCGGTGTTGCGGTGCGACACCCGCGTCGCCAGCTCCTGGAACGAGACGTAGGTGACCGCCTCCAGCGGCGTCTTGTCGCCCGAGTCGTAACCGGAGGTCATGTAGTCCATCCGGGCCCGCTCCAACTCGACCGGGTCCACTCCGCGGGTCACGACCAGGTAGTCGCGCATCGCGATGCCGTGCCGGTTCTCCTCCGCCGTCCAACGCCCCACCCAGGTGCCCCAGGCACCGTCGCGTCCGAAGCGGGTCGCGATCTCCCGGTGGTAAGAGGGCAGGTTGTCCTCGGTGAGCAGGTTGGTGATCATCGCGGCCTTGCCGACCTCGGACAGCCGCGACTGCTCCGGCGCCCAGTCCTCGCCTCCCATCGCGGCGAAGTCGCGACCCTCGCTCCATGGGATGTAGTCGTGAGGGTGCCATTCCTGGGCGAGCCCGAGGTGTCGGTCGAGGTTCTGCGCGACGACGGGCTCGAGCTCCTCGAGCAGATGGGCGGGTGCAGTGCTCATGTTTCGACAGTACGCCGGATCGATCGGGTGGGTCAGCGACCGACCTGACGTCGTACGCCCACGGGCACGCGCGTGGGCCTCGACCCCGTGCCCCGCCACGTCCGGTCCCGCGTCGTTCCCTGAACGGCACATACAGGGGTCGCTGGTGGATATAGGCCATTGAGGCATCCAGCGGTGTCAGAAGCGATCACGCGACGTCGACCTCGGCATTCAGCGCGACGAGCTCTCTTTGTTTCGACGCTAGAGGCCGTGATCGCTCCCGGCTGCTGCCACCGTCGCCGTTCATCACTTTCGGTAGACGCTGAGGGGGTCGGCGCTGTCCTGTCGCACCGGCTCCTGCGCCCAGTTGTGCCACCGGGCACTCAACTGCAAGCCGGCACCGGACGCGATCTGGTCGATCTGCTCAGGGTCGGCGTAGTGCAACGTGACCTCGTAGTTCGAGGATCCGGTCACGTCGCCCAGTTGGTGCTCGATGCGGATCGACCGCTGCTCGGGGTCGTGCGTGCTGCGGACGACGTGGAAGTCGGGACCGGGTCGTCGGTGCTCCACCCGCCGCCCGTCGGCGTCGAATCGCCGGGGGTCGGGCCGGAACGCTTCGATGAACAGGTGCCCTCCGTCCCGCAGGTGCCGGGCTGCCGCTCGGATCGCGGTCCACTGCTGCTCGTGGGTGAGCATGAACAGCGTGCTCACCGCGCACACCGCCACCGTGTAGTCGGTCCTGGGTAGGTCGAAGTCAGCGAGATCAGCCCGGTGGATGCCCACGAGCTGGCCGCCCGGTTGTGCCCGCAGCTGCTTGATCATCGCGGCGCTGCCCTCGACGCCGTCCACCGTGACACCTCGAGCAGCCAGCGGGATGGCCAACCGCCCTGTCCCGACACCCAACTCCAGCACCGCACCGTCTCCGGCGCAGTCCGCCAGCACGGCCACCGCGGCATCCGGTGCGAACCGGGAGCCGTAGATGCGGTCGTACACCGCGGCGTGTCGGTCGCCGTACATCGCTGACTCGTCCTGCGTCACCCACCGAGTCTGAACCATCACCGCGATCAGCCACCCCCCGGGCACACTTCGCCACCCCCTGCACTCCCGACGTGCCGGACGACGCAGGCCGGACCCGGCTCGTCTCAGGCGTCGACGGGGTCGGCGTCGTCCACACCGGCGATGGCCTTCTCGCCGGTGGCGAGGCGGGAGTGCTTGCGGCCGTAGAAGGTGTAGACGAGCAGTCCGATGACGAGCCAGATCAGGAACCGGATCCACGTCTCGACGGCCAGGCTGCTCATCAGGGCCACGCAGGCGAGTGCGGACACGATCGGCAGCCATGGGATCGCCGGGGTGCGGAACGGCCGCTTCATCTTCGGCTTCGTACGCCGCAGCACGGCGACCGCGATCGCGACCACCACGAACGCGAAGAGAGTGCCGATGCTGACCATCTCCGCGAGGGTCGCGAGCGGCACGAACGCGCCGAGGATGCAGACGGCGATGGTGGTGAAGATGGTGATGCGGAACGGCGTCTTGAACTTCGGGTGGACCTGGCCGACGGCCGGGGGCAGCAGCCCGTCACGGCAGAGGGCGAAGCCGATGCGGCCCATGGCCACGATGTCGACCAGGATCACCGAGCTCAGCCCGCAGACGGCGGCGATGCCGATCACGACGTTCGCCCAGCCCATCCCGACCTGCTTGAACGCGTCGGAGATCGGGGCGCCCTCGGACAGGCCGGTGTACTTCACCATCCCGGTGAGCACAGCGCACACGGCAAGGTAGAGGACCGTGCAGATGACCAGGGTGCCGATGAGGCCGCGCGGCATGTCCTTGGCCGGATCCTTGGTCTCCTCGCCGAGGTTGGCCACCGCCTCGAACCCGCTGTAGGCGAAGAACACCACGGCGGTCGCGACGAGCACGCCGGTCAGGCCGTACGCCGTGGCGTGCGAGCCGGAAGCCCACTGCCACAGCGGCTGGGACAGGCCCGAGGCCCCTTTGGTGTCCGGACGGGACGGTGGGATGTAGGGCTTGTAGTTGGCGGCCTTGACGAAGAAGATGCCGACGACGATCACGAAGATGCAGATGGAGACCTTGATCGCGACGAGCGCGTTGGTGACCCACTTGGACTCGCGGATACCGACCGCAGCGATCACGCCCAGGATGCCGGCGATGAAGACGGCGCCGAGGTTGACGACGGAGTGCTCCTCGCCGAAGAACGCCTGCGGCAGGTTGAACGACGACTGCAGGTAGCCCGACCAGCCGCGCGCGACCACCGCCGCGCCCAGCGCGAACTCCAGGATCAGGTCCCACGCGATGATCCAGGCGAAGATCTCACCGATCGTCGTGTACGCGTACGTGTAGGAACTGCCCGCGGTCGGCACCGCGGCGGCGAGCTCGGCGTAGCACAGCGCCGCCAGCATGCTGATGACGCCGGCAATCGCGAACGAGATCACCACCGCGGGGCCCGCGTGGTTCTTGGCCTCTACTCCCGTCAGGGTGAAGATGCCGGTGCCGATCACGATGCCGATCCCGAAACCCATCAGGTCTCGGGCACCGAGGCTCTTCCCGAGCTTCGCGTGATGGTCCGCGCCGCCCTCGTCGTTCTGGTGGATGACGGTGTCGACATCCTTGGTCCGCACCAGCGTGGAGAATCCCATCGCCGGAGCGTAGCGAGGATGTTCAGGAATTGCTCAGGTTGGCAACGCCCGCGGGCATTCGTGCCTTAAACGAGACGTTCCTTGGGTGAGCTCGTCTTGCCTGGGTCCTTCTCGGGTAGCGCGCCCAGCGCCTCGTCGATCGAGGTGAGGACGTCGGGTGAGAGGGTGATGCCGGCGGCGCCTGCGTTGTCGGTGACCTGCTCCGGCTTCGACGCGCCGATGAGGGCGGCTGCGACGTTGTCGTTGTGCAGCACCCAGGCCACCGCGAGCTGTGCCATCGAGAGGTTCTGGTCCTTGGCGATGGGGACGAGTTTCTGCACGGCGGTGAGGGTTTCGTCGTTCATGAAGCGCTTGATCATGTCGGCGCCGCCCTTCTCGTCGGCGGCGCGGCTATCGGCCGGGGGCTGCTTCCCCGGCTGGTACTTGCCGGTCAGGATCCCCTGGGCGATGGGCGACCAGACGATCTGGGAGACGCCGAGCTCCTTGGACGTGGGCACGACCTGGTCCTCGATGACCCGCCAGAGCATGGAGTACTGCGGCTGGTTGGAGATGAGCTGGATGCCGAGCTCCTGCGCGAGCGCGTGGCCGGCGCGCAACTGGTCGGCCGTCCATTCGCTGACCCCGATGTAGAGGGCCTTGCCGGACCGCACGACGTCGGCGAACGCTTGCATCGTCTCCTCCAGCGGCGTCTCGTGGTCGTAGCGGTGCGCCTGGTAGAGGTCGATGTAGTCGGTGCGCAACCGCCGCAGCGACGCGTCGATCGAGTCGCGGATGTGCTTGCGGGACAAGCCAGTGTCGTTGTGCTTCTTCAGACCCGTCGGGAAATAGACCTTGGTGAAGATCTCGATCCCCTCGCGGCGTTCGCCGGCCAGGGCCCGGCCGAGCACGCTCTCCGCGGCGCCGTTCGCGTAGACGTCGGCGGTGTCGAAGGTGGTGATGCCGGCGTCGAGGGCGGCGCGCACGCACCGCACCGCCATGTCGTCCTCGACCTGGGAGCCGTGGGTCAGCCAGTTGCCGTAGGTGATCTCGGAGATCTTCAGTCCGCTGTTGCCGAGGTATCGAAAGTCCATGATTTGACCGTAGTCGCGTGGTGCGACGTGTGTCTCCCGGGGTACGGCGACGGGTCGGAAACGTGCCACGCCCCGTTCCAGGGCCGCGGCGACCTCCGTCCTAGGCCTTGTCGTGCAGCGTGACCTGGTAGCCGTCGGGGTCGGCGAAGGTGAACGTGCGACCGAACGGGCCGTCGATCGGCGCGGTCACGATCGTGTGGCCGTCCGCGGCGAGGGCGTCGTGGATGGCCTGCACGTCGGTGGCGTGCAGCCAGATGGCGGCGCCGATGCCGGGTTGCGGGACGGACGCCAGATCGGTGCCGGGGACGATGTCCCGCAATGCGAACGCGATCGGCTTGGTGTCGAAGACGACGGCGTGTAGAGGGCCGACGGGGGATCGGACGAGACCGAGGTACTGCTCGTAGAACGCCTGCGAGGCGTCGAGGTCGCGAGCTTGGAGCGAGATGAAGTCGGGGCCGGTGACGGGCATGGTGATCTTCCTACTTTCCGTGGCGTGTCAGTAATCTGACACGAGCGACCGTATGTCAGAATACTGACATGAGTCAAGGCGGACCTGGCATCGACCTGGAGACGTCGCTGGGCTACCTGCTCAAAGAGGCCTCCAGCGCCCTGCGCTCAGAGATGGAGGCGGTGCTGAGGCCGCTGGGGATGACCGTGACGCACTACTCCTGCCTCGAGTTGCTCGCCCAGCGCCCGGGCCTCTCGAACTCCGAACTCGCCCGAGGCGCCTTCGTGACACGGCAGTCGATGAACGTACTGCTGCAGGCCCTGGAACGCGACGGCTTCGTGACCAGGCCGACGCAGGCCGCGGTGGGGAAGGTCCTCCCCGCGCGCCTCACGCCACGCGGTCGACGGAGCCTCGCGAAGGCGACCGCCGCCATCCGATCCGTCGAGGTCAGGATGCTGAGCGGTCTGACCCCGGGCGAGCGGTCGGACGCGCTGCGGATCCTGCGCAGCATGGTCCGGTCGCTGCGCGACGGCAGCGAGGCTGGTTGAGGGCCCCGCCCCGCTTCGGCAGCCGCCGGATGGCGTCGACACGGTCGCTGATCCCTTCGGGCTGTCGTGGGTCGGTTGCCATCTCACACTTACCCTGTGCCCGTGACTCAGCTTCGGATCCGTTGGTCCGTCGCCATCGCGTCGTCAGCCCCGGTTGCCGTGATCGGTGCCGCGTTCTGCGTGGTGGCGATTCCGCCGTTCGGTCTGGGTCTTGGGGCGGCGATCGTGTTCGTACTGCTCGCCGGATCTATGTCGGTACGCCGTGTTCGCAGACGGACGCTGACCGTCCATCCGGACGTCCTGGTCGTGCAACGCGACCAGTACAGGTTGTCCGTTCCGTGGTCGCAGGTGACGGCGGTTCAGAGTCGACGACACCAGGTCGTGATGCGAGTCGAAGAACTGGTGTGCTGCGGAGCAGCGGTGGGCGCGGTCAGGTCGTCAGGGCGACCGTCGGTCCTTCCGAAGAGGTTGGAAGGTCACGCCGCCTTGTCTCGGGTCATGGTGAGTCTGTATTCCAAGGACTGGAAGAACGGGCCGATCGGGGAGAAGGTGCGCGCTGCCGGGGTCCATGTCTGACCCGGTCAGGAAGCGCACCGCGGCGCCGATGCGGACGCGAGACGCTTGTCCTGACGAGGTTCTCGTCCAGGCCCCGAACGGGCGATGGGTCTTCATCAGGGCCGTACCTCGTGGTCATACTCTGCGCGAGATGCAGGACGGCTCTGGAAGTTTCGCCGGAGGCCTGGCTGCGGGCGCGATCGGTCTGGTGCAGTTCGCAGCAGCCCAGCTCACCAAGCGATGGGTCATCGGCGTCCTGTCCGATGATGAAGAGCCATGGGGAGGCCGGCGCTGCTTCCATCGCGAGCGGGTCGAGGAGAAGTACCTGCCCGCACGGATGGATGAACTCGCTGTGCACGTGGAGAGCGGGCGGATCACCGTGCCGTTGCGACGAGATCGGCGCCTCAGGCGCAAGACCATCACCGGGACCGGCACCCGCCCCTAGGGCGAAGGGCGCGGTGTCGGTCGGCGTGAAACCGAGATGAAACCGCGGTGAAAGCACGCATCCCTAAATTCGTCGGCATGACCACCGAGCTCGTCCGTCACCCTGAGGAGGCCGCCATGACTGACACCACGTCCCCTGCAGACATCGCCGACATCGCCGTCAAGGCGCCGGCGCCGCACACCTACACGTCGCTGCGTGCTGCCTGGATCCCGCTGGCCGCCCTCTGCCTGGCGTTCTTCGTCGAGATGGTCGACAACACTCTGCTGTCGATCGCCCTGCCCACGATCGGTCGCAGCCTCGGCAGCGGCACGACCGCACTGCAGTGGGTGACCGGCGCGTACTCCCTGACATTCGGCGGGCTGCTGCTCACGTCCGGATCGATCGCCGACCGTCTCGGGCGGCGTCGGGTCCTGCTCGCCGGACTCGCGCTGTTCGGTGTGCTCAGCCTCGCCGTGATCTTCGTCGAGTCGACCGGTGAGCTCATCGCGCTGCGTGCGGCACTGGGCGTCGCGGCCGCCGCGATGGCGCCCATCACCAACTCCCTGGTCTTCCGTCTCTTCGACGACAAGGACCTGCGGATGCGCGCGGTCACCGTGATGATCGTCGTCGGCATGTCCGGCTTCATCCTCGGCCCGCTGCTCGGCGGGACCGCCCTGGCGCACGTGCGGTGGGAGTGGCTGTTGGTCGTCAACGCCCCGATCGCGCTGATCGCGTGCATCGGCGTGCGCCTCGGAGTGCGTGCGGACCGTCCCGAGGACCTGACCAAGGACCGCCTCGACCTGCCGGGTGCGCTCCTCAGCATCACGATGATCGGCCTCGCCTGCTACTCGCTGACCAGTGGCGTGCAGCACGGCTGGCTCTCGGCGATCACCCTCGCCTCGATCGTCGGCGCAATCGCCGCCGCCGTCGCCTGGGTCTGGCACGAGCGTCGCAGCGCCGCACCGATGCTGGATCTGTCGATCATGTCGAACGGCACCGCCCGCGGCGCCGTGCTCGCCCAGATCGGCACCTCCATCGCGATGGCCGCGGTGCTCTTCGGTCTGATCCTGCACTTCCAGTACGCGTACGGCTGGAGCCCGGTCAAGGCCGGTCTCGCCAACCTGCCGCTCATCATCACGATGCTCGCGGCCACCCCGTTGTCGGAGTGGCTGGGCAAGCGCTTCGGCCACCGCATCGCCTGCCTGGTCGGCGCCGTCTGCCTGACCCTCTCCCTGGTGGGCCTGTCCTGGGGCGTCAGTCACGGGTACGCCGCGATCGCGGCCTCGATGGTCCTGATGACCATCGGACTGCGCACCGTGATGACCATCTGTGCGGTCGCTCTGATCGATGCGATGCCGGCCAACCGCACGTCGATCGGCGCGGCACTGAACGACACGGCACAGGAGGTCGGCACGAGCGTCGGCACCGCGATCGTCGGCACGCTGATCGCCGCGCTGGTCACCACGCAGCTGCCGGCGGGCACCTGGAGCAGCGCCCTCGTGGCGTCGTTCTTCCACGGCGAGCGCATCACCTACGCCGTGCTGGCGGCGGTCGTCGGTGTCATCGCCATCGGCGGCGCGCTGACGCTCACCGACTCCCACGCGGTGGAGGAGCACTGACGGGGGATCCACCCCCACCGACGACGGTCACCGCGGGGCAGCCTCAGCTGCCTGCGGTGACCTCGTCGCGCGCGTCGACGAACGCCTGCACGCAGGTGCGCACGTCGTCCTCGCTGTGCGCGGCGGACAGCTGCACGCGGATGCGCGCCTTGCCCTGCGGTACGACGGGGTAGGAGAAGGCGATCACGTAGACACCCCGCTCGAGCATGGCGTCGGCGACCTGGGCCGCGGTGCGGGCGCCGTCCTCGCCCGGGAACATGACCGGGACGATCGGGTGACCGCCGGGCAGCAACTCGAAACCGGCATCGGTCATCAGCTCGCGGAAGGAAGACGTGTTGCGCCGCAACGCTTCCCGCTGGTCGGTCGAGGTCGCGGCGAGTTCGAGCGCCTTGAGCGAGCCGGCGACCACGCTCGGCGCCACGGCGTTGGAGAAGAGGTAGGGACGCGAGCGCTGGCGCAGCAGGTCGACGATCTCCCGGTGCGCGGCGACGTACCCGCCGGAGGCTCCGCCGAGGGCCTTGCCGAGGGTGCCGGTCACGATGTCGACCCGGTCCAGCACACCCTTCAACTCGTGCGTCCCGCGTCCGCCGTCGCCGACGAAGCCGACCGCGTGCGAGTCGTCGACCATCACCAGGGCGCCGAACTCCTCTGCCAGGTCGCAGATCTCGTCCAGCGGCGCGTAGTAGCCGTCCATCGAGAAGACCCCGTCGGTGACGACGACGGTACGGCGGGCACCCGCGTCCCGGGCCGCCTCCAGCTGCGCCCGCAGGTCGGCCATGTCGGCGTTCTGGTAGCGGTAGCGCTTCGCCTTGGACAACCGGATGCCGTCGATGAGCGAGGCGTGGTTGAGGGCGTCGGAGATGATCGCGTCCTGCGCGTCGAAGAGCACCTCGAAGGTGCCGCCGTTGGCGTCGAAGCAGGAGGAGTAGAGGATCGCGGCCTCCTGCCCGACGAAGTCGGCGATACGGCGCTCGAGCTCCGCGTGCTGCGACTGGGTCCCGCAGATGAAGCGGACCGACGCCATCCCGAAACCCCACTGCTGCAACGCATCGGTGGCCGCGGCCACGATCTCGGGGTGGTCGGCCAGACCGAGGTAGTTGTTGGCGCAGAAGTTCAGTGCCTCACCCTGCTTCGTGCGCACGTGGGAGGACTGCGGTGAGGTGAGCTCACGCTCGTGCTTGGTCAGGCCCGCGTCCTCGATCTCGGCGAGGGTCGCGGCCAGATCGTCCTTGATGTCGTACATCGGTGTCTCCTCGGGTGAGGGAGCGACGCGGTGGCGTCAGCTCCAGTCCATGACGACTTTGCCGCACTCGCCCGATCGGGCGGTGTCGAACGCCTGCTGCCACTCTTCCGCGGGGAAGCGGTGGGTGATCACCGAGCGCACCGCGTGCTCGAGCGGACCTGAGGACTGCAGCATCGCGCTCATGGCGTACCAGGTGTCGTACATCTCGCGGCCGTAGATGCCCTTGATGGTGATCATGTGGGTGATCACCCGTCCCCAGTCGATGGCGAACGGACCCGCGGGCAGCCCGAGCATCGCGATGCGTCCGCCGTGGTTCATGTTCGCGAGCATCTCCTCGACCGCCGCTGGATGGCCGGACATCTCCAGGGCGATGTCGAAGCCCTCGCGCATCCCGAGCTCGCGCTGCGCGTCGGCGATGCGCTCGCGCGAGACGTTGACCACCCGGTCGGCGCCGGCCGCTTTGGCGAGCGCGAGGCGGTAGTCGCTGATGTCGGTGACCACGACGTTGCGCGCGCCGACGTGCTTGGCGATCGCGGCACCCATCACCCCGATCGGGCCCGCGCCGGTGACCAGGATGTCCTCGCCCGCGATCGGGAAGGACAAAGCGGTGTGCGTGGCGTTGCCGAACGGGTCGAAGACCGCGCCCACGTCGGGGTCCATGTCATCGGGCTGCACCCAGGCGTTGGTCGCCGGGATCACGACGTAGTCGGCGAACGCGCCGTCCCGGTTGACGCCGATGCCGATCGTGCGGATGCACAGGTTCCGCCGCCCGGCCCGGCAGTTGCGGCACTCACCGCACACGATGTGGCCCTCGCCCGAAACGCGTTGGCCCACGCGGACGCTCGTCACGTTGGCGCCGACGCGCGCGACCTCACCGAAGAACTCATGGCCGATGATCTGCGGCACGTGCAGCGTGGAGGCCGCCCACTCGTCCCACTGCTCCAGGTGCAGGTCGGTGCCGCACAGGCCGGTGCGCAGCACCCGGATCATCACGTCGTCGGGTCCGCAGTCCGGCTCGGGGGCGTCGATCAGTTCGAGGCCGGGGGCGGCGGAGGTCTTGGCTAGGGCGCGCACGGATAGGAAGTATGCCCCCGGCGCCGCCGGGGCCGGCAGCCGCGGTGGGGCGCGCGGGCGATGCGTCACCATCGCCCCGAACGGGTACCGCAGGCGTATGAGCGAACAACGGCCGGACGTCGACGACCTCCCCCTCGGATCGGTCCGCAGGCTCGGCAGATGGGCCGTCGGCAACAGCAACGGCGAGGACTTCGCGGTGTCGCGTCGATGTCGTCACCAGCTCGCCGACCTGAGTGAGGGGCATGTGAATGCCGAGGGTTGCCTCGTGTGCCCATGGCACCAGAGCCGGTACGACGTGGTGACCGGGGCGATGGTCGCGGGGCCGCGCGGCTTCCTCGGGTACCACGGCGACACACCGGGCTACACCGCGCTCGTCCTGTCCTACGGCCGGCGGATCAAGCTGCGGGTGGGCCGGCTGGTGCACACGTCGCACGGGTTGGACGTCGAATGACCCGGCTGCTGATCACCGGCGCCAGCGGCAACATCGGCACCGCCCTGCTGCGCCGATTGGCCGGTCGCGAGGACGTGGAGATCGTCGGGCTGGCTCGCCGGCCGCCGCCGTCCGAGCCGCCGTACGACGATGTGCGCTGGCAGCGGGTGGATCTCAGCGAGGACTCCGCACCCGCGGCGCTGGACGAGGCGATGACCGGTGTGGATGCCGTCGTGCACCTCGCCTGGGCGTTCCAACCGACCCGGCGGCCCGACTATCTGACCCGGGTGGGCGTGGGAGGCACGGCGGCCGTCCTGGCGGCTGCCGACCGCGCGGGTGTCGGCCACTTCGTGCACATGTCGTCGGTCGGCGCGTACGCCGCGAAGACGAGCGACACACCGGTCGAGGAGTCCTATCCGCATACGGGCATGACGAGCTCGCAGTACAGCAACGACAAGGCTGCGGCGGAGCGGCTGCTCGACACCTATGCCCGGGACCACCCGGCTGGGATGACGCTCACCCGGATCCGGCCCGGCATCGTCATGCAACGGGACGCGGGTGCCGCGCTCGACCGCTACGGACTTCCGGCGTACTTCCCGGCGCGGCTGCTGCGGTACCTCCCTGTGCTGCCGCTCGATGGTCGGTTCGCCATCCCGGTGGTGCACTCCGACGATGTCGCGGACGCTCTCGACCGGGTCCTCGAACAGGGCCGCGGCGGGGAGTTCAACCTGGCCGCCGACGAGCCGCTGACGAGGGAGATCGTCGCCGACGTCCTGGGCGCCCGTCCCGTCCAGGTGCCGGCGACCGTCCTACGGGCCATCGTCGCGGGCAGCTGGAAGGTCGGACTGCAACCGCTCAGCCCCGGCTGGATCGATCTGGCCTTCGCGGTGCCGCTGCAGGATTGTGCGCACGCCCACCACGACCTCGGATGGCGGCCGTCCAAGGACCCGCACCAGGTCTTGACCGACGCGATCGACGGGATGGCGGACAACGCGGGTACGAGCAGCCCGGCGCTACGGCCGCGCTCGGTGCTCAACCGGATTCACGCGCTGGTGACCGCCGGACCCATCAGTCGTCGCCGGCGGTCCTGACGTTGCCGGGAAAACCTGGTGACGTGACCTTCCGCGCTGAGGGATGCTCCGTGCAATGTCTGTCAGCAGCAATCCCTTCTCGATGCGACGCATCACCAGCGCCGACCTCGAGCTGCTCTTCGGATGGGTGGGCACCGAGCCCGTCGTCTGGATCGACGACACCCGGCTGCGACGCGAACTGGACAGCCGCAACTACCGCCCCGAGTGGTCATGGGTGGCGGAGCAGGACGGCTCGCCGATCGGCCGGGCCCTGTGGTGGGGCGGTGACACCGCGGAGCGGCCCAGCACGTTGGACTGCCTTCTCATCCGTGACGGCACGGAGCATCCGGAGCACGTAGGTGCGGCGCTCATCGCAGAGGGGCTGAAGGCATTCGGTCCCGGCTCGGCGTTGGAGTTCAACATCGATGCGGCCACCGCCTGATCCGACGACCCCGCTGCGGTCGCGGCCGTGCGGTGGCGCGGGCAGGCCGCGAAGGCGGGCGGCTTCTCCAGGACGACCGAGCGGGTCAGCTACTGCCGCTCAGCCGCCGACCCTCGCCCGGTCCGATCCACCCGTCTGACGTTCGAGGCTGCTCCGGACGCCACGTTCCGAGGGATGTTCGCCAGGGTCGCCGACGGCTCGCTGGACGCCTACACGCTCCACATAGTCGCCACCGAAGGCATCGAGGCGCTCGCGGACGACGACCTCGAGTTCTATCTGTTACTGCCGGGCGAGCGGGACTCGTGGCGGGTGGCCGTGCTCGACGGTCGGACGCCGGTCGGTTTCATGATCCCCACGAGGACGGCGTACGACGCGAGCATCAGCTATCTCGGCATCCTCCCGGAGCATCGGGGCAACGGCTACGTGCATGACGTCCTCGCCGAGATGGTGCACGTGCACCACGACAACGACCAGGACCAGATCGTGGGCACGACCGACCTGGCCAACACGCCGATGCGCGCGGCCTTCGAGAGTGCGGGCTTCCAGGTCGGCCGACGACGGATCGTGCACGAGCAGTAGCTGTCGGACCCCTTGATCCAATTGGTTGTATGAAGTACAACTGTTGTTGTGACTACAACTAATGACACGGGCGACGCGACCGCATCGAGATCGGTGCTCCTCATCGGAGCGTCGCGAGGTCTGGGCCTCGCTCTGGCACAGGAGTGGGTACGACGCGGACGGCACGTCGTCGCGACCGTGCGCGATCCGAGCTCGACGGCGCTCCCGCAGGTGGCCGATGGACAGCCCGGCAGCATCGAGATCGAGACGGTGGACGTGACGGTGCCGGAGCAGATCGACGGTCTGCGCGGGCGGCTGGCCGGCCGCACGTTCGACGTCCTGTTCGTGAGCGCCGGGGTCACGAACAAGCCGGAGGGGATCGTCGGGCAGACGAGCACGGAGGAGTTCGTGCGGGTGATGGTGACCAACGCCCTCAGCCCGTTGCGACTGATCGAGGCCCTGCAGGACCTCGTGGCGCCGACCGGAACCATCGGGGTGATGTCCTCGGGTCAGGGCAGCGTGACCAACAACGAACGCGGCGGCCACGAGGTCTACCGCGGCAGCAAAGCTGCCCTCAACACCTTCATGCGCAGCTATGCGGCCCGTCACGCGGGCGAGGACCGGACCCTGGTGCTCATGGCGCCGGGGTGGGTGAAGACCGAGTTGGGCGGCGAGGGCGCGCGCCTGGAGGTGGATGAGAGCATCCCCCATGTGGTGACGACGATGGAGGACCTCGGCGGCCGGCCGGGTCTGCACTACGTGGACTACCTGGGTCGCACGGTGCCGTGGTGACAGCCGCGAAGCAGGCGGGCGGCGATCATCCGGCCGACCCCGCGGCGTACGCCTGGGCCCTCATGCAGCAGTTCGTGAGCGATCAGAACCGGCACGAAGAGCTCAGGGAGACACTGGGATTCGGTCTCGGCGCCGGGCGCGGAAAGGTCCTGTTCCAACTCCGGCAGGATTCGTTGACGCTCACCCAGATCGCCGACGCCAATGGTTTCGATGCGCCGTACGCGACGCTCGTGGTCGACAAACTGCAGGCCCACGGCCTGGTCGAACGCCGACCTCACCCGGAGGACGGACGTCGCAAGCTCGTGGCGCTCACCGACGCCGGCCACGCCGCGGTGGCCACGGCCGACGCGATCCTGCTGCGCACTCCACATGCCCTTGCGGACCTCGGGGACGACGTAGCGCGGCGCCTCGCGGACCTGCTGCAACGTCTGCAATAGGTACGGCGTGGATGGCATCCAGGCCCGAAGCGACCCCGGACGAGAGGTTGGGTGACGAGCGTGCAGCTCGACGATCTGGGACACCCGTTGGACCTCCTCTCGCCGGCTCGCCGGGTGGTCTCCCTGGTGCCGTCGCTGACCGAGGCGCTCGCGCACGATCGTCCGGAGGCCGTCGTGGGCGCGACCGACTGGTGCACGCACCCCGCCGATCTCGACGTGCGCCGGGTGCGGGGCACGAAGAACCCGGACCTCTCGGCGATCCGGGCGCTGCGACCCGACGTGGTGATCGCCAACAGGGAGGAGAACCGAGAGCTGGACGTGCGGCGGCTGCGTGACGCGGGAATCGCGGTATGGGTCACCGAGATCGCTGACGTCACAGAGGCGTTGGACTCCCTCGCGCGGATGTTCGCCGCCCTCGGCTGGCCGCGGCCGCAGTGGCTGGCCGACGCACGGGAGGTGTGGGCAGCACCGCCCACGCTGCCGTCGGTCGCCGCGGCGATCGCGGTGTGGCGCGACCCCTGGATGGTCGTCGGCGGCGGCACCTTCGCCGGCGACGTGCTGCATCGGCTCGGCCTGGTCAACGCGTACGCCGATGCGGAGCGCTACCCGCGTGCGGACGTCGCCGAGATCGAGCGCGTCGCGCAGCTGGTCGTCCTGCCCGACGAGCCGTACGTGTTCACGGCCGACGACGGTCCCGAGGCGTTCACGAGTCCGACCGCGCTCGTCTCCGGCCGCGCTCTCACCTGGTACGGCCCGTCGCTGGTGGGCGCTCGAGCAGAGCTGACCGAGGCGTTGCGGCCGGCGCTGCCGGGCGGCTGAGCCTGCCGGGCCGGAAACGCCCACAGCTGTCGGACCCTCGTGCCAGAGTCGCAGGATGGACACCGTCGACAACGCACAGATCCGCGCCGCGGGGCTGGACGACTGGCGCAAGCTCGCCCAGGCGCTGCACGCCCGCTACGCCGTCCCCGACTACGCCGCTGCCGCGAAGTTCATCGCGGCGGTCGCGGATGCGGCCGAGTCCGCGAACCACCATCCGGACGTCCGCCTCACCTACGGCGTGGTGGACCTGTCGCTGTGCACCCACGAGGCCGGGCTGTGGGTCACGCAGAAGGACCTCGACCTGGCCGGGGAGATCAGCCGGATCGCCGCGGAGCACGGCCTGGCCGCGCGACCCCTCGAGGTCACACAGCTGGAGGTGGCGCTCGACACTGCTGATGACGACCGCGTCGGGCCGTTCTGGTCTGCGCTGCTCACCGGCAGCCCGGACAACCGCATTCACGACTCTGTCTTCGACCCGACCGGCCGCGTGCCGAGCCTGTGGTTCCAAGGCACCGACGAGCACGAGACCCCCCGTCAACGCTGGCATTTCGACCTCTGGATCGCGCCAGAGGTCGCCTCCGACCGCATCGCAGCCGCCGTCGCCGCGGGCGGCACGGTCATCGACGACGAGGAGGCGCCCGCCTTCACGGTGCTGGCCGACCCGGACGGCAACCGGGTGTGCGTGTGCACCACGAGCGGCCGGGAGGGCTGACCCCGGACCCCGGATCCGGGTGTGACGTGAGTCTCACCGCAGCCTGAGGATCGCGTTACTCTCCGGTAATGACGAGACGACGTATCGGTCAGGCTTGCGCGGGTATCGCCCTGGTGGGCGGCTTCTGCGTAGCGCAGACGGCTCCCGCGCAGGCAGCCGCCCCCGACTACCCGGTCGGCGGTTCCGCCTCGGGCTACGCGAGCTGGGTCTCCACACCTGATGCCAACCCGCCCGGTGTGAACGTGCCGTGCACGCCGAGCGCGGCGCACCCGCGTCCGGTGGTGCTGCTGGAAGGCACCACCTCCCGCATCACCCACTCCTTCGCCCGGATCGGACCGCTGCTCGCCGACCAGGGCTACTGCGTCTACGGACTGAATTACGGCGACACCCAGCTCACCGCCTCCACCGGCGGCGTGATCGGCGCGATGGGCGACATCCCGACCTCGGCCCGACAGGTGTCCGGGTTCGTGGACAAGGTGCTGGCGCAGACAGGCGCCGCGAAGGTCGACATCGTCGGCTGGTCGCAGGGCGGCGGTCCGCTGCCCCGCTATTACCTGCAGAACCTCGGCGGTGCGTCGAAGGTCGATTCGCTCGTCGGCCTCGCGCCGTCCAACTACGGCACGAGCTTCTTCGGTGTGCTGAGCCTGATCGGCGCGGTCCAGAACGCCACGGGCGTCGACTTCCTGAGCGCCTCCGGCGCCCCCGCGTTCGACCAGCAGCTCAACACCTCGCCGTTCACCAAGGCTCTGAACGCGCACGGCGACACCGTGCCCGGGGTGCACTACACGGTCATCGAGACCCGGCTGGACGACGTCGTGACGCCGTACACCAACGCCTTCCTCAAGGGCCCCGGAGCGACGAACATCGTCCTGCAGCAGCAGTGCCCGCTCGACGGCACGGATCACCTCGGAATCATCTACGACAACAACGCGATCCAGGACGTGCTGAACGCGCTTGGGCCGCGGGTGCCGAACTTCAAGCCGTCCTGCCAGGCGGCGCTCCCGCTCGTCGGGACACCGGGTCTGGGCGGCCTGCCGGGGTAGTTCTCGGCGGATGCCTTGCGCGTCGCCGTGGCGAGGGCCACGGTGGCGGCAGACCCCTACGACGACGTGCGGGGGCGACCCGGATGGAGCTTTCATGGCCAAGAAGCTGATCAACGACCCGCTCGAGGTGGTGCGGGAGTCGATGGAGGGGGTGGTGCTCACCCAGCCGGGCACCGCGATCCTGCGCGACCGCACCATCGTCGTACGCCGTGACCGCCTGAGCCACGGACCGAACACCGACCTGCCGGTCGCGCTGATCTCAGGGGGTGGCGCGGGCCACGAACCCGCGCACGCCGGGTACGTCGCGAGCGGCATGCTCACCGCGGCGGTCAGCGGCGGGGTCTTCTCCTCGCCGAGTGTCGATGCCGTGCTCGACGGTATCCGGGCCGTCACGGGCACCGGTGGCGCGTTGCTGATCGTGAAGTCCTACACCGGCGACCGGCTGAACTTCGGGCTGGCTGCGGAGTTGGCGCGCTCCGAGGGCTACGACGTGCGGATGGTCGTCGTCGGTGACGATGTCGCGCTCGCCGACGACGACGAGAACGCCGGACGTCGCGGCCTGGCCGGCACGGTGCTGGTGCACAAGACCGCAGGGGCGCTCGCGGAACGCGGCGGTTCGCTGGACGACGTCACCGCGCTCGCCCAGGCCGTCGCCACCGGCGTCGGCACGATGGGTCTGGGGCTCACGCCGTGTGTCGTGCCGGGTTCGGACGAGCCCGGTGCCGACATCGCCGAGGACGGCGTCGAGCTCGGCCTCGGCATCCACGGCGAACCGGGCGTCACCTCCATCGACATGGCGCCGGCGGACGATCTGGCCGGGCGGCTGGTGGACGGCGTCGTACAGGACCGGGGATACGAGTCCGGTGCCCACGTCGTCGCACTCATCAACTCCACGGGTGGCACCCCGCCGATGGAGTTGGCGATCGTGGCGCGAGCCGCAGTGAACCTACTGCAGCAAAAGGGCATTCGCGTCGACCGTCTCTATCAGGGTCTGGTGATGACCAGCCTGGAGATGGCCGGATGCTCGGTCTCGCTGCTCGCGACCGATGTGCACCCCGACCTGCTCACACTCCTCGACGCGCCGACGGCATCGATCGGCTGGCCCAGTCGTGGTGCCTCCGACGTGCCTGGCCTGGTGCAGGTGGAGGTGCCCGCGGCTGCCTGGAGTCCGCAGGAGGAGGAAGGCGTCGACGACAGGATCTGCGCCGGCGGTATCGAGCGCGCCTGCAACGCACTCCTCGCGGCCGAGGAGGAGCTGACCCTGATGGACAAGGTGGTCGGCGACGGTGACCTCGGGACCGCCCTGGCCCGCGGTGCCCGCTCGTGGCTGGGAGAGCCGCAGACCGGTGACGCACGTCATCAGCTGCGCGCGCTCGCAGCCGTCGTACGCCGCGAGGTCGGTGGCACCTCCGGACCGTTGTACGCGGCCGGCTTGTTGAGGGCGGCCGAAGCCGTTGGGGCGGATGGTGATTGGGCAGCTGCCCTACAGGCGGCCAGCGAGGGCGTGCAGGAGTTGGGTGGCGCGAAGGCGGGCGACCGCACGATGGTCGATGCACTCGCGCCCGCTGCGACCGAGGCCACTGCGGGGCTGGGCGCCGCCCAGGCGGCTGCACGGCGGGGCGCCGACGCGACGACGTCCCAGGTGGCGCGTCGCGGGCGCTCCAGCTACCTGGGCGACCGGGTCAAGGGCCACCCGGACCCTGGCGCGGTCGCGGTCACGGTCTGGCTGGACGCGCTGTCGGACTGACCCGGGCTCGCCTCCCGCACCGTGGGAAGCGTCCGGATGGTGGACCTGGGCTGGCTAGCTGCCCCAGCACATATAACTTCGCCTTATGCGTTCGATAACTCGGCGTCGTATCGAGGTTTCCTCGACCGCTGGCCTCCCGGTGGGACGGGGTGTGTCCGGGCGTGCTCACAGCGCCCGCGGCATGTGTACCGCCGGGGATCAGCCGCGCGCCGAGTGCTGTCGCCGCGGCTGATCCCTCGCCGACCCGACCGTCTGCATACCCCTCGAAGGACTCCCGCATGACCACTCTCACGGCCGCCCCGCTCACCTCCACCCCGCGGACCGGCGTCCACACCCCGGACCAACTGCTCGACATCGCCCACCTCTTCGCGCACGACTGGCGCCTGAACGCACTGGCCTCGATCAGCCGGGACCACGCCGAACGGCACTGGATCGAGCTGGCATCGATCCCCGCCGTGCAGGTCTGGGCGAGCGCCTGGCCCTCGGGCACCGGCACCGGATGGCACGACCACGGCATCGCCTCGGGAGCCTTCGTCGTCGTCTCCGGCGCACTCGTCGAGCAGGCCTGGCACGACGGCGTCCGCCGCACCGACCTGACCGACGGCCAGGGCAAGGGCTTCGGCGCGGATCACGTCCACGACGTCGTGAACCTCGGATCGGAGCTGGCCGTCTCGGTGCACGCCTACTCCCCGACGCTGACGGACATGACGCGGTACGAGCTGCAGGGCGATCGTCTGCACCGTCTCGGCGTCGACACCGCCGGCGACGCCTGGTGAATCGGTTCCGGCCGCGTGAAGGCACGGGCGCGGCGTGACATGGTGATGACATGTCTTCGGATTCCGCTGCCGCTCTTGCTGGTTCGCTCCTGACCGACGCGTTCGAACGGGTTCACGAGCTCATCCCGGGCATCGTGCACGACCTCGGTACGGCGGAGCTGACCTGGCGCCCCGACCGCGACGCGAACTCCGTGGGGTGGTTGGTCTGGCACCTGACGCGGGTGCAGGACGACCACATCGCCGGCCTTACCGGCGATGACCAGGTCTGGACGGCGGACGGCTGGGTGAGTCGCTTCGCCCTGCCGTACGACGACGACGCACTCGGCTACGGCCAGTCCAGCGCCGAGGTCGGCGAGTTCGCGGTCGACGACCCTGCCCTGCTGTCCGGCTATCACAAGGCGACCCACCGGGCGACGATCGCTGCGCTGCGGGGCTTCTCGGCCGCCGACTACGACCGCGTGGTCGATGAGCACTGGGACCCGCCGGTCACCCTCGGCGCCCGCGTCGTGTCCGTGCTGAACGACATCACCCAGCACGCGGGTCAGGCCGCGTACGTGCGCGGGCTGCTCGAGCGGCGTACCTGACCGCCGCGCTCGACGGAAGGTGTGGAACCGGTCAGGCGTCCGTGCGGGTCGCCTCGGCCGCGCCCTTCTCGGTGCTGGAGTCGGTGCTGGCCAGGTTGCCGCCCAGGTCCTCCAGGTGCGCGCGCACGAACCACTGGAACTTCTCCAGCTCCGCGGTCTGACCGATGAGCATGTCCTCGGTGATCGGGTCGATCTCGCCGGCTGCTGCGATCGCCTTGCGGTTGTCCTCGACGACGCCGTTGTAGACCAGGTCGAGCGCGCCGAGGTGTGCGAGGACGGTGTCCCGGCCGATCGAGTAGTCCTTCCAGGTGCGGTCCCGCTCGATCGCACCGGGCGTCCCGGAGGGCGAGCCGCCCATGGTGGCGATGCGCTCGGCCACGGCGTCGGCGTACCCACGCACCAGATCGACCTGCGGGTCGATCATCTCGTGCACCGCGATGAAGTAGGGCCCAACGACGTTCCAGTGCACGTGCTTCAGCGTGAGGTGCAGGTCGTTGTAGGCGCTGAGCCGCTTCTGCAGGGTCTTGATGAGCTGCTCGGCGTCCTTGGTGGACACTCCGGGGACGGTGTAGCGCACGGCCATGATGACTCCTCTGCCTGAGTCCGTCCGGATGTTGCGGCAGCTAGCGGCAAAGCACCGGATTGACTGATATGGGACCTGATTCGCGGATTGCCTTCGACGTTACACCGCAGGGGCCGCCACGTCGGCAGCTCGCCCGGCTGCCGGTCAGTCGGTGATGCGGTCGACGACCGAGCGCAGCAGGCCCTTCTTGTGCGTCGTCCCGTCGTCGTTCGTCTCGACCCTGCCACCGGCCCAGTCCGGGTCGTTCGGCCACGGTCCGACGGGGTCCAGCTCGGCCGGGTCGGCGTCGTCCGCCGGGTCGGCAAGGGCCCGGTCGAAGGCTGCCTCGACCCCCACCAGTTCGTACCCCTCCGGTAGCAGATCGCGGCGGAAGTCGGTCTCGGAGCAGACCATGTCCTCGTGCAGGCTCTCCACCAGTGACTCCACCGTCGAACCGGGGACGTCCGCGAACTGACCGGCGAGCTTGCCGACCAGCGCGGTCGGCAGCAGCGGGATCTCGATCTGGGGGCGGGTGAGACCGGCGACCTTGGTGAAGAGTGCGAGCAGGTCGGAGTAGGGCATCCGCTCGGAGCCACCGATGTCGTAGGACCGCGATTCGCCGTCGTGGTCGACGCAGCCCGCCAGCGCCTTCACGGCGTCGACGATGGCGATCGGCTGCACCTGCGACTTCATCCAGGTGGGGACGGTGTGCACCGGGAGTCGCTCGGACAGCTGCCGCACGATCTCGAACGACGTGGAGCCGCTGCCCAGCAGGATCGCGGCACGCAACGCGTACGTCGGGATGCCGGAGCCGGTCAGGATGTCCTCGACCTCCAGGCGCGAGCTGATGTGGTCCGACAGTTCGTCGTGGTCCACGGGAGGGACGATGCCGGACAGGTAGACGATGCGACTGACGCCGGCATCGCGCGCACCGTCGGCGAACGTCTGCGCGGCGTCGCGGTCCTTCTGCATGAAGTCGTCGCCGCCGAGACCGTGGATCAGGTAGTACGCCGTGTGCACCCCGCCGAGACCGGCGAGCACCTGCTCCTTGTCCGACACGTCGAGCTGCACTGCGTCGATCCGGTCCGACCACCAGAAACCGTCGGCCTTGTAGACGTCGTAGAAGCCGCCGGCCACGGAGTGTCCACGGCGCAGCAACTCCGGGATGAGCCGTCCCCCCACGTATCCACTGGCACCGGTGACGAGGACACGCTGGGACTGGGTCATTCTTCGACAGTACGGCGTGCACGCGGGCCCGTCAGCAGCGCCGCCCACCCCCGGCGGGCGGGCGGCACCGGCGATGCGCGGCGCATACTGCACAGATGAGTGATGACGACGAGAAGCAGGTATCCGAGACCTCGATGATGACCCCGGGCGGCAGCGTGCAGGACTCGCCCGGCACCGACGACGGAGTGCCCCCGGCGGAGGACTCCCAGACCGAGGCCGACGGCGCTCCGCGCGACTATCGCGCCGACAAGACCGTCTCGGACGAGACCACCCCGCAGGCCGACCCGGAGGAGTTGGCATGACATCGCAAGCTGCCCACGGATCGCCCGTCACGCAGGACGACGAGGCGCGCGACACCGTCTGGAAGCTGCTGGACAAGGCACGCTTCTGCATGATGACCACGGTCGACGACAACGGGCGCCTGGTGTCCCGGCCCATGGGTGTCCAGCAGACCGACGACGATCTGCTGTGGTTCTTCGCAGCCGCCGATTCGCCGAAAGTGGCTGAGCTGCGGGCCGATCCGCGGATCAACCTGGCGTTCTCCGACTCGGACGACTTCATCTCGCTGAGCGGTACGGCGGAGGTCGTGCACGACCCGGCCAAGAACCGGGAGCTGTGGAACAAGTTCGCCGAGGCATGGCTGCAGGCCGAGCCGGAGGACGAGCGGGTGGTGCTCATCAAGGTCACCGCGGACACGGCGGAGTACTGGGACACCCCGGCCAAGCCGTCGCGTCTCGTCGGCATCGTGCGCACCCTCACGACGGGCGAGAAGCCGCCGGGCGGGGACAACAAGACGGTCGATCTCTGATCGACACCGGGGCCTGACCGGCGGCCGGGATGCGGGCGTCTGTCAGAACGCATGCCCTATGTCAGTGGCGTGACGATGTGACGGATTGCATCCCAATGTCGCAGCTGCTGTGCTACGACCACGATGGGCCGAGCGCCCTCGGCGGCTCGTAGCGCGTCGGTCAGACGACCTGCGGGCACCTTGCGTGAGAGCGTCAGGTGCGGGATCCACAGGTCGCCCTCGTCGCCGCGCAGATCGGCTACTGCTGCGCGCAGCACCGGGTCCGGTACGACGAGGTGCGCGACGACGAAGGGCCCGCGGCCGAAGACGACGGTCGCGCGCGCGGTCAGGCGAGCCGGCAGGAGGGGCCGCAGATCGCGGGCCGCACGCTCCAGGAGGTCGGGAGGCACCGTCGGCGCGGCCAGCAGCGTGAGGTGGGGACGGTGCGTCGGGCTGGTGCGGCGCCCCTCGGAGGGGATCTCCTGCTGCTCCAGTGCCTGCCACCCGGCCCGCACGGCTTCGTCGGACGCCGGGTCGAGGCTCAGATCGAGCGAGGAGAACGGCACGGTGCGACTCTCGCATGCCAGCGACTCGTCACGGCGTCGTGACGGCGCGGGTGTCCTGGCACACCGACCACTCGCCGGTGCGCTCGTCGTGCCGCACGAGGCCCTGCGATTCGAACTCGCGCAGCCAACCCAGCATCGGATAGTCCCCCCAGCGACGGTGGAAGACGTTGGCATTGCGCACGATCGGCGCGACGTGCTGGACCGGTGGCGTGCTCGTCGGATGGTGCTGGTGGTACGCGGTCGCTCCGCCCACCCAGGTCAGGCGGCCGCTCTCGCGGCCCAGGACGCGGGCGAGGTCGGTGTCCTCCGCGCCGTATCCGACGTAGTCCTCGCAGAACCCGCCGAGCCGGTGCCAGGTCGCCGCGGTGAGCGCGAAGGACAGCGACCAGAACAACTCCAGCCGCGGTTCGTCCAGCAGTCGGTCACCGTCGGGCACGGGGCGGGCGGGGTGTGGTCGGGAGAGCGCCAGGTCTGTGGCGCTGTAGGACGCTTCGCCCTGCTCCAGCGCGGGCAGGTAGTGCACGGGGCCGCTCCAGATCACCGGTGTCAGACCGTCGGAGTCTGCTGCTGAAGACGTGACCTGGGCGTACCGCTCGAGCGTACGGACGCCGGGCAGGCAGTCGACGTCGAGGAACACCAGGGAGTCCGCGCCGCCGTCGAGAGCAGCGGTGGCACCGGCGTTCCGCGCGGCGGCCAGAGGGAGACGTGCGGGGTCGGCGTCGACCGAGAGCACGTCGGTGTCAGGCACCCCCGACAGCAGTGGCGCGATCTGTTCGTCCCCCATCGAGACGACGACGTGCCGATCGGGACGGCGGGTGCCGCGCGCCAGATGCTCGACCTGGGCGGCCAGGTGCACATGGCGACCGTGCGCGATCGTCACCAGCGCCAGACGTTCACGGGCGCTCACCGCGACCCCAGCCCGTCGAGGGCGTCGGCTGCGCGCCGGGCCCCCTGCAGATCGTTCCAGCGCGACCAGGACGTGCCGCCGGTTGCGACCGCGCACGCCAGCAGTGCCGGCCAGTCGTTCGCGGCGGGCCAGCGCTCGCAGGTGACCGCGATGTCTCCGGCCGCGAGTGCGCGGACCGTTGCCAGCTGCTCGTCGTGCGGACGGGGCTGCGCCACGACCACGGCGGGACGGCGCAGCGCGGCTACCTCGGCCACGGCGTTCTGACCGGCGTGCGTGACGACCACCTGCGAGGCCGCCAGCAGATCACGCAGAGGGATCGCGCTGGGCCCGAAGTCACCCCCGCAGAACGTCCAGCGCCAGTCGGGTGTCGCCGCCGCGACCGACGGGGCGAACCGCGCGGGCAGGTCCGCACCGCCGCCACCGAGCAGGCACGTCACGGAGCGCTGCGTCGCGGTGGCGGCCGGTGCAGGACCGACACGCGGCGCATCGAAACGTGAGAACGCCCCGGTGTGAACGGTCTTGGCGATCCACCGCTCCGGCCAGTGCGGCTCGGCGAACTCCGCGGGCCACGGGGCGAGCAGGGCCTGCGCGACGTCGTACGCGAGCTCGTGGGCCGGGTCGGCTCGCTCGCCGCGCATGGCGACCACCACGACGGGTACGCCGAGGGTGCGCGCGAGGAGGGTCACCTCGACCGACACGTCGACCACCATCAGGCGCGGCCGGTGGGTGGTGATCCACGCCGAGATCGTCGCCATCCGGGCGGTGTATCCGCCGTGCCGTAGTGGCGCCCAGTGCAGCCGGCCGTGCGCGTCGATGTCAGCGTTCGACCCGGGCGGTGGATCGTCGTCCCGGGCCAACGGGACCCATTCGCCACGCCAGTCCGACGGCGCATCGAGCGAACTCAGTGCCGTGACCGGGGACCGCAGGTGTCGAGCGAGGTTGGTCAGCCGCGCCAGGTGGCCCGACCCCTGGTGGTGCACGTAGTACCCGATCAACCGAGCACCTGCCGATAGATCGCGGCGTGCCGGGCCGCCACCTCGGTCTGCTCCGCGCGTCGCTCCTGCACGGTCGCGCCGTCGGTGGGCCGCAGCTCGCCGAGCACCTGCTGGACGACGTCCGGCCGGGCGTTGAGTGCCAGCGTCACCACAGGGTGCTGCTCGCCGTAGTACCCGATCGCGGGCGCGACGACGCTCGTGCCGACGTCCCAGCACGACTCGACCCATCCGGAGTGGGTGCCCCAGAGGTAGGGCAGGATCAGGGCGTCGATCCCGGACAGGAACTCCCACAGCTGACGTTCGTCGGTGTAGCCGGGCACCGCGCTGACCTCCCAGCGCCCCTCGCGTGCTCCGTCGGCGATCACGTTGCCGACCTCGTCGCCACCGGTGAGGATCGCGGTCGACACCCGGATCACGATGGATGTGTCGGCGGGTGCCTGCCGCAGTAGCGACAGTGCGGCGAGGGCATCGACGTTGGGACGCTGCGAGCGCAGGTTGAGACCGATCCGCCCGCCACGGCGGGCCCGCGCCCGCACTCGCCGGCCCACCAGCCCGAGGTCGAACTGATGAGGATGCGGTATGACGTGAGCTGTCACACCGTAACGACGCTTCAGCTCCTCCGCGGCGCCGCGGGTGAGCGTGATCGTCGCTGCCGCCGACTTGGTGAGCACGCCCAACGAGGCGTGGTGACGCTCCTGGCCGGGCGTGTGCGGGTTGTCCAGGTCGTGCACGGTGAGGACGAACGGGATGTCCTCCGAGATCAGGGTCTCGGTCCAGGTGCGCAGCTGCTGCGGCGTGCGGTGTTCGTAGCCGAAATGCAGGTGCATGAGGTCGACCTGGCCGGCGTACGCGCGCACCCAGGCCGGCTCGAGGGCCGGCGATGGGCGCCACGGGTCGTCGTACGACGTGCTGCCCGCAGGATCGGGCAGGTGCACGACGTCGGGCGCCCCGGCCAGGCAACGGTCGACGTAGGAGTGCCTGCCGGGGATGGTGCAGACGCGGATCGGACGGTGTTCAGGGCGCGAGGACATGGGGCGACGCGATCCGTGGCAGTGAACTGGCGATGACGGCGCGGTAGGCGTCGACGTACGAGCGGCTCATCTGGCGCAGCGAGAAGTGGCGCTCGGCGAAGCGTCGGACCTCGACCCGGGAGATCTCGTCGACGCGCTGAACGGCCTGCGCCATGGCGGCGACGTCGTCCGCAGGCACGAGACGACCGATGCGGCTGCACGTGAGGATGTCGGGGATGCCGCCGCGGCCGAACGCGACGACGGGCGTGCCGCACGCGAGCGCCTCGATGACCACCAGCCCGAAGGGCTCGTCCCAGGTGGGAGTGACCAGGACCGCGCGGGCATGGCGTACGTGCTCGACCTGGGCGGCGCCGGACAGGTGCCCGAGGTAGCGGATGTCGGATTCGAGCCGGTGCCGGATCTCGCGTTCGAAGTAGGCCTGGTCGCTGATCGGGCCGGCGAAGTCCAGCGGCAGGTGTGCCAGTCGTGCCGCCTCGATGGCCAGGTGGGGAGCCTTGTCGGGGGTGATCCGACCCGACCACCACAGCCGGTCACCGCCGGGTCCCGGGTGCCACCAGTCGAGGTCGACGCCGTTGTGGATCACCGCCGGCACCTCCGGGAGTCGGTCCCAGGAGCGCGCGGTGTAGTCGCTGACGGCTGTGAACCCACCGACCTTGCCCGTCGCCGAGGCGATGGCGGACTCCAGCCACGGCGTGGGCGGGGTGTGCAGGGTGGTGAGGATCGGCACCTCGCAGGTGTCGGCCATGGCGAGCGGGAGATAGTGCAGCGAGTGGTTGTGGATGACGTCGAACCGGAAGTGGCCCACCGCGGCCAGCCGACGCATGGCCGAGAGGTAGGTGTGATGCTCGGTCATGAACTCGGCTGCGGGCATCGAGTGGTCCTGGGTCGCAAGCTCGCTGGGCGCCCAGCGGCCGCCGTCGAGCGCCCACTGGTCCTCCACCTCGTCGGAACCCTCTCGGGCTATCAGGGTCACCTCGTGCCCGTCGGCGACCAGCTGGCTGCGCAGGTGCCACACCATCGATTCCAAGCCACCGGAGAACGGCGGGGCGATGTCGTTGCGGGCCGGTGCGAGCATCGCGACGCGCAGCCGGTCCGCGTCGCGCAGCGAGGGCGTGCGCCAGCTCATCGGGGCGTCACCGAGCGGGTGACGGCGATGCGGCATTGGAGCATGTCCACCTCGTTCGGCTCGGACGCGGGCGTCGCTGATGTGACCATAGACCCAGCTATCGAGGGCCTTGGGCTCTTTCCGCGCCAGGCAGCTCCGGGAGGACACGCACCATGAGTGACCTCACGTTCGTGCTCGCCGGACCGGTCCGGCACGGGGTGCGGCTGCATGCGCAGGCCCTAGGTCGGCGTACCCGGGGGCCCCCTGGTAAACATCGAGGACGGGGCCCTGCCCCCAGGGCCGGTCCACCTGCATTTCACCGACCGCATCTTCGGTCGCGACGCGCTGGACGCCGCCGAGCGCCTGGCCGCTCTCGTGGGGACCCGCCCCCTGTCGGTCACACTGCACGACCTGCCCCAGCCCTCGGACGGTGCGTCCTTCGAACGGCGACGCCAGGGGTACGCACGGGTGGTCGCCGGCGCGCGCGGGGTGCAGGTGAGCAGCGAGCACGAGCGGGGTCTGCTGGAGCAGGTGTGGGGTGCGTGCGGGGACGGCGCGATGCCGCCGGTCGCGGTGGTGCCGCTGCCGGTCGACCGACCGACGCGGTGGGGGCCGCCCGCAGGTGCGCAGGGCAGCACCGACGGCGCCGTCGTCGTGCTGGGCTTCGTCTACCCCGGCAAGGGACACGCCGAGACGCTGGCGGCGATGGCCTCCCTGTCGACCGGCGTGCCGCTGGTCGCGGTCGGCGCTCCGTCCGACGGTCACGAGGATCTCCTGACCGAGCTGGCGGACGAGGCGGCGGCGCAGGGTCGCTCGTTCGTCTGCACGGGATACGTCACCGACGAGGACCTCGAGCGCTGGACTGCCCGGGCCGGCATTCCGGTCAGCGCGCACACCCACATCTCGGCGTCCGGCTCGATCAACCGGTGGATCAGCGCCGCCCGTCGCCCCATCGTGACGCCCGGCGCGTACGTCGGCGAGCTGCATCGCCGCGCGCCGTGGGCCGTCACCGTCGCGGCCGATCTCCCGGCAGCGATCGGTGCGGCGCTGCACGACCCGACGTCGACGTGGATCCGAGAAGCCGAGTGGGACGGCGCCGCGTTGCCGGACACCGGGACCGCCGCGGCGATGCAGCTCGCCGCGATCGAGGCGATCGGGCTCGCGTGAGCGCGGCCATCGGGGTCGTCATTCCCCACTACAACGACGAGAAGCGGCTGCGGTGGGTGCTGAACGCCCTTGCGAGCCAGTCTTTCCCGGCCGATCGCATGCACGTGGTGGTGGCCGACGACGGATCGGCTCCGACGCCCGTGCTGCCCCGTCTGCCCTACCGATGCGACGTGGTCGGCCAAGAGGACCGGGGCTTCCGAGCCGCGGCCGCGCGCAACCTGGGCGCCGCGACGGTGGAGGGCGACCTGCTGGTCTTCCTCGACGGCGACACCGTGCCGGCACCCGGATATCTCGCGGCGCTCGCCCGCGTGCACGAGCAGGCGCCGACGAACCTGCTCGGGGTCGGGCGACGGAAGCACGCCGACTTCGCCGGATGCACCGGCGAGCAGGTCGCGCAGTGGGTGCGGGACGGTCCACCGGCCGAGCGCAGGCTCCCCTCACCGGGGTGGCTGCGCGACGGGTACGCGCGCACCCACGACCTGCGCGACGCAGGTGAGGAGGACTTCCGACTGGTCATCTCGGCGGTGCTCGCGGTGGACCGTGCACTCTTCGAACGGGCCGGCGGCTTCGACGCGACGATCACCGGGTACGGCGGCGAGGACTGGGATCTGGCGTGGCGATGTTGGCTGCTCGGTGCGCGGCTGCGGCACGTGCCGGACGCCGTCGCCTGGCACGACGGCCCGGACGCCGGTGCACGCGCAGGTGCCCGAAGTGCGGCCCGCGCGGCCAAGGACGCCGAGTCCCTCGTGCTCGCCGAACGCATCACGCTGCCCAGCGTGCGAGGGCGGGGACTGCTCTGGGCCCGGCCCGACATCGCCGTGCGGCTGCACGGCCGGCACACCGAGGCAGAGCTCTTCCTCACCGCGTCGAGCCTGTTGCGCGACAGCGATGCGGGCATCTGGCTGGTCGACCACGCGGGCGTGCCGGAGGCACTGACCGCGGACCCCAGGGTGCACGCCGGACCGCTGCCGCCTGCCGTCGGCGACCGTGCCCGCGTTCTGGTCGATCTCTGGACACCACTGCTGCTGCAGGGCACGCTGACTGCAGCATGCGCGGTGGGCGAGGCGCACGTGCCAGGGGTGCTCCGGATCCGGAGCACCCGCGCGCTGGCACTCGGTGCACCCGACCCCGCGCCCGTGCCGCGTCCGTCGTGGGCCGGTGCGGTGCCCGACGACGGGCTGGAACAGGTACTGGGACGGATGGACCGACGATGAGCGACCAGACGCACGAGCGGGCCGTGAACGCCACGGACGAAACGGTGGCTGCGGGACAGTCGGAGGACCAGGGGCGCCGCGAGCACTACGGCGAGTTCTACGGGCTGCACTCACCGGAGGACCCCGACCTGCCGCTGCTCGTCGTCTACGGCAACTGCCAGGCCGAGGCGACCCGGGTGCTGCTCGACGGTGCCGCCGACGGTCGGTGGCGCACGCTGCGGATGCCGCCCGTGCACGAGCTGGTGGCCGACGATCTCCCGCACCTGCGCAAGGTGCTGGTCGACACGTCATACCTGGTCGCACAGCCGATCGTCGACGGATACCGCGACCTGCCGCTCGGCACGCAGGAGATCGCCCGCGAGCTCCCGGAGCGCGCGTCGATCGCGCGTTTCCCGTCGGTCTACTGGGCGGCGCTCTTCCCCACCCAGGTGATCGTCCGGGTGGAAGCGGGCGATCCGCCCGTCGTGCCCTACCACGACCTGCGGGTGCTGGTGGCAGCCGCCAACAAGGTGCCGGTGTCGTTCGAACCCGTCCACGCGGACGGCGTACGCGCGGTGCACGAGGACTCGCTCGCCCAGCTACGGCGACGCCAGGAGCACCACGGCACCATCGACGCCGCGACGATCCTCGAACACGCTGGTGCGGACACCACGTGGGTCGTCAACCACCCGCACAACCATGTGCTGCTGCACGAGTCGCAGGCGATCCTGGAACGGCTCGGCCTCACCGGCGAGGTCAGCGACCCGGGTCGGGTGCTCCTCGGTGAGCTGCGTACCCCGGTCTACGCCGAGACGCTGGACGCCCTCGGGATCGACGGCGAGGGCAGCACGAGCTGGCAGATCCGCGGCGACGAGGTCGCCGAGCAGGAGGTGGCCGACGAACAGCTGCGCTGGTACGCCGAGCACCCCGAGGCGATCGAGACCGGACTGAAGCAGCACGCCGAGCTGGTGCGCACGCTCGGACTCTGAGCGCACGCTCCGAGGCGGTCGCGTGAGCGGCTTGTCATAGTGAGGGTGCGGCACCTCCGGCCGCCCGTCGGCTCGGGAAGGACGTTGAGCGTCATGTCGTGGACCGATGAGGTGTCCTCCGGGACGTTGTGCGCGCCGGATGCGCAGGTCGCGCTCGACCTGCCCGAAGCCGTCCCGGCGCAACGGGTCCCGTTCGCGCTGCACCTGGCCGGCGTGCTGGCGCACTCGCTTCCGACGCCCGGCGGCGGGTCGACGATGCAGCTGTGGGACGCGATGTCGCGCATCGCGGCGTACGACCTGACCGTCGCCCGCGCGCTCGAGCCGCACATCGACGCTCTCTCGATCCTGCACCAGGCCGACCTGTCCCCGAGCGACGTCGGCGCCGACGAGCGCTCGACCTGGGGCGTCTTCGCGGCGGAGGGCCCCGACGGGCGTCTCGCAGCCCGGGAGACCTCGACCGGATGGGTCGTCGACGGGGTCAAACCGTGGTGCTCCCTCGCCGGCCAGCTGTCCCACGCCCTCGTGACCGCGTGGACCTCGGACACCGACCGGCGACTCTTCGCCGTCTCCCTCGGCCACGATGTGCGCCCCCGCACCGGGCAGTGGTCCAGCCGAGGCCTGGTCGACATCCCCTCTGCGCCGGCCGAATTCGCCGATGTCGCAGCGGTGCCGGTCGGCGAGCAGGGGTGGTACCTCCTACGACCGGGGTTCTGGTGGGGTGGGATCGGGGTCGCCGCGTGCTGGTACGGCGGTGCTGCGGGCGTGGCGCGCCGGCTCGCTCCGCGCCCCGCGGGCACGGGCCGTGCACCCGACCAGATCGCGCAGCTGCATCTCGGGGAGGCGGACACCCTGCTCTTCGCGGCGCGGGCCGCTCTGGCGCATGCGGCCGCTCAAGTCGACGATCCCGCGGCACGGGCCGACGACGAAGTGCTCGCGCGGCGGGTGCGAGGTCTGGTCCGCTTAGTCGTCGACGACGTCCTCGGCACCACCGCCCGGGCCACCGGACCCGCGCCGCTCACCTTCGACGAGGAGCACGCCCGCCGGGTCGCCGACCTGTCGGTCTACGTCCGTCAGGATCACGGCGAGCGTGACCTGGCCGCGCTGGGCGCGCGGCTCGCCATCGACCGGCCCGAGGGATGACGCCGGCGTTCGACCATCTCGACAGCGGTCGCCCGGAGCAGGAGTGGCTCGCCGACGAGCGGTGGGGGAGTCTGCCGACGTTGACGATCCGGCCAGGCCGCGGCCTGCGGCGGCTCGTGGTGATCGCGGCCCATCCCGACGACGAGACGCTCGGCGCCGGCGGCCTGCTGCACCTGGTCGCGCAGGCCGGTGTGCCCGTCGACGTGATCGTCGCCTCGGACGGCGAGGGATCGCACCCGGACTCCCCGACGTACGACCGGGCGCAGCTGGCACGGGTACGACGGATCGAGGTGATGGACGCCGTCGCGATCCTGGCGCCCGACGCGCGCGTGCGGCACCTGGGCCTGCCCGACGGCGACCTAGCCGCGCACGCCGCGTCGGTGGCGGCAGCGCTGCGCGAATCGGTCGCCGACCTCGGGGTCGGGGCGGTGATCGCCGCGCCGTGGCGGCACGACGGGCACACCGATCACGACGCGCTCGGCGCGGTGGCCGCGCAAGTCGCCGAGCAGACCGGTGCCCTGCTGCTGGAGTACCCGATCTGGCTGTGGCACTGGGGCTCCGGCGACGACGTCCCGTGGGCGCGGCTGCGGGTGCTGCCATTGCAGGACGAGCAGCGTGCGGCCAAGCGGCGCGCGCTCGCGACCCATGTGTCCCAGATCGAGCCGCTGTCGGACGCGCTCGGCGACGAAGTGCTGCTCGGAGCGGGGATGCTGGCGCACTTCGATCGGCCCTTCGAGGCGTTTGTCGACTCCTCGGGGTTCGCCGAGGTGGAGCTCTTCGAACGACTGCACGCGACGCGCGGCGACCCGTGGCAGGTGCGCAGCAGCGACTACGAGAGCCGCAAACGCGATCTGACCGTCTCGATGCTCCCGGCGCGACGCTTCGCGCGCGCCTACGAACCGGGGTGCTCGGTCGGCGAGCTCAGCGCCGCCCTCGCTCCGCACTGCGACAGCCTGATCTGCCAGGACCTGAGCGCGACGGCGGTACAGGAGGCGACTGACCGGCTCGCGGCGTACCCGCAGGTGCAGGTGCGCCAGGGCAGCGTGCCGCACGACTGGCCCGAGGGCGATTTCGATCTGATCGTGCTGTCGGAGATCGGCTACTTCCTCAGCCCGGTGGATCTGGACGCCGTGTTGCGTCGGGCGCGCATGACGCTGCGCTCTGGTGGGTATGTCCTCCTGTGCCATTGGGCGCACCCGATCGAGGGCTGGGAGTTGGACGGCCGCGACGTACACGCTCGTGCCGGGCAACTGCTCGACCTGCCGGTGCACGCCCGGCAGGTCGACGACGACGTACTGCTGGAGGTGTTCGGGCCGTGTCCGTGATCGAACGGGTCGGGGTGGTGGTGCCCGCACGCGACGAGGCGGCGTTGCTGCCCCGCTGCCTGGGCGCCCTGGACGCGGCGACGGAATGGCTGCGGGTGAAGCGCCCACACGTCCGAGTCAGCGTCATGGTCGTGCTCGACTCCTGCGTCGACGCCAGTGCCGTCGCGGTCGGCAGGCACCCGGATGTCCTGATCGCCCCCACGTCGGCCGGCAACGTCGGAGCGGCGCGCCAGACCGGAGTGCGCCGGCTCGTCGTCGCGGCGGCGCCCGACTGGTTCGCCACCACGGACGCGGACTCGGCGGTCCCGGTCGACTGGCTGGTGCACCAGGTCGACGCCGCGGCATCGGGCCTGCACCTGCTGCTCGGGACGGTCGTGCCCGACGACACGGAGATCACCGCGCCGCAGTTCGCGCGCTGGCAGGCGCGGCACAGCGACGGGGACGGACATGGCTACGTCTACGGCGCCAACCTCGGCTTCAGCCGGAGGGCACTGGATGCGACCGGCGGCTTCCGTCCGCTCCCGGCGCACGAGGACGTCGACTTCGCCGAACGGGTCAAGGCCGTCGGGTTGCGATGGGCAGCCTCCGCGGCGCTGCCGGTGCTGACCTCCGCACGCACGATCGGGCGTACGCCGGACGGTTTCGCCGGCTACCTGCGCGACGACCTCGACGGCCGCCCGGTGCGCGGCGCCTGATCCGCCCACGGCTCACGCCCGGTGGGCGCGCCGGTCACTGGTCGTCGCCGGACCCGGCGGAGAAGAACCGCGCCCGGCCCAGTTGATCCGCAGCGGCCTCGTAGTCGTCGTCGGCGCCGTAGGTGAGCACGCCGGCGAGCTGGCCGTCCCGGCCGTAGCGCACCGTGAATCCTCCCGTGCGCTCGGTGACCGACACGTCGTCCCAGCCGTCGCCCCAGGCCGAGTACTTCAACTGGTGCGCGCCGATCTCGCTCCAGAATCCGGGGGGATCGCTCCATTCGGCGTCGTGCCCGGCGGCGCCCCCGCCGGCGATCTCACCCATCGTCGACGCATCGCCCCAATGCTCCACCGACAGCGTCCGTCCGGCACGGGCATGGTGGGCGTGCACCGCATCGCCCGCGGCCCAGACGTCGCGCATGGTGGTCCGCAGCCGCTCGTCCACGACAATGCGCCCGTCGTACATCGCGAACCCGCTGTCCTGCAGGAAATCGGTGCTGGGCGTGACGCCGATCGCGGCCAGCACGAGGTCTGCCGCGTGGGTGCGGCCGTCGTCGGTGTGCACGGTGCGCGGTGCGTGCACGCCGGTGACGGTCGCATCGGTCACCAGTCGCACGCCGAGCTCGGTCAGCCACCCAGTGATCACCTCGGACGCGTGCGCGCCGAGTCGGGCGGCCTGTGGGCCCTGCGCCGATGTGACCAGCGTGGTCTCGATACCCCGCATCGCGAGAGACGCCGCGGCTTCGCAGCCGATGAAGCCCGAACCGATCACCACGGCCGTCCGGGCGTGCGCGGCGGCCGTGCTGAGGGCCCGGGCATCACGCAGGCTCCGCAGATAGAGCACCTGCGCGTCGTCGTCGGCTACGGGCAGTGGTGTCGGATGCGCACCGGGAGCCAGGACCAGCCGGTCGTAGGTGTGCTCGTCGTCGCCCACCGTCACCGTGTGGTGCAGCGGGTCCACGTGCGCGACGGGTCGGCCGAGGAGCACGTCCACGCCGCTCAGCCCCTGCTCGTCGTCCAGGATCGGCACGACATGGGGAGCGCTCGTCGTGTCGCGCAGCATCTCCTTGGACAGCGGTGGCCGCTGGTACGGCAGGTCGACATCGGCGGTGAAGAGGGTGGCCGGGCCATCGCCGCCGGCATCCAGATAGGCCCGGGCCGCGGCGATACCGGCCGGCCCGCTGCCGACGACCACGAGCGGATGGTGTGCCATCTTGGCGCGGTTCCCTTCCTCGAGCGGATCGGTGGGGTCGGCTGGTTCAGGAGTAGAAGGGCCGGTCGTCGGACTCGGTCTCCTCGTGCGCGGAGCCCGTCGGGCGCGGGATGGCACCGGCGACAGGGCGGCCACGGTCGTCCACGAACGCTAGAGCCCCGCCCGGGTGGTCCGCGATCATCTCGCCGAACCGCTCCATCTCCACCGGATGGCCGGCCAGTCCCTCGGCGCCGAGGCGTTGCCCCAGCAGGACACCGATCTCGGCGGCGGTGAGACCGCGCGACTCGTCGGCCACCTCCTGGACCAGGCGGGCCCAGAGCTGAACGCTGTCGGGTCCGACGCGTTCGGCGAAGGCGGTGCTGATGGTGATCTGCGCGGGGGAGATGTCGGGATTCTGGGGTAGGGAGGTCATCGGCTTCTCCGATCGTCGTGGCGAGGGTCACGCCTGCAGCGACGCCACCCGTCGTCCGGGCGATCACCGCTAGCACTCTTACTCTGCACCCTGGCCTCTGCGCAGCGGTGGGCAGGCGGCTCCCACCCGGCGCGGCGTCGTACGCCCTCACGACGCGACGCCTCCACGAGAGGCGCGCCTGCGGGGATGTCGGTGGTCGTGGTTACGGTCGGGGTATGACTGACCAGCCGGGCGTTACGCCCGAAGAGACCCCCGTCCCCGCCGGCTCCGAGACCATTCCCGACCAGGCTGCCGACGGCCGGCCCGCCGATACCTCCCAGGCCGGTCCGACCGACGCGGCCGCGGGCGGCGAGACGATCGGCGCCAGCACGCCGCAGCATCAGGAGGGTCTGGAGAAGGACCCCAGCGACTGGGTGACCGGCGACGAGCCGATGACCGCGGCGCAGCGCAGCTACCTCGACACCCTGGCCAAGGAGTCGGGTGAGCAGTTGCCGGCCGACCTGACCAAGGCGCAGGCCTCCGAACACATCGACCGGTTGCAGGGCAAGAGCCCGCGCGTCGACTGAGTTCCCGCACCCGCCACGTGGCGCAGCCCGCTCGCGGCGGCGCCACGTGGTCGCGTTCGCCTACCCGTCCACCACTCGTCGCGGTCCGACGCGACGCGAGGTCGCGGCGTCATGCGGAGTACAAAGGAGCAAGAGGCCACGATCTGGCCAGCCCACGGCAACGACGCCGTCGGTGACGAAAGGTGATCACGCATGACGAGCGAATACCGCACGGAGAACCCCGCGACCGGTGAGGTGCTGAAGACCTTCCCCGAGCTCGACGAGCAGGGCGTGAAGACCGCGCTGGACGCTGCCGAGACCGGCTACACCCACTGGCGCGACACCGACGCGAAGGAGCGCGCGGCTGCCCTCGGCCGGACCGCCGACCTCTACGAGCAGCGGTCGGACGAGCTGGCCCAGACGATCGCCCGCGAGATGGGCAAGCCGCTCAAGCAGGCCGCCGGCGAAGTGGCCCTGGCCGCCGCGATCTACCGCTACTACGCCGAGCAGGGTCCCAAGGGTCTCGTCGAGGACACCCTCGACGAGCGTTCGGTGGTGCGCAAGGAGCCGGTCGGCGTCCTGCTGGGGATCATGCCGTGGAACTTCCCCTACTACCAGGTCGCCCGCTTCGTCGCCCCGAACCTGTTGCTGGGCAACGCCGTCCTGCTCAAGCACGCCCCGATCTGCGCGGCCTCCGCGCTGCTCATGGAGGAGATCCTGCACGAGGCGGGGGTCGACAAGGGTGCCTACCAGAACATCTTCGCGAGCAACGACCAGGTCGCCGACATGCTGGCCGACCCGCGGGTGCAGGGAGTCTCGCTCACCGGGAGCGAGCGCGCCGGTGCGGCGGTCGCCGAGGCGGCGGGCCGCAACCTGAAGAAGGCCGTCCTCGAGCTGGGCGGATCCGACCCGATGATCGTGCTCGACTCCGCCGACGTGGCGAAGACGTCGAAGATCGCGGCCCGCGCGCGACTGTCCAACTGCGGGCAGGCCTGCAACTCCCCGAAGCGCATGTACGTGATGGCCGACCTGTACGACGACTTCGTCGACGGCCTGACCGCCCAGTTCGAGGGGTCGAAGGTCGGGGACCCGTTCGAGGACGACACCCAGGTCGGTCCGATGTCCTCCGCCTCCGCTCTGGACCTGCTCGAGGAGCAGGTCCAGGACGCGATCGACAAGGGCGCGACGGTCCGCACGGGTGGCAAGCGCCTCGACCGCGACGGGTCGTTCATGGCACCCACCGTGCTGACCGACGTCACCAAGGACATGCGCGCCTACACCGAGGAGCTCTTCGGTCCGGTCGCCGTCGTCTACAAGGTGGCGTCCGCCGACGAGGCCGTCGAGGCGGCCAACGCATCGGAGTTCGGGCTGAGCGGATCGGTGTGGACCACTGACGCGGACAAGGGACGCGCGGTCGCCGAGCGGCTCGACGTCGGCATGGCGTTCGTCAACGAGCACGGCACCACCGCGCCGGACCTGCCCTTCGGCGGCGTCAAGCGGTCCGGTTACGGCCGGGAGCTGGCGGCGTACGGCATGGACGAGTTCGTCAACAAGAAGCTGGTGCGCGGCTCCGCCAAATAACTGCGTTTTTCGCGCCGAACGCCGGTGTCCGACCCTTCGGGAGTGCGGGCGCCGGCGTTCGGCGTGACGGGTGTCTCCTCGACCCGTGGAATGGCTCCAGCGTCCGGCTGGTTGGACCGAAGTAGAAAGTTCAACCGTCTCTCTGCTGGAGGAATTCCTGTGCCCACTGCTTTCGACCCGATCCGCATCGGCCGCTGGGATCTGCCGCAGCGCTTCGTGATGGCCCCGCTGACCCGCAACCGCGCGAGCGAGGGCGAGGCCCCCGCCCAGCTGAACGCCGAGTACTACGCCCAGCGTGCGACCGCCGGTCTGATCATCACCGAGGGCACCCAGCCCAGCGCCGTCGGCCAGGGCTACATGGCCACGCCGGGCATGCACAGCGACGCCCAGGTCGAGGGGTGGCGCCAGGTCGCCGACGCCGTGCACGCACGTGGCGGCAAGATCGTCGTCCAGCTCATGCACGCGGGCCGGATCGCGCACCCGGACAACAAGAACGGCATCGAGACCATCGCGCCCAGCGCCATTGCGGCCCCGGGCAAGATCGTGACGCCGACCGGTCAGCAGAGTTACCCGACGCCGCGCGCGCTGGAGACCTCGGAGATCCCCGCGCTCATCGAGGACTTCGTCTCGGCGTCCCGCAACGCCATCCGCGCCGGCCTCGACGGTGTCGAGATCCACGCCGCGAACGGCTACATCCTGCACCAGTTCCTCGCCCCGTCGAGCAACCAGCGCACCGACGCGTACGGCGACTCCCCCGACGGCGCGGGCTCGCATCGTGGTCGAGGTCGCCAAGGCCGTGACCGAGGCCATCGGTGCCGACCGGGTCGGCATGCGCATCTCGCCGGCGCACAACATCCAGGGTGTGCTGGAGGAGGACGAGGTCCAGACCCGCGCGACCTACGAGTCGCTGGTCGACGGGATCGCGCCGCTCGGGATGGCCTACCTGAGCATCCTCGCCGACCCCGCGTCGACGCTGGTCTCCGATCTGCGCACCCGCTTCGGCGGACCGGTCATCGTCAACTCCGGCTTCTCCAGCGTCACCACCCTGGACGACGTCAACGAGGTGCTGGAGAAGGGGCACGCCGACGCGGTCGCCGTGGGCCGTGAGTTCCTGGCGAACCCCGACCTCGCCGAGCGCTGGCGCGCCGGTGCCGAGCTGAACGAGCCGAACTCGGACACGTTCTACGGCGGCGGCGCCGAGGGGTACACCGACTACCCGACGCTGCAGGAGTCGGCCGAGCGTCGCTCCGCCTGACCCCGAGCTGACTGAGCCGGGCGGGTCCTCGTGGACCCGCCCGGCTTCGTCATGTGTGCTCGCTTATGCCGGACTTCGAGGCGTGCCAACGGCGTACGGCGTGCAGCAGGTCCTCTGCGAGCGGCTGCGGATTGTGCGCGACCTCCCACCGGAAACCGTCCGGATCGGAGAAATAGCCGGAGTAGCCGCCCCAGTCGCGGTGCTCTCCCGGCGACACCTCGCCGCCTGCCGCCCGCGCGACCTGCAGGACGGAGTCGACCTCCGCCGGGGACCCCACGTTGTGCGAGAGCGTCACCGGTGCCAGTCCGCTCATCGGCTCGCCGACCTCCGCGACGAAGCCCTCGCGCGACCAGAGCGACAACATCACCGTCGGCCCGACGGGTAGGAAGATCACCTCGCCGGGGGCCTCGAACGCCGGCTGCCATCCCAGTCCGTCGACGTAGAACCGGCGCGAGGTGGACGTGCTGGCGACGGCCAGGGTGATGAACGACAGATGCTGTTCCATGGTCCGGAAGCTACTTGCGCCCAGCGACATCCCGGGATCCGGCAGCATCAGCACCGGCAGGGTCGACATGATGGTCGTGTCGTCGGCGGGTACGCCGGACGACCGCTCGCTCACGCGCCACGCAAGCCGAGGAGTTGCCGCATGCCGCAGACAAGTGGCGACGTCACGGACCTGCCCCTCGACGGGGTGCGTGTCGTCACGCTCGCCGTCAACCTGCCCGGCCCGGTCGCGGCCGCTCACTTGCACGCACTGGGTGCGCTGGTCGCCAAGGTCGAACCGCCGACCGGCGATCCGCTGGCCGCGGCGTGCCGCTCCTACTACGACGAGCTGGTGGCGGGCCAGGAGCTCGTGCAGCTCGATCTCAAGCGCGAGGCCGGACGGGCGTCGCTGTGGCAGTTGCTCGACGACGCCGATCTCCTGCTCACCTCCTCTCGTCCTCGGGCCCTCGAGCGGCTCGGCCTCGACCGGCAGTCGGTGCGGTCGCGGATGCCCCGGCTGTCGTACGTCGCGATCGTCGGTGACCCTGGCGCCGCCGGCGACCTTCCCGGTCACGACCTCACCTACCAGGCGAGCGCGGGCACGCTGCGTCCCCCGCAGATGCCGACGGTGCTCGTGGCCGACCTGGCCGGTGCCGAACGCGCGACGGCCGAGTCCTGTGCGGTGCTGCTGCACGCGGCGCGCACGGGGGTGGGTGGCTACCGCGAAGTGGTGCTGAGTGAGGTCGCGTACGACATGGCGCAGGCCGCCCACCACGGCCTCACCGCACCGGGCGGACCTCTGGCCGGTGGGCTCCCGGGATACGGCATCTACGAGGCATCCACCGGTTTCGTGGCCGTCGCGGCGCTGGAGCCGCACTTCTGGCAGGAGCTGGTGCGAGGACTCGGTGTCGAGGGCAGCCGGCGTGATCTCGAGGCGACCTTCCGCACCCGACCCGCGGACGAGTGGGAGGTCTGGGCGCAGGAGCGAGGGCTGCCCGTCGTGGCGGTGCGGGCACCGTGAGACTCCTCGCGGTCGCCGACGTTTCGACCATGCACGCCGGGGCACATCTGCCCCGGCGTGCATGTCGGAATCTCAGTCCGCGAGCAACTCGTCCGTTCGCGGGTCGGGGGAGCCGTCGTAGTAGCGATCCAGCACCTGGGTGAAGAGACGTTCAGCGGGATCGGCCCGCAGGAAGAGCGTCATCGACGACCGCAGCTTGACCCCGTCGATGCCGCCCAGGATCTGCACGGCGGAGCGGCCCCGCACACCGAGCAGCGCTTCGCAGCACTCCCGCAACCGCGGGCCGAGCACCGGGTGCTGCAGGTACGCGCGAGCCTCGGGCAGGCCCGATACGGCGTACCGCTGCGCCGTCGGGCTCATCCCCAGGCCGGCGATCTGGGGGAAGACGAACCACATCCAGTGGCTGCGCTTGTCGCCCGCGCGCAACTCGCGCAGAGCGGTGTCGTAGGTGCCACCGTCCTGCGCCGTCACGAAGCGCTCCAGTTCGAAGCTCATGCCCGACGTCCCGACAGCAGGGACCGCGTTGGGCCGAGCCGGTCCGAGCGCAGACCGCCGGCCCGTTTCGCCTCGCTCACCCGGCGACGTTATCGACGGGCGAGGAGCGCGACAAGCAGTTCGAGCGCGACTCAACGGACTCCCACGAGCACGCGGTCGTCGCCGTGCTGCCAGACCGTTCCGACCTCGGTGAAGCCGGCGTCGCGCAGGTAGCGGACGTGGTCGTCGAGGGACGGCAGGTCGGGCACCTCGTGCTCGATGGGACGCGCTCCTCGGGCGCCGAAGAGGTTGGCGAGCTCGGGTGCGCGACCGACCGCGTCCCACCAGGCGGCCCAGTCCTCGTTCGCGCCGGTACCGACCCGCCTGACCCGTGCGTCGCGTACGACGCGGGTGAGGTGCCGCAGCTGCGCGCGGCCGTCCGTCTCGAGGAGATGGTCGCCGTCCACCAGTACACCACCGGGCCGCAACAACCTGCCGGCGGTCGCGTAAACGGCAGCGAGCTGCGGGCCGGTGAGCCAGTGCAGAGCGGTGGTGCTCACGATCGCGTCGACACTGCCGTCCCGCAGATGCGCGGCTGCAGCCCACCCCTCGTCGCGAAGGTCATGCTCGACCACGTGCAGACCCGCACGGTCGCCGTAGGCGCTCCGCGCCAGCCCGAGCAGGAGGGGGTCGGCGTCGACGGCGACCAGCCGGGCGTGCGGGATGCGGTCGAGCAGCCGCACCGACAGCGATCCGGGGCCCGCGCCGAGATCGACGACGACCGGCGAGGAAGCGTCGGCGACCACGGCTGCGACGACGTCGCCGATCACCGCGAAGCGCTCGTCGCGGTCCGGGACGTAACGCTCCTGTTGCGCATCCCACCGCCGCAGCCACTCAAGCGCACGTTCCGGGGCCGGTCCGATCTTGTTACTGGTAAAGTTGGTCATGTCAGTCACGCTAGAGAGAAGGATGTGACTAGTCAAGTGAATTTCGGCAGTCATGTTGACGGTGTGGTGGCGGTGGGGCGCGAACTCGTCAACGTCGCGACCCCCGGTGAACGGCAGGGCCGGCCGTACGACGTGCCCGGTCCTGCGCAGTTGCTGCCCGGGCTCGCCGACGCTGTCCGGCTCAGCGGGCGCGACGCACGCGTGCCTGAGGCCGGCGCGGTGGACGCGTTCATCGACCTCGCGCGGCGGGTGCGCCCGGTCTACGAGTTCGTCGAGGCCCGGGAGATGAGTCAGGCCGCCCAGGCGACGAACGAGCTGCTCGATCGCTACGCGGCGCGTCCACGGCTCGAGTCGCACGGTGGCCAGCCGTGGCATCTGCACTTCCACGGGGATCGCAGGGCGGACGCTTCCGGCTGGGGTGCGGCGGTGGCGATGGGACTCGCGACCGTCCTCGGCAGCGAGTACGCAGACCGGCTGGGCGTCTGCGCCGCACCCGCGTGCGACCGCGTCTTCGTCGACGTCTCACGCAACGGGTTGCGCCGCTTCTGCTCCGAGGCGTGTCAGAGCCGCGTCAAGGCCGCCGCCCACCGCGCGAGGCAGCGCGCCTGACCCCGGCCCGACCGCCCGCCGCGACGTCGGTTCAGCCGAGGGCGGAAGCCAGGTCGGCGAGGCGGCGCGCCGCCGCTTCGAAGTCGGCGTCGTACGGCGTGCCGACCACGACGTGGTAGGCACCCATGGCGCGGTGCTGGGAGATCGCGTCGTTCAGCTCGTCCGGACCGGACTCGCCGACGGGCACGTACACGATCAGCAGGCGGTCGGCGCCGATCTGGTCGCGCACCTGCGCCGTGAACTGCGGCGACTGGCCGGCGGGCAGGGCGCCGTCTGCCAGTTCGGCGGCCACTGCGGTCATCCGAGGGCCGTTAGCAGCCAGCAGCATCGGGTAGTCGCGGTCGGTGAGCTGGTCCAGGTAGTGCCGCGCGGTCTGCAGCGGACTGCCGTACTCACGCCTGACGCTCGCGGCCTGCTGAGGCCATCCGACGCCCACTCCGAGCACGAACCGACCCGGAAACGCCTGGGCGAGCTGGGTGGCGGCAGCATGAGCGGTCTGGGCGGGCCGCACCCAAGCGTTGGCGATGCAGGTGCCGACGACGGCGTCCGCGGTGGCGGCCAACCACAGAGCCGACCGCACCAGCGCGTCAGCGCCGACGATCTCGTTCGTCCAGATCGCGCGGTACCCGGATGCTTCGAGCTCCCGCACGCCGGCGACCTGCTCGGCGATCGCGGGCGCCGACGCGCTCACCCCGATGCACGCGCCGACCGGGCCGAGCCTGACACGCAGATCCCTGATGTCATCCGCTGTCGTCACGTGCCCACCGTAATCCGGACATGGCGACGGTGCCGGCCCGCACGATCACGCGTCCAGGCGCGCCACCAGGGTGCGCGGCGCGGTCCGTCGGTACGACGCGTCGAGCAGCTCGCGCACCTCGTCCCAGTCCGGCTCGGCGCCGGCGAGGTCGAGGGCCAACCACCCGGACGGGCCGAGATAGGCGGGCACGTGCACGCGGTCGTCGTCCAGCAGCGCGGCCCGTTCGTCCGCGTCCGGCAGGAAGAGCAGTGCATGGGCGAGCAGGTCGGACCCGTGGTCGCCCCTCACCGACCCGCCGTAGTAGGCGAAGACCTTGGTCGTGAAGAACGTCGGGCGGCCGTGCGCCACCTTCTCCTGCGCCTGCGGGAACGCCAGTGCCAGCTCGCGCAACCGCCGCAGCAGAGGATCGTCGTCGTCGAACCTGATCGGGTGCGCCATCGCGCCACGGTACGACGCAGCACCGACTGCGGACGAAGATTTCAGTCGTGCCCGAGAGCGCCCGGTGTGGTGTCCGGCGCGGGCTCCACCGCAGCCAGGCGGGCGATGGCCACCGACATGAGCGCCAGCAGGATCACCATCGCCGGGAACACCCAGTACCCGGGACGCAAGGCCTCCTTGTAGACGACGACCCCGATGACGACGCTCGCCAGGGGGTCGACCACGGCGATCGTGGGCTGGCTGGCGACCAGCGGACCCGCCTGATAGGCGAGCTGGCACAGCAGGATCCCCGAGACGCCGACGACGACGACGGCGTACGGCGTCCAGCTGGTGAGCAGGGTCGGGATGCCGTGTTCGAACTTCTGCGTGCACGTCTTCAGCAGAGCGGCGTTGATCGCATAGAGGATCCCGACCGCGATGCCGAGTGAGGTGGTGCGCCACTGCATGGTGTGGGCTCGCCGCGCGATCACGACGCAGCTGGCGATGATCACGATCCCGATGGCCGCGGCGATCGACGCCGGGATCTGATCGACCGTCTCGAACTTGGCGTTGACCGAGCTGATGCCGGACACGAAGAGGAAGCCGATCAGCGTGGCGATGAGCAGCACCGCCCAGCGGATCTCCGCGCCGGGGATGGTGCGGGCCTCGACGTGCCGCAGCAGGAGAGCGAAGAGCAGGCCGAGGGAGAGCAGCGGCTGCACCACCGAGATGGCGCCGACGTGCAGCGCCACGATCTGCAGCACGACTCCCGCGAGGTCGGCGATGAGACTGAGCAGCCACAGCGGGTGCAGGACCGTGGAGATGCCGAACCGCCACAACTGCCGCACGGTGAAACCCGCCAGCTGCGGCACCCTGGTCGCCGTGCTGTGCTTCAGCACCGCCGAGATGGCGAAGGCGAACGCGGCCGCAAGGGACACCACGACGACCAGGAGGTTGCCGGTCATCCGGCAGACCTGTCGCGAGGACCCGAACGCGGACACATGGCACCAGCATTGCCGATCGACCCTGCGAATTCGGTGAGGGTGTGATCGCGCGGCGTGGACCGGCGCCACCGGTGTACGTTTTCGCGAGACCCGACCCGTCCCGTCGGCGACCCCGGCCGCGCCGGCCCCGCAGCGCAAGGAGCACCGACGATGCCCACGATCGCGGTCGTGAACGGCCCGAACCTGGACCGCCTCGGCACTCGGGAGCCGGGCGTCTACGGCACCGAGACGTTGGCCGACGTCGAGAAGCGCTGCCACGACGCGGCATCCGCTGCTGGCCTGGACACCCGGTTCTTCCAGAGCAACAGCGAGGGCGCGCTCGTGGACCACCTGCACGACCTGGTGGGCGCGATCGACGGGCTGGTGATCAACGCCGCCGCGTACACCCACACGTCGGTCGCGATCCGTGACGCCCTGCAGGTGCTCGACGTGCCCTTCGTCGAGGTGCACATCTCCAACGTGCATGCGCGCGAGAGCTTCCGGCACACGTCGTACCTCAGCGACATCGCAGCGGGAGTGATCGTGGGCTGCGGCACCCAGGGGTACGAGTTCGCCGTCCAGCGGCTCGCGGCCCTGATAGGCGCCGACGGGAGCTGACGTAGCGAGAGGACGAGTGACGCAGGTCGACCTGCGTCACCCGTCCTCGACTGCGTCGGTCAGTGCACCGCTGGGTGGTGCGCGCCGCTCAGGAGCCCTGAGCGCTGGTGGCCGGGGCCTTGGTCGCCGGGGCCTTTGCGGCCGGCGGCTTGGCAGCCGGAGCCTTCGCGGCCGGCGGCTTGGCGCCCGGGACCCGGTCCACGGCCTTGGCGATCTCCGCGTTCACGTCCTTGTCCAGGGCCGTGAGCAGGGTGACCGTGCTGACCTTCTGCGCGGTGGCGATCTGCTGGAGGGTCTCGCCCTTGCGCAGGTCGGCGGTCAACTGCGCCGGGGTCAGCTTCAGGACGCTTGCCAGGCTCTTGTAGTCGGCGCCGAGGCCGTGCCGGTGCGCCCAGCCGCGCGGATCGTGCGGCCCACCCCACTTACCTGGACCCTTGCCCGGGTGTGCCGGCTTCGCGGTCCCTGCCTTGGGCGGCGTCGGCTTGGCGGTCCCCGCCTTGCCCGGCGCACCGGCCGGCCCTGGGCCGCGTACACCTTCCGGGAGCTTGGTGTTGATGAGCTTCGCCATGCGGGCGTCGGCGGTGGCGTCCAGGCGAGACAGCAGGGTCGCTCGGGAGACGCCGTGGCTCTCGGCGATCTGGGCCAACGTCTTGCCGGCCTTGCGTCCGGCGGCGAGGCCTGCGGTGTCGGTGCCCGCATCCTTGGCAATGACCGCCGGGGTCAATCCGAGCAGGCCGATCCCGTGGCGCATGTGTGCCGCGGGGCCCTTGGCCGCCGTGGACGGCGTCGGTGCCGGGGGTGCCGAGGTCGACGTGGCGTACGCCGGGACGGCCACCCCCACTACTGCTGCTGCCGCGAGGGTCGAACCCCCGATGATCTTCGTCTTGCGGAGCATGGACATGCCTTTCGGACGGAATCGGGCAAGGCCCGCTGACCAGCACACAGTGCGCGGGTCCGATGGGCCGTGCACTATGAACAGCTGTGCTGAGCCTGTCAGTTGACGGACGCAGGATGCAGCGACGGCTCCTGCGGAAGCGAGAGCGACAGCACGGCGTGCTCGATCATCTGGTGCCGGCGTACCTGGTCCTCGACCTCCTGCAGTCGTACGGCGAGCACGGACTCCCGGTCGTTCCCCACCAGATCCACCGACGCCACGACGAAGAGCTTCTGCGGCCCGACGAACTCCAGGTGCAGGTAGGTGACCCGCTCGATCGCCGGGTTGTCGATCAGCGCCTGCAGCGCCCGATCGCGCACGGCCCCGCCGATGGCCTCGCCGACGAGGAACTCCCGGTTGCGGTTGACGAGGAAGACGGCGACGACGGCGAGCATGACGCCGACCAGGATCGAGCCGATGGCGTCGTACTTCGCGTCGCCGGTGAGCTGGTGCAGGCCGACGCCCGCGGCGGCGATCAACAGACCGAGCTGCGCGGCGGCGTCCTCGAAGAAGACGGCCCGCAGCGTGGGATCGGAGGTGCGGGTCACGTAGCGCAGCGGGTGCAGCCCGGCCTTGCGCGCCACCCCACGTGTCTGGCGCAGCGCCTGCAGGAACGACGTGCCCTCGAGTGCGAAGGCGACGGCCAGCACGATGTAGTTGATGAGGTAGCTGCCGGCCTCCTCGTGCGAGCCGAGCTGCTGGAAGCCGTGCCAGATGCTGACCACGGCTCCTGCGGTGAGCAGCCCGACGGCCGCGAACATAGACCAGACGTAGACCTCCTTGCCGTAGCCGAGCGGGTGGGCCTCGTCCGCCTGCTTCGCGCCGCGCTTCTCGGCGATGAGCAGGAAGACCTCGTTGCCGGAGTCGGCCCAGGAGTGCGCGGCCTCGGCGACCATCGACGCGGATCCGGTGAGCAGTGCGGCCACCGACTTCGCGACCGCGATCAGGATGTTCGCCGCGAACGCGATCAGCACCGTCCGGAGGCTGTCCCCGCCACCACCGTCTGCGGCTGCGCTCACTGTGTCGTCGGTGGTGGTCGTCATACCCTGGACGGTACGGCGTGCGCGGCCTGCCCATCGGGGGTGGAGCAATGCACGAGGGGTGGGGATACAGCCCTACCCCTCGGTGTTGTCCCCGCCCCCCGACGAGGGCGGAGCAGGCGGAGTCGGCGAGGGGTGCAGCGCCAGCAGCAGCTGCATCACGGTGTCCGGGTCGGCGAGGCGGTCGCCGTACAGTTCCCGGACCTGACCCATCCGGTAGCGCACCGTCTGCGCGTGCACGTGCAGGTCGCGGGCCACGTCGTCGCGTCGGCCCTGGTGCAGCAGCCACGAGCGCAGCGTCTCCACGTGCCGTTCGTAGGCCGCGTCGCCCGGCTCGCCGAGCGGCGCCAGCACCTGGGCGCGTAGGTCGTCCAGCTCCCCGGGTGCCGAGGCGAGCACGAGGTCGGCCAGATGCTCCTCGGTGTCCACCACAGTGCCCGCGCCGCGTCCCAGGCCCACATCGATGGCGCGTACGGCACGCTCGTACGACGCCGCGACGGCGAGCCACGGACGCGCCGGCCCGACGTACGCCTCGCGGTCGGCGAGCACCCGCAGGGCCCCGCGCCGGTCGGAGACGAGCAGCACCGTGCGCTCGGAACCGCCGGCGTCGCCCGGTTCCTCGCCGGCGCGCAGCGTGTGGGGGCCGAGCGCCGACAGCACCGCGCCCAGCCGGATGGACGGCAGCACGACGGCGCTCAACCGGCGAGGCGGGGTCCACTGCGCGCGCGAGGCGAACTCGCGCACCACCTCCTCGGCACGGCCGGCGATGAGCGCGGATCCGAGCCGCTCACGGCGCCGCTCGTCCATCCGGTCCTGCTGCACCAGCGCGCTCGCGTGGCCCTCGACGCTGGAGGCGGTGAGCTCGTCGATGTAGGCGAAGACCAGCTCGGCGAACTCCGCGGTCATCGCGGCGTCCAGGCCCGCGGCCACCGCGGCCGCCGACATCTCGCGCCAGGCGACGCGCGCGCCGATCCGGTAGGCGGAGAGCAGGGCGTCCATCGGGCGACCGCTGTGGGCCTCGCCGGCGCCCAGCTTGTACGCGCCGTCGAGAGCCCCCGCGTGCGGCGTGGGGTCGCCGCGGCGCGGACCGGTCGCCATCCGCAGGAACCCGCCGAGCGCGGCCTGCACCGCCAGCTCGATGGTGCCGCGCAGCTCCCCGCTCGAGGTGCGCGCGTACTCCGGCACCTCCGCGAAGATCTGGTCCACACAGTCCTCGGCGAACTCAGGGAGCCGGGCCTGCAGCGAGGCCACCACGTTTGGCTCGAACCGCAGCGGCGCACGAGGTCCCGAACGGATGTGGTCGACCGGGACATCAGGCATGCGTACCTCATCTCGTTGTTCTCTGCGAACAATACCGCTGGTCTGATTCACGTTGGCCGGATAAGAAATTGTCCCTCCCCGGCAGGCATGGTGTTCATATGGCACATCTCCTCAGTGACGGCCCCAGGCAGGACGCGACCGGGCGCACCCCCGGCGCGGGGTGGCGCTCGCGTGCCTTCAAGCTGCTCAAGGCGACCACCACGCCGCTGCTGCCCGAGGACTACGTCGACCTCTTCGACCCACTGCGCACCTCCACCGTGCTGCGCGCCCGGGTCGTCGACATCGTCGCCGAGACCCAGGACGCCGCCACCGTCGTACTGCGCCCGGGTCGCACCTGGCGCGGCCACGTGCCCGGGCAGTACATCCGGATCGGCGTCGACGTCGACGGCGTACGCATGTGGCGCGCGTACTCCGTGACCTCCGGTCCGCGCGAGGACGGCTGCATCGCCATCACCATCAAGGCCATCACCGGCGGCGCCGTCAGCACCCACCTGGTGGAGTCGCTGAAGGTCGGCCAGATCGTGCAGATGGAGCAGGCCGACGGCGCGTTCGTGCTGCCCGAGGTGCTCCCGAGCAAGATCCTGCTGCTCACCGGCGGCAGCGGCATCACCCCGGTGATGGGCATCCTGCGGCACGCGGTGGAAGACCTGGACGACGTGATCCTGCTGCACTCCGCCCCGCGTCCGGAGGACGTGATCTTCGCCGAGGAGTTGCGCGAGCTCGGTGCGAACGACCGGATCACCCTGGTCGAGCGGCACACCGACGAGCATGGCCTGCTCGACACCGACGAGCTGGAAGCGCTGGTGCCCGACTGGCGCGAGCGCGAGACCTGGGCCTGCGGCCCGGCCGGCATGCTCGAGATGCTCGAAGGGCACTGGGAGCAGGCGGGGCACGCGCACCGACTGCACACCGAGCGGTTCCGTCCGGCGATGGCGGGGCTGGGAGAAGGCAGCGAGGGCGGCACCGTCTACTTCACCAAGACCGACCGTGAGATCGAGTGCGACGGCGCCCGGCCGATCCTCGACATCGGTGAAGAAGCAGGCGTGCTCATGCCGTCGGGGTGCCGGATGGGCATCTGCTACGGCTGCGTGCTGCCGATGCGCGAAGGCTCCGTGCGCGACCTGCGCACCGGTGAGGTCACCTCGGCCACCCCCGGCGACGGCATCCTCATCCAGACCTGCATCTCGGCCGCCGCCGGGCGCTGCGACCTCGTTCTCTGATCACCGCACACGACCCACGATTTCCCACAGCACCACGGAAGGACAGCTCATGACCGCTCTGCAGAAGAAGGAACACAACCCGGTCGCGCACATGACGCCGGAGGACATCGAGAGCCTGGGCAAGGAGCTCGACGCCGTACGCGCGGAGATCATCGAGTCCCGCGGTGCCAAGGACGCGGCGTACATCCGTCGCACCATCGACGTGCAGCGCAAGCTGGAGCTGGGCTCGCGCGCGGTGCTGCTCTTCAGCAAGTACAAGCCGGCGTTCGCGCTCGGCACCGCCGGCCTGACCGTCTCCAAGATCCTGGAGAACATGGAGATCGGGCACAACGTCATGCACGGCCAGTGGGACTGGATGCGCGACCCGAAGATCCACTCGACCACCTGGGAGTGGGACAACGCCAGCCCGGCCGACCTGTGGAAGCACTCGCACAACGAGCTGCACCACACGTACACCAACGTGCTCGGCCGCGACAACGACCTCGGCTACGGCATCATGCGGGTCGATGAGGACCAGCCGTGGGTGCCGTTCTACCTCGGCCAGCCGGTGTGGAACTTCATCAACGCCTGCTTCTTCGAGTACGGCATCGCGGCGTACGACCTGGAGCTCGGCAAGTACATGAAGGGCCGTAAGGACAAGGCGGTCTTCAAGCGCGACCTGGGCAAGGTGGGCCAGAAGGTCCGCAACCAGATGACCCGTGACTACGTCATCCACCCGCTGCTCGCGGCGCCGACCGGCTCGTGGGGCAAGACCCTGATGGCCAACGCGGTGGCGAACCTGGGACGCAACCTGTGGACCCACTCGGTCATCATGTGCGGGCACTTCCCCGAGGGCGTCGAGACCTTCACCAAGACCTCGATCGAGGGCGAGTCCCGCGGTGAGTGGTACCTGCGTCAGATGATCGGCTCGGCCAACATCTCCGGCTCCAAGGCCATGCACATCGCCACCGGCAACCTCAGCTACCAGATCGAGCACCACCTCTTCCCCGATCTGCCCAGCAACCGGTACGCCGAGATCTCGGTGAAGGTGCGCGACATCTGCGAGCGCTACGGCCTGCAGTACACGAGCGGCCCGCTGCCCAAGCAGGTCGCGTCCGCGTGGATGAAGGTCATCCGCCTCTCGCTGCCCAACCACATCGCGGCGAAGGTCAAGTTCCCGAGCCGTCGCAAGCCGGTCGCGCCGACGGCGCTGCCGTCGCGTCGGGTCGACACCGGCGAGGTCGCTGCCTGACCCGTCGTCCCATCGACAGGTGGGGTCGTTGCGCGCTGTATAGAGCGCGCAACGACCCCACCTGTGCGTCCGGTGCGTGACAACATGCCGTATGGCGAACGCGACCCCTCCCGGTTGGTACCCCGACAACCTCGACCCCACCCAGGTGCGGTGGTGGGACGGCACCTCGTGGACGCATCAGACCCAGCCCGCGCATCCTCAGCAACCGGCGCCGCGGGCGATGCCCTACCCCGGCACATCGAGCGGACCTCAGCAGGGCCAGCAGGGCGGGTCGCACTCGGCCCCACTGCCGGGCCAGGGCGCGGCGCCCCGGCGTGACACGGCTGACCCGTACGCGGCGCAGGCGCGCGGCCAGCAGCAGCCGCACGATCCGTACGTGGCGCAGGCGCGCGGCGGGCAGAGTGGCCAGCAGCAGCCGCACGATCCGTACGTGGCGCAGGCGCGCGGCCAGCAGCAGCCGCACGACCCCTACGCACAGCAGCAGACCCATCGGCCCGCGTACGGTCAACAGGGCAATCCCCGGCAGTTCCAGCAGTACCCGCAGGGTGGCGCGCCGCAGCAGCCGGACTCCTTCCCGGGTGAGAGCCGGGTGCGCCGGTGGGGCGACTCCATCGCGCAGGGATACGGCGACCAGTCCTTCGGCGGTCAGGTCAGCGGACCGGTCGACGGTCGGCACGCCGAGCAGGGCCGCAACGTGTTCACCGAGCCGGTGCTCGTGGTGAGCCAGAAGCGCAAGATCATCGAGATCACCAACGAGTACGCCGTCTACGCGCAGGACGGGTCGCAGCTCGGGGCGGTGGTCGAGGTCGGTCAGAGTGGGATGAAGAAGGCGGTCCGGCTGCTGTCCAACTACGACCAGTTCCTGACCCACCGGCTCGAGGTGCGCGACAACGCAGGGCAGGTGCTGCTGCGGCTGACCCGGCCCGCGAAGGTCTTCAAGTCCACCATCGTGGTCGAGGCGCCGAACGGGTCCGAGATCGGCCGGTTGGTGCAGCAGAACGTCTTCGGCAAGATCCGCTTCGGTCTGCTGGCCGGCGGCGCGGAGGTGGGTTCGCTCAACGCAGAGAACTGGCGGGCCTGGAACTTCGCGATGCTGGACGCGTCCGGCACCGAGGTCGCACGGGTGACCAAGACCTGGGAGGGGCTGCTCACCACGATGTTCACCACGGCGGACAACTACGTGGTGCACCTGCACCAGGACATGCCCGACCCGTTGCGCTCGCTCTGCATCGCCGCCGCGCTCACCATCGACACGGCCCTGAAGCAGGACAGCCGCTAGGTCGCCGCTGCGCAGCCACGAGAGCCCACGCGGCGCCCGTACCTAGGCGGGTCCGCGAGTGGCCCGCCCGCATGGGCCCACGCGGCGCCCGCGCAAGGGCAGCGGGCCCATCGATCCCCGGTTGAGGCCGTTTGGAAACGCCACGTCGCGAGCGCTGAAGCCACGAGCGGGGCGGACGGCGCGACCGACCGAGTCAGACCGGCGCGGTGATGTCCCGGAGCAGCTGCAGAGTGCGGGCGACGGCCGGGTTGGCGCTGGCGTTGTCCCGCACGAAGACCACGATCCGTCGCCGCGGGGCCGGGTCGGCGATGGGGCGCGAGCACGCGTCGGCGGGCAGCACTCCCAGGGCCAGCTGCGGAATGACCGCGACGCCGATACCCGCGGCCGCGAACGCGATCGAGGTGTGGTGGTCGACGGTCTGCGCCGAGTAGCGGGGCGTGAAACCGGCGGCACGCGTCGCGCCGCGCACGATGCGGCCGCAGACGTCGTCGTCCTGGTTGTCCATGACCCACCGGTGGTCCGCGAGTGCGGACATCGGCACGACATCCAGCTCGGCCAGCGGATTGTCGCTGGAGAACACGACCCAGTACGGCTCCTCGGTCAGCTCGTATCGGGTGTAGCCGTTGACCCGGGTCGGCGGGTCCTCGGGCTGCTCGGTGCGGACGTCGATGTCGGGCCTGCCCGGACCGGTCGGGGACGGCTGCTCGTTGAGGTCGACGGTGAACTGCACGTCGGGGAAGTCCCGCTGCAACGACCGCGCGACGAGCGGGATCCACTGCTCACCGGCCGACGCGAAGCAGGAGATCGCGAGCGTGCCGGTGCGGCCCTCACGCAGATCGTCGACCACGCCGTCGAGGCGGGCGAGGTTGTTCATCACCTCGTCGCTCTGCGCTGCGAGTGCCCGGCCCGTGGGCGTCGCACTGATGCCGCGACCGGACTTCTCGAAGAGTTGCAGCCCGGTCTCGCGCTGTAGTGCGCTGACGTGCTGACTGATGGCGGACGGCGTGTAGCCGAGATTGAGAGCGGCGGCCTGCACCGATCCGCTCGCGACGACGGCGCGGAACACCCGGAGACGGTTAACATCGAGCATTCCTCGACTCTACAGCAGCACTACACAGTGCATCAATAACAATCGCTTGTGCTGAAGAGTCGATCGCGTGACGCTGGATACATGAACATCGACTACAGCAACCACGGCCCCATCGATCGTGACGCGCAGCGGCTGAGCCAGGAGTTGGACGGCGTACGCGCCCGGTCCGGCCGGCCTGTCACCTCACCCTCAGCGCCCCGCCACCCGGTGCTCGCTCGCGTCCGCACGGCGGTGCACGCGGTCAGGGAGGTCTTCGACGGGATCGCCGAAGCCAACGAACGCTTCGATCGGATCAACCGGCCCTGGGTCTACGAAGGCCCGGACTGGGTCAACGGCGCGCACGGTGCCGTGCGCATGGCCCACGACGAGAGCGCCGATGTCGAGGCGCGGCGTCCGCGGCCGGCCGTGCGCGAAGGGTCGACCCGGCCCTCCGACGCACCCCGGACGGGCCTGCGCCCCGCGCACTGAACGGTGGTCTGTGAAGTCGGCCACATCACGCGCCCCGCGACCGACCGGGCAACCGTCCTTCGCGCGAGAAGGTGCATGGGAAGCATTGCAGCGCAACGGTTTACGGCGGACCGCCGGCACGCTCCGGAATGCTTCAGTCTCACTGAAGAGTCATGCAGTCTTTTGGACTTGTCGTGATTAGTTCGAAATGGAACGATTACTGCCATGCGACCCATTTACAACGACTTCAACCCCATCGACGACCGCGACCACGCCCGCATGCTCGGCGACCTGGCGTATGCCACCACCGAGGAGACCGCACCGCGCACCACCCGCTCCATCTGGCGCTCGGTGCGTGAGCAGCTGCACGGCAACGGTCACGCAAACCGGGCGTACATGCGCCAGATCTGAGCCGATCCCTCGGCGTCAGCACGCGGACACTCCGGCCGGCCCTCGGCCGCTGGGTGTCCGCTTTTGCGTGTGGAGGATGGGGCGGGCGCGCCGCGGCACTACCGTGAGCGCATGCGAGCCGACCCCGCGCAGCGACCCGTGCGCGTCGGTAGCCGCAACGCGACGTTCCAGCACTGGGAGACCCTGCTGCGCAACCGCACGAAGCGGCACCGCGCAGGCGCGTTCGTCGTCCAGGGGGTGCGCCCGATCACCCTGGCCGTGCGAGCCGGTTGGCACGTCACCGACGTGCTGCGACCAACCGGCGGCCAGCCGTCGCGGTGGGCGCAGGACACGTGGGGCCGCCCGGGCGCGAGGCGCTACGAACTGGAGCCCGAGCTGTTCGCCGAGCTGTCGGGCAAGGACGAGGGACAGGCCGAGCTGCTGGCCGTGCTCGCCATGCCCCCGGACGACCTGATCCGCGCCGACCCGTCGGCATACGCCCCCACGGTGGTCTTCGATCGGCCGAGCACCCCGGGCAACGTCGGCACTCTGCTGCGCTCGATCGACGCCTTCGGCGGGTCCGGTCTCGTCGTGACCGGGCATGCTGCTGATCCGTACGATCCCAAATCCGTTCGTGCCAGCACCGGTTCGCTCTTCACCGTGCCGACCGTACGGGCGGACGGTCCGCAGCCGGTGCTCGACCGGATCCGGGCACTGCGCTCCGCCGGGAGCGGCGTGCAACTGCTGGGCACCGATGAGGGGGGCGATCTCGGGGTGCGGAGTGTCGACTTCGCGGTGCCGACGGTGCTGGTCGTCGGCAACGAGACCCGCGGGCTCGCCCGGGTCTGGCGTGAGGCGTGTGACGCGATCGTCAGCATCCCGATGGTGGGCGAGGCGAGCTCGTTGAACGCCGCCACCGCCGGCTCCGTCCTGTTGCACGAATCACTGCAACAGCGTCTGGCCGCCCGTCCATGACGGCAGTTCGACCGCGACCGGTCAGGGCTGGGCGGCGACCCGCCAGAGCTGGGCGGGCCCGGCGCCGGCGCGGGTCGCGAGATAGATTCGCCTCCGGTCGGCCGCGAGGGCGACGGGGCTACCCGGCGGAGTCCGGAGCACGGTCGTCCTCCCACGGGAGACCTGGACGAGAAGCGACCCCGAGCGTGTCGGAAGGGCGATCGTCGTACTATCCGAAGTGACGACCGGTGTTGATATGTCACTTTCGCCGGTGACGGTTTCGGGCAGTTCGATCGAGGTGATGGATTCATCGCCCTTCAGCTCCCACGCGCGCGCCGCACCCCCGGCGGTCACGCCGACGACGACGCAGCGTTGACGGGAGCACCCGACGGCGCGCGCGTGCCCGGTGATCGCGATCCGGTGCTCCGTCCACGAGCCGCCGTCCGCCGCCCTCAGCCACACGACGGGATGTGACGTTATGCCGTGATCGAGGTCGAGCAGGTCGCCGACGACGACGAACCGGTCGCCGAGCGCACCGACCGCGGCGGCGGACTTCAGGATCGACGCGGTGTTGTTGAGGACGGGCGACGGCGGGTCGCGGAGCCACGTGCTGCCCTGCGGGTGCCAGGTCGTCACGTCCAGGCCGTGCGCTCCCACCCAGGACCCGACGATGAGCGCGTCGGACCCGGCGTACGCCGTGCCGACCAGGTCACCGGCCTGCAGGCCGCCGAAGGTCTCGAAGGTCTGAGGCGTCTCCGTCAGGGTGCCGAAGCCGCCCGCGGTCCGCGGTGCCCGCCATACGGTCCACCGCACGTTGCCGTGCGCACCCCCGCGTGCTCCACCGACGGCCAGGATGCCGGGCACGCCCACGGCGGCCTGCAACCACCGGGCGGTGCGGGCGTATCCGGAGATCGGCCGCAGCGCGACAGTCGTGGTGACCCCGGTCGAGGAGGCCAGCGACATCCCGGCCGTACCGTCGCGACCGGAGGTGCCGGCCAGCACGCCCTCGGTCGTCGACGTGAGGATGTCCGGGGATCCGGTGAGGGACACCCGCGACCACCCGGGATCGGCCGACGTCGGGCTGCTCGTCGACGACCCGCTGCAGGCGGACAACGCCGCGACCGACACGAGGATCGCGCCGGTGATCGCGGCGTGAGCCCGCCGCCTGCGCACGTGTCGTCACCCCTGACGGTTATGCGTCGTCGTCGCCCTCGAACGGCCAGAACTCGCGCAGCTCGATGCGACCACCGCGCGCCATCGGGTGCGCGGCCGCGACCTCGACGGCGTCGTCCAGAGTGGCGCAGTCGAGGATGTCGAAACCGGCGAGCCACTCCTTGGTCTCCGCGAACGGCCCGTCGGTCACGATCGTCTCTCCGTCGCGCACACGCACCAGCTTCGCGGTAGACGGCGGGCGCAGCCGCTCACCCATCACCCACTGGCCGCGACCGTCCACCTGCGCGAACCAGTCGTCGATGACCGTTTCCGGGGCGTCCGAGGTGTCGGGGTCGCCGTCGACGACGACCATCATCAGGTACTTCATGCGGGTGCGTGTCCTTCGCGATGGGTCCGAGTGGTCAGGCGCTGCGGTCAGCGCAATGTCTTCAAGGCGCCGCCCCAGCGGACGAGCTGAGTGAGCATCGTGTTGAGGTTGCCCGCCTGGTAGGGCCGGGGCGCCATCTTCGAGTAGTCCTCCATGTCGTCGTACGTCGAGATGGCCACCTGTGTGCGGACGGTCGCGATCTGCAGCTCCCCGAGCACCTGCTTGAGCTGCTCCGCCGCGCGCAGTCCCTCACTGGAGCCGTAGCAGACCAGGCCGGCGACCTTGTCGTTCCACTCGACGTAGAGGAAGTCGAGCGCGTTCTTCAACGCCGCGGGCAGACCGCGGTTGTACTCCGGGAAGACGAACACGAAACCGTCGTAGCCGGCGATCTTGCGCGACCAGGCCTTGGTGTGGTCCTTGGTGTACGCCTGGGAGGAAGCGGGCTCCGGCTCGTCGAGCAACGGCAGACCCTGGTCGGCGAGATCGACCAGCTCGTACGTCGCGTCGTCCCGTTCCGCGACCTGGTCCATCACCCACTTCGCGACGGAGGGACCGACCCGCTGGGGACGGGTGCTGCATAGGACGACGGCGATCCGCAGGGCGCTCATGACCCTGAGCGTAGGACCCCGCACACCCGGCGCGGGGTGGATCGGTCAGCCCGACACGGCCGGCTTCAGCACCTGCTCACACCACTGGCGGAAGGTGGTGGGGCTCGCCGTCTCAGGCGTACGCGCCACGCCGGCGTCCAGTCCGGCCTCCTTGGCGCTCATCATGTCGGTCATACCCCGGACGAACGCCGCACCCACCCCGTAAGAGGACATCCTCGCGGCTTGCGCGTCGTAGGACTCGCGTTCGTAACGGATCGGCGTACCGAGCACCTCGGACATCGTGCCCGCCATGTCCTGCGGTGACAGGTCCTCCGGTCCGAGGACCGGGACGGTGTCGACGCCGGACCATGTCGTGTCGAGCAGGAGTCGCGCAGCAGCATCGGCGATGTCCCGCGTGGCCACCATGGGCGTGCGCCGATCGGCCGTGACGACGTCGGTGAACACCCCTCGGTCGCCGATCGAGTCCACCTGGCGCAGCAGGTTGTCCATGAACCCCGGGTTGGCGAGCGAGCGGTAGGCGACGCCCGTACCGGCGATGAGGTCGTCCATCGCGAGGTGGCGGTGACCAGCCCGGCCCGGCCGGCGACCGGCGTGCCCCGGCCGAGCGCCGAGACGCCAACGACCCGCCGCACACCGTGACGGGTGAACGCCTCCGCCGCCGGCCGGGTGAAGCCGGTGTACGCCGCATCCACGCTGGCGGCCGCCGGGTCCGGGGGCACGAGCCAGAACACCGCATCGGCGCCGGCGAACGCGCGGTCGACCACCTCGGCGTCGCCGTGCGACCCCTGCACGACCTCCACCCGGTCGCGCACGTCGGTCGCGAGCCGAGCGGGGTCGCGGACGACGACGCGCAGCTCCTCGGTGCTCGCGGCGAGGCGCTGGAGCAGTTGACGACCGACGTCGCCCGTGGGCGTCGTGATCACGATCATGGGTCAACGGTGCGGGCACCGCGACCCGGACGTCCAATACCTATTGCCCACTAATTGATACCCTGAAGGCATGGATCTGGACCTGCGCAAGCTGCGGTACTTCGCGGCGCTGGCCGAGCACGGACACTTCGGACGGGCCGCGGAGTCGCTCTACATCGCCCAACCTGTCCTCAGTCGGCAGATCCGGGCGCTCGAGCAGGAGTTGGGGTGCTCCCTACTCACGCGGACCACCCGCAGTGTGCAACTCACGGCCGCCGGGCGGCAGCTGCAGGAGGAGGCACGCTCGGTGTTCGCCACCGTCGACGCGTCGATCCGCCGGGTGCACGAGGCCGACCGCGGGGTGGCCCGACTGGTGGTCGGTTTCGCCACCGGGCTCCACGTGTCCGATGCGGTGCGCGCGTACGCCGCGCAGAGCCCGGAGGTGCAGATCGCGCTGCTGCCGCTCAAGTGGTGGGAGCAGGATGTCCCGCTACGCGACGGGCGGGCCGACATCGGCTACCTGCGGCGCCCGTTCGACGAGACCGGGCTGCGGTCGGTGCCGATCGGCACCGAGCCCAGGGTGGCCTGCCTGCCGGTGTCACACCCGCTCGCCCGGCGCAGGAGCCTCACCCTGGCGGAGTTGGAAGGGGAGCGGATCCTCGACGCGCACGCACGCCGTACCTCCTCGGCCGAGGAGAAGTTCGAGCTCATCGCCTCCGGTGACGGCATCGCCGTGGTGCCGCTGAGCGTCGCCCGGTCCTATCTGCGCCCGGACCTCCTGCACCGTCCCGTCACCGACGCGGAGCACGTGCAGACCTGCCTGGTCGTGCCGCGGGGCAGGCGCGAGCGCCGGGTGCAGGACTTCCTGGCCGTGGCCACCCGCACCCTCGCCCCTGTCGCGACCCGGCTCGCCGCCGTCGACTGACCGGGAGCCCCGCTGAGGGGATCGGATCGAAGTCATGACGAACGTCGTGGCGGAACCCGTGGTTGCCCGCGAAGCGTCTTACCTAGAGTGGGTAATGATTCGGGGGCGGTGACAACGCCCCCCAGAGGAGGCACCGAAGATGTCCGAACTTGATCTGAGTGGCCAGGGCCGCACACCCGAGACGCCCGCGCCCGACGCGCTGGTGCTCGAAGCGCCCGCCCCCGCACCCGTCGTCCAGGAGCAGCAGGCCGTCCAGGCCGTGAAGGTCGCGCCCGAGGCGCAGACCGAGATCGAGAAGAAGGCGCAGTCCTTCGTGACCGAGCTGACCTCGATGGACATGAAGGCACCGGCGTTCACCGAGAAGGTCAACTCGATCGTGCTGATGGGCGACTCGGACATCCGGCGTTCCTCGGAGGTCTCCAACCGGATGCTGCAGCGTCCGGCGGCCTCGTCCGGCGACAAGACCAGCCCGCAGGGCAAGGTCAGCGGCACGCTGATCGACCTGCGCCGCACCGTCACCGACCTCGACCCGAACCGCGCGGACCTCAAGGGCATGAAGAAGGTCCTGAAGTGGCTGCCCGGCGGCAGCAAGATCGACAACTACTTCGCCAAGTACCAGTCCGCGCAGTCGCACCTGGACGCCATCATCCGGGCGCTCGCCTCCGGCCAGGACGAGTTGCGCAAGGACAACGCCTCCATCGAGATGGAGCGCGGCAACATGTGGCAGGCCATGCAGAAACTGGGCGAATACAACCAGCTCGCAACGGCATTGGACACTGCGATCGAGCAGAAGATCGCCGAGCTGCAGGCCGCCGGGAAGACCGAGGAGGCCGACACCATGAAGTCCGACGTGCTCTTCGCGGTGCGTCAGCGGCGGCAGGACATCATGACCCAGATGGCCGTGTCGGTGCAGGGCTACCTCGCCCTGGACCTGGTGCGCAAGAACAACCAGGAGCTCATCCGCGGCGTGGACCGGGCGCAGACGACGACGGTCGCCGCGCTGCGTACGGCGGTCATCGTGTCGCAGGCGCTCGCCCAGCAGAAGCTCGTGCTGGACCAGATCACCTCGCTCAACACCACCACCTCCAACCTCATCGAGTCGACCTCGCTGCAGTTGAAGCAGCAGGGCGCCGAGATCAACCAGCAGGCCGCGAGCAGCGGTGTCGAGGTGGAGAAGCTGCAGCGGGCGTTCGACAACGTCTTCCAGACGATGGATGCCATCGACACCTTCCGCACCGAGGCCACGGCGAACATGGCGCAGACGATCACGGCGCTGCAGGGCCAGGTCGAGCGCGCCAAGCCTTACCTGGAGCGCTCGATGCGCTCCCAGGGCATGGACGCCTCGACCAGTGCGCAGCTCGGCGGGGGCCAGCCTTCGCAGGGTCAGATCGGCTCCTGAGCCGTGGGTCTGCTCTCCCGGCTCTTCGAGCCGGACCAGCAGCCCGGGCAGCACCGCGACCCGGCCGCCTCCACGGGGCCGGGTCCGGGCGCTGCCCGGGAGCACGACGACAGCGTGCCGGCTCTGAGGAAGCAGACCCAGGCCCTCGTGCTGGAGATCAACGCGAGCGCCGGCGACTTGCCGCCCATCGCAGTGGTGCTCGCGCGGGCCGTGACGGATACCGTTGCGAGCGTGCTGGATTCCCCGGAGGTCGATCGCCTGGACATCGGTGTGCGGGTGGCGGTGCACGCCGTCCTGACCGACTACGTGCCGGGATCCATCCGCAGCTACATCGGAGCCGTGCGCGCCGCAGGCGACCCGGCCATGCACGCGGCCACGGACGCGGTCGTGGAGCAGCTCACCACACTGCGCGCCAGCGTCGGCGACCTGGCGGCCGCCAGCAACGAACGCGACCTGCAGGCGCTGCAGGTGCACGGCCGGTTCCTGCAGGACAAGTTCGGCGGCTCGGAGCTCGACCTGTGAACGGTGCGACCGCATGGTGACCGCCCTGCCTAAGGGCGCGAACGCCTCTCTCACCAAAGAGAATCCGGGCCTTCGCGGCGTCGTGGTCGGCGTCGACTGGGACGCCGGCCCCGAGCGGGTGCTCGCCGACGCGCTGACCCTGATGACGATCCTGTGCGACCAGCGGGGCAAGGCCCTGTCCGACGACCACGTCGTCTACTTCAACCAGCTCGTGTCGGCCGACCTGTCGACCGCGCAGCTACAGGAGGCGCTCGGCGACGACGACGAGCAGTTGGAGATCGAGCTGGGTGCCGTCCCGCCGGAGGTCGACCGGATCGTGGTGGTCGTCTACGTCAACGAAGGGGTGACCGGTCGCCGGACCCTCGGACAGCTGCGCCGGTGCACGCTGCGGGTGCTCAACCTCGACGGCGGCGGTGTGCTCGTGCAGACGGTCGACCTGGCCGCCGGGTTGGACAGCGAGACGGCCGTCGCCCTCGGGCAGGTCTACCGGCGCGACGAGGAGTGGAAGTTCAAGGCGCTCGGAGCCGGCTACTCCACCGGACTCGCCGGCGTGGCCAAGGACTTCGGCGTCTCGCTGTGACCACCCGCACCGACCTGCCCTACCTGCGTCGCCGGGTCCGGCCCACGGCACCGGCTGCCGCACCCGCAGCCTCGACCCCATCCGAGGCCTCCACGGTCCCCACCCCTGCGCCGGCCGGTACGGCGGTCGCCGACTTCCTGTCCGGGCGCTCGGTGCGCCCCGGACGAGAGCGTCCCGCGCCCCAGCCGGCGCTGACGCCGTCGTTGGACCTCGACGCACCGACCGCATCCACCCCGTCCACCCCGACCCCCGCGGCGAGCAGCATCTCCCTGGATCTCGGTGGCGATCAACCGGCCGCTCCCACCCCGACGTCCACCTCCAGCACCTCCCTCGATCTGGGCGGCGACGAGCCGGCCGCCCCGGACACCACGGCGCCCCGCCGGTCGGTCGCGCCGCTGGGCAGGCACACCAGGGAGCAGCCCTACGACCTGCGGCTGCCCACGATCACCGAGCACGAGCGCCGCGTGCTGAGCGCAGCCGACCGGGTGGTCCACCTCACCCGGATGCAGTCTGCGGTCGGGCGACTGCGTATCGAACCTGCCCTCGGCGCGGGCGAGCACCTCGACCTCGGGTGCGTGCTGGAGACCAGCGACCGGCAGGAGTCGATCGTGCTCGGCACCCTGAACCGGCAGGGCCCGGACCCACGGCGACCGATGGTGCGCTGCGGCGGCCAGGGCGTCGAGATCGACCTGCGCCGGATCCTGTCCCTGTCCCGCCTGCTCGTGGTCGCCGTCGCGCCCCGACTACCCGGCGGCACGCTCGTGGTCACGACGTACGGCGGCTCCCGGATGGAGATCCCGCTGCCGGTCAGGGCGACCCTGGGCGCCCAGGCGCTGCTCACCGCGTACGTCGTCCAGGGACGACTTGTGCTGCGGGCGGAACTGGATCCGTTTTCCGGGACGTTGCAACAGGTGTGCGGGGCCTACGGTTATACCGACCTCACGTGGCGCGACCCCGCGACCCCGTTGGTATGAGGCAGGGGGCTCTCGTCGTTCGTGGGCCCGCGGTGATCGATCTGAGACGAAGGAATCGGCAATGGCAGTCAGCTTGAGCAAGGGCGGCAACGTTTCACTGGCGAAGGCGGCACCGGGCATGACCAACGTCGTGGTCGGGCTGGGCTGGGACCCGCGCACGACCGACGGCGCGCCGTTCGACCTGGACGCCTCGGCGTTGATCTGCGGCCAGGACGGCAAGGTGCGCACCGATGCCGACTTCGTCTTCTACAACAACCTGTCCGGCGACAACGGCTCGGTCAACCACCAGGGTGACAACCGCACCGGCGAGGGGGGCGGGGACGACGAGCAGATCGTGGTCAACCTCGCCGCCGTCTCCCCGGATGTGTCCAAGATCGTCTTCCTGGCCTCCATCGACCAGGCCGATTCCCGTGCGCAGAACTTCGGGCAGGTCTCCGACGCCTACATCCGCTTCTTCGACGCCGACGACGCGAACAACGCCGAGAAGGGCGCCCGGTTCGACCTGGGCGAGGACGCCTCCACCGAGACCGCGCTGATCTTCGGCGAGCTCTACAAGAACGGCGCCGAGTGGAAGTTCCGCGCCGTCGCGCAGGGGTATTCCTCCGGCTTGGCCGGCGTCATCTCCGATTTCGGCATCTCCGCGGGCTGACACGCTCCGGCGTACGACGGCCGTCACCCGTCGTACCTCCCACTCCCTGAAGGGACCTCATGTCCACGCTCAAACACTTCCGTGTCGATTTCATCGTCGCCGCGGTCGTGCTCGTCATCGCTTTCTTCTACGACGGGGTCGACGCGGTCTCGCTGACCGCGATCCTGATCGTGCTGGAGATCGTCTTCTCCTTCGACAACGCGGCGGTCAACGCCAAGTACCTGGAGAAGATGAACGAGTTCTGGCAGAAGATGTTCCTGACCGTCGGTGTGCTCGTCGCCGTCTTCGGCATGCGGCTGATCTTCCCGTTCGTCATCGTCTGCCTCTCCGGGCAGATCAGCCCCGTGCAGGCCGTGCACCTCGCGCTCGAACGCGGCGACCACAACACTCCCGGCACCTACGGCTACATCCTCGACCAGGCCCACCCGGCCATCGCGGCGTTCGGCGGGATGTTCCTGCTGCTGCTCTTCCTGGACTTCATGTTTGACGGTGACAAGGAAGTGCACTGGCTCGGCCCGATCGAGCGGGCGCTGCAGCGGATCGGTGCCCTCGACATGCTCGGGGTCATCGTGGCCGGCATCGGACTGCTGGTCGCGGCCGAGTTCCTCACCACTGGAGGCGAGAAGGCGACCGTGCTCTTCTCCGGCGTGCTCGGCATCGTGCTCTACCTCGCCGTGAACGGTCTGTCCTCGGTGATGGAGGACCAGGAGGCGGCCAAGGACGAGCAGTTGGAGCAGCAGACCAACGCCCGCGGCACCATCCTGCTCGCCGGCAAGGCCGCGCTGTCGCTCTTCTTCTTCCTGGAGGTGCTCGACGCGACGTTCTCCTTCGACGGCGTCATCGGGGCCTTCGCGATCACCCCGGACCCGATCATCATCGCCATGGGCCTCGGCGTCGGGGCGCTCGCGGTCCGCTCGCTGACCGTGTACCTGGTGCGCAACGGCACTCTCGCCGAGTATCGCTACCTGGAGAACGGCGCCCACTGGGCCATCGGCGCACTGGCGGTCATGTTGATCCTGACCATCAAGTTCCACCTGGGCGAAGTCGTCATCGGCGGCACCGGCATCGCCTTCATCCTCGCGGCCTGGCTCACCTCGGTGCGCGAGAACAAGAAGCGCGACGACCACGACCAGCACCCGACCGAATCCATCGACCAGACACCGGCGTCTGCCGTGAACGGAGCAACGAACCAATGACGATCAACCTGAACAAGGGCCAGTCGGTCAACCTCGCCAAGCAGGACGGCGGATCCCTCACCCGGGTGCGCATGGGCCTCGGCTGGGACGCCAAGGTCGTCACCAAGAAGGGTCTGTTCGGTGGCACCAAGCAGGTGCAGCGCGACATCGATCTGGACGCCTCGGCCATCCTGATCGGCGCGGGCAACGTGCTCGACATCGTCTACTTCGGCAAGCTGCGCTCGAGCGACGGCTCGATCCAGCACACCGGTGACAACCGCACGGGCGCCGGCGACGGCGACGACGAGTCCATCATCGTGGACCTGCCGGCCGTCGCGGGATCGGTCGAGCAGATCGTCTTCGTGGTCAACTCCTACAGCGGCGAGAACTTCACCGAGATCGACAACGCCTTCGTCCGCGCGGTCGACTCCGCTGCCGGCGACACCGAGCTGGTCCGCTACGAGCTGACGGGCACGGGGCCGCACACCGCCATGGTGATGGCCAAGTTGACCCGCTCCGGCTCCGGCTGGAGCTTCACCGCCATCGGTCAGCCGGGTCAGGGCCGGGTGGCGCAGGAACTGGTGCCGCTCGCCCTCTCGGCGATCTGAGCCGGCACCCGCGCGCCCTCAGCCTGGACATCTGGGGCACGTTGATCGGCAGCGACCCGTCGTTCAAGCCGGCGCGCAACGAGATGTTGCGGTCCGCGCTGGCTCCGGGCGTCGCCGCGGGCGACTTCGACGTCGCGTTGCGCACGGCCGACCGGGACGGCGACGAGCTGTCGATGGCGACCGGCCGCGACGTCGGATTCGACCAGCGGGTCGGGCTCGTCCTGGATCGGCTGGGGGTCGGTGCTGCCGCGCTCGGTGACCGATCGGCGTACCTCATGGGACGCCAGGCCGAGCTCGCGTCGGCCCGTCCGCCGCGCCCGTTGACCCCATCGCTGCCGAGTCTGCTGGGCGCGGTCGCCGAGCGGATGCCGGTGGTGCTGACCAGCAACACCGGCATGCTTCCGGGGGAGTTGATGCGCAAGCTGCTGCGGCTCGCGGGTTTCGCCGAGGATCTGGGGATGGTCTTCTCGAACGAGGTGGGAGCCGCCAAACCGTCGCGCGAGATCTTCGACGTCGCGGTGGGCCTGGTCGGCGTGCCCGCCGCAGAGGTCCTGCACGTCGGCGACAATCCTGTCGCCGACATCGAGGGAGCCCGGGCCGCCGGGCTGCAGACCCTGCTCGTCGAAACCGACGGGGTGGCACTCGCGGCGCGGCTGAAGACGATGGCATGCCTCTGACGACACCGACAGCGCTCTGGACCCTCACGGGCACACCAGAGGACGTGCGGTCCCTGGACGAGCACGATCACTTCGACCACACGGCGTACTCCCTGATGAAACACGGCGACGGCGCCGCGATCCACGGGCTCGGAGTGCGCCTCGGCAGGCACCTGTTGCACGAGCACGGCGACGAGCTGCTCGCCGACGCCGTGCCCGTCTTCCCGGTCGCGTACCTGGCCGTGCCTCCTGCGTGCTGGTATCTGGCATCCGAGGCGCTGGCTGTGGTCGACGACGCGCGTGCCTCCCGCGGGCTTCCCCCTGGTCGCCTGGTGCACGTGCGCAAGGACTCGGTCACGGCCGGCGACTACGCCGCCTCCAGTGAGCACCAGCGACGTGCGGATCTGGCGGGCATCGGATTCGAGGTGCGCGAGTCGCTGGCCGGGTGCGTCGCCGTGGTCGTCGACGACGTCCGCGTGACCGGGCTGGCCGAGCAGACGATCGTGGCCGCGCTGTCGACGGCGGGCCCGGTCACGGTGCTGCCGGCGTACGTCGCGGTATGCGCCCCGCGGCTGGCCGCCGCCCCGCACGTCGAGAGGGTCCTCAACCACACGGCAGTCGAGTCACCGCTGGACCTGCTCCCCGCGATCGAGGCCGACCGCTTCTGTCTCACCATCCGCTTCCTGAAGTTCGCGCTGGCCAGCCCCGATCTGGCCGAGTTCGTCGCGCGCTGTCCGCAGCCGGTGCTCCTGCAGATGTACGACGGGGTGCTCGCCACCGGCGCCGCGTTCGCCGATGCGTACGCACCCGGGGTCGCGACGCTGCGGGCAGGACTGGGCGAGTTCCGCTACGCCCTCGCACGACTGCACCCCCGCGACACGGCGCTCCCCGGCGAGGACAGCCCGGTGGGGGCGGCGTCGTACAGCAGGTTCAAGCACGGGAGCGGTTCCATCGCAGCCCGATTCGCGCGGCTTCTCGCACAGCAGTACGCCGACCACCACGATCTGTCCTCCACCCCGCGCGTCTGGGTGACGGGGTCGGGATACGCCGCGGTCCCGCCGGCGGCGGCCGCCTTGGTGGCCCCTTTCGTCGAGGCGCTCGTGGAGCTGGTGCCGGGGATGCAGGTGCGGGAGCTGCGGGTGCACCGCTCGGGTCGCACGCCCGGGGACTACGCGGCGATGAGCCCGGCGGATCGTGACGCCGCGCTGCGCGACGACTGCATGTATGTCGAGGACGGCGCCGACCTGCGCGGCGAACTCGTGGTCACCCTGGACGACATCCGCGTCACCGGGACCCACGAACGCGCGATGAACGCCTGCCTCACCGCGGCCGGCGCGCGGTGGATCGATCATCTCTACCTGGTCGACGCCGCCGCGTTCGCGACGGCACCGCAACTGGAGTCGATGCTCAACGCCGCGGCGGTCGAGGGGCTCGACGACCTGCTGGCGATCGTGCGAGCCGATGACTTCGTGCCCAACGCCAGGGTGTGCCGGCGGGTGCTCCGGTTGCCGCCCGAGGAACTGGTGAGGTTCGTCGAGCAGGCGCCTCCGGAGGTGCTGCGATGGGTCGGCGACGCGATCGAGGCCGACCACCTCGCCGACGTCGAGCAGTTCGCCGACGGCGTACGCCGACTGCGCGACCTGGCCGCGATCCGGCACTGACCCGGAGCCGCCATCTCGTAGGCTGCGACGACGGTCGAGAGGGGGCTGACCTGCATGAGCATCGACGCACAGCCGGGGCCGCTGCACCGCAACCACGCGTTCATGGTCCTGCTGCTCGGTCAGACGGCATCCTCCATCGGTTCCTCGATGACCGGCCTGGTCTTCCCGCTCATCGGTTACGCCCTCACCGGGTCCACGCTCCTCGCGGGAGTGGCGGCCACGTCCGTGCTCGTCGGAGAGCTGGCCGGCCGCCTGGTCTCCGGCGCGCTGGTCGACCGGTGGGCCAAGCGGCGGGTCATCGTCCTCGCCAACCTGACCGCCGCACTCGCCGTCGCGAGTCTGGCCGCCGCGGAGCTGCTCGGCCACCTCGTGCTGGCCCATCTGATGATCGCCGGCCTCGTGCTCGGACTGGCCGACTCGTTCCTCGCCCCGGCTTCGTCCGCCTCGGTGCGCCAGGTGGTCCCGCCCGAACAGCTGCCGCTGGCCTACACCCGACTGCAGGCGCGCGACCACGTCGCGAGCCTGGTCGGCCCACCGCTCGGCGGCGCGCTCTACTCGCTCGCCCGCAGCGTCCCGTTCGTGGTCGACACCGTCAGCTATCTGGCGTACGCCGCCGGAGCGAGCCGGCTGCGCACCGATCTGCGGTCCGATGCACCCACCGGCAACTCCCTGCTGACCGACGCCCGTGCGGGCGTGCACTTCGTCTGGCACCACCACGTCGTACGGTCCGTGCTCCTGTGGGGCGGGCTGTTCAACTTCGCGATGGCGTACGTGTTCACGGCGGTGACCCTGCGCCTGGTCCGGGCGGGTGTGACGCCGGCAGCGATCGGGCTGGTCGACACCTGCGCGGCCGCTGCAGGACTCCTCGGTGCCGTCATCGCGCCCACGATCGTCGCCCGGTTCCGTAGCGGCCTGCTGACGATCGTGACCGGCCTGGCACTCGCACTGCTCGTGGCGCCGATGGGTCTCACCATCAACGTCGTCGTGACAGGCGCGCTCTTCGCGGCCGGGTTCCTGCTGCTCCCGGCGAACAACTCGGCCATCTCGGCCTACATCTCGAACGCCACTCCGCAGCACCTGCAGGCCCGGGTGAACGCTGCTAGTGGGCTGGTCGCGCTCGGCTTCGCGCCCCTGGCGCCTCCGGTGGCCGGTGTCCTCATCATCGCCCTGGGCGACGTGGGCTCGATGCTTGCCGGGTCGGTCTTCCTCTTCCTCAGCCTCGTGCCGCTGCTGACCAACCGCGAGGTCGTCGCGCTCGGGCGTCCGGACACCTGGCGGCCTGCACCGTGACGCAGGTATGACCGAGGGACAGACGTCGTCCTGCGTCCCTCGGACTTAGCCGTGCCTCCGTGAACCGGGCCCACGACGGCGTACTCACCGGTAGCTTGAGCGGATGGAGACCACGACGCAGCGGGTGCATGCCTTCACCGACGACGCTCTCGGGCAGGACGACGCCACCGGTGTCGCGGCGCGCATCGCGTCCGGCGCGATCAGCGCGAGCGAGGCGGTCGATGCCGCGATCGCCCGCAGCGAGGCCGTCGAGCAGCACCTCAGCGGACTGCGGTTCGAGGACTTCGACCGGGCGCGCAAACGGGCGGCCGACGGTGCCGGCGGCGCGTTCGCCGGAGTGCCGACGCTGCTGAAGGACAACATCATGGTCGGCGGGATGCCGATGACCCAGGGGTCTCGCGCGTTCGCGATGACCCCGCACCCGAAGGACGGCCCGGTCGCGAGCCAGTTCCGGGCGACCGGGCTCATCCCGATCGGCACCTCGACGATGCCGGAATTCGGGTGGACCTGCTCGACCGAGACCCTCGAGTACAGCACCCACAACCCGTGGCACACGTCGTACTCCTCCGGCGGCAGCTCGGGTGGTTCGGCGGCGTACGTCGCGGCGGGTGTCGTGCCGATCGCGCACGGCAACGACGGCGGTGGCTCCATCCGGATCCCCGCGCACGCCTGTGGTCTGATCGGGTTGAAACCGACCCGTGGGAGGCTGCGGATCGAGACCGCGGACCGGGTGATGCCCGTACGCGTCGTCAGCCAGTCGGTGCTGGCCCGCTCGGTGCGCGACGTCGCCGGCTTCTTCGCGGCCGCCGAGCAGGTGCACCGCAACCGGCTGCTCAAGCCGATGGGGCTGGTCGACCAGCCGCAGGCGAGGCCGTTGCGCATCGGGCTGCTCATCGACTCACCGGCCGTGCAGACCCGCACCGATCCTGAAACCCGCACTGCCATCGAAGGATTCGTGCGCCAGCTGGAGGACCTCGGCCACCATGTCGAACCCTACGAGCTGAAGCTGCCGTCCTATTTCAAGGACGACTTCTCGTCGTACTGGATGCTGCTCGGGCTGCTGGCCTCCAGCGGCACGGACCGGATCTTCGGCGAGGGGTACGACCCCGAGCGGCTGGAGGGGCTCACCAAGTACCTGGGCGCGCAGGGCAGGAAGCGGCTGCTCAAGATGCCCGTCTCGCTGACGCGGTTGCTCGCCTCCGACGTCGTCTTACGGGTGCAGATGCACCGTGGTCCGGACCTGATCGTGTCGCCGGTGCTGACCGATACGACGCCCCAGCTGGGCTACCTCGGCGCGGACATCGATCCCGCGCTGCACTTCGAACGGCTCGTCGACCTGTGCGCGTTCACCCCGTTGCACAACGCGACCGGTGCGCCGGCGATCTCTCTGCCGGTGGGCCAGACCGCCGACGGCCTGCCCATCGGCGCGATGGTGTCGGGCACCCACGGCGACGACGCACTGCTGCTGCGCCTGGCGTTGCAGGTGGAGGCCGCTCACCCCTGGCGTCGTATCCAGGACTGACCGAAAGAGCGAGCCGTCGGACGTCACCGTCCGACGGCTCGCTGTCGATGCGGCAGCTGTGGCCGGAGGGACTGCTACCGGCCGGCGCGCGCTGCCTTCTTGGCCTTCGGTTCGGCGTCGTGCCAGCCCTGCTTCGCGCCCGAGACCATCCCACTGGCCCGGCGCTTGACGGCGCGACCGTAGCGCCGCGCGAACGCCTGGCTCGGGGCCGTCCCCGACGGGGCGGCGGGAGCCGGTGCGGGGGCGGCAGCCGGAGCGGCGGCGGGGGCCGGCTCGGGTGCGGCGGCCACCGGCTCGGCCTTGCCCGGGTACCAGTACGGCGCCCACAGCTTCGACAAGCCCGCGCGCTTGTCGTCCTTGACCTCGGCAGGCATGTCGCGAACGACCATTCCGACCGCCGCGAGCTCATCGATGATCTGCGGGGTGAAAGGCCGCTTGCGCCACGCGTCGACGATGTAGGTGCGGGTCTTGAGGTAGTCCAAGTACCGGCGCCCGTGCTTGTCGTTCGCGCCGAGGTGGGCGAAGACGGCCATCCGCTCGTCGTGGGCGGGTGCGATCTCCTCCGGCGGGAAGGCGTTCCACTCGTCCGGCTCGGGGAACCGCGCGCTCGGGTCCTTGAGCAGCGTGCCCGCGCCGGAGTGGGTCATCCGCATGCTCCACACCAACAGGTCGTTCGGGCTGTTCTGGCAGTAGAGCGTCGGTCCGGTCTCCAGGTCGCAGATGTCCTGCGACCCGACCTTCAGGTTGAGCCCGCCGGTGTGTTCGGTGTGGTCCTGCAGGTAGATGCCGAATCGCAGCTGCGTGTACCGGTCGTCCCAGTCGGGCGCGTCCGGGTCCAGGCGGTCGGTGTTGTCCTTGTGCCAGGCACGGATGACGCCGTTGATGGTGGCCGAGCTGTCACCGCCGTACAAGACCTCGTCGGTGTCCAGGAGCTTCTTCGCGACCGCGGCCATCCGACCGTCGGCGAGGACGTGCCGCATCGGCGAGGTCGCCAGCTCCCCACCGCCGGACCCGCAGTGCTCGCGCACCTCCGAGCGCATCTGCTCGACCTCCGCGTCGGTGTAGACGTCGGGCAGGATCGCGTACCCCTTGCGCCAGAACTCCGCAACGTCCAGATCCGCCAACGCTTGTTCAAACATACAAACCTCCCGGTCGTGTTCGTCAGTCCGAGCCGCGTCGAACACGGCTGCAGCTCAGACCCATGGTCCACCACCTCGACGTGTGGTGACATGCCTTTGCACTGTGTGTCTCAGGTGGACGCTGACGGCCCCCGACCCCTGTGTCAGGAATGATGGTCGAGTCGACGCCTGCGTCGTGCCAACCGCGTCGGCGAGTCCCGAAAAGGTCGAGGAACGACGCTCAAGCTCCGGCGCGGTCCACGGTCCCCTACGCGGAGGTAGGGGTGACCTCGCCCATCTCGCCCCAACCATGCTGCGGCGTCTCGAAATTGACGATCTGCGGTGTCGATGCGACATGGTCGCCGAGCATCGCGGTCGCCGTCTTGAAGTGCTCGCTCTGCACGTGCCGTGCGCCGGCATCGGAGTCCTCGAACGCCTCCACCAGGGTGAAGACGTTGTCGGCGTCCACGCTGCGGCTCCACTCGAAGAAGAGGCACCCGTCCTCGGCGCGGGTCGCTTGCGTGAAATCGTCCACGATGTCCAACCACCGCGACGCGGATTCGGGCCGGACGGTCCACTTGACCACGATGAAGATCATCGATCGACTGTAACCGCGGGATCAGAGCGCGATCCGGTATCGGGAGATCTTGCGGTAGAGGGTCGCGCGCGACATCCCAAGCTCGGTCGCCGCGTGCGCGACGGTCGCGCCCGGCGCCGCCAGGCACCGCACGATCTCATCCCGCTCGAAGGCCTCGATCCGGGTCAGCACGTGGTCGCCCCCGCTCACCACCCCGGCCGGCAGGTGGCGGACGTCGACCAGGTCGCTGCGCGCGGCGGCGTCGCGGACGACCGTGCGCAGCTCCGCGACATTGCCCGGCCACGATGCGGCGCCGAGCGCCCGCATCGCCCGCGGTGTGAAGCCGACGTCGCGGTGGCGCAACTGCCGCGCGAAGAACGCCGCCAGCGGCGCCACGTCATCGGCGCGGTGCCGCAGCGGCGGCGCCTCGACCACCGTGTGCACGGCCTCCCTCAACGGGCTGGGGATCGTCTCGTACGACCTGGCGGTGACGGTGAGGGGATGCGGGCGCCGATCCCGGCCTCCGGCGTCCGCCACCAACTGCGCGGCCGCCCAGGACGGCAGGGTGTCTGCCGCTGAGACCACGACCCCGATGTCGTCGGCCCGCAGCTCCGGTGACCACAGCGCCATCCAGCCGGAGACGTCCGACGGTCGAGGCGCTCGGGCGACCAGCACCCTGCCCCGACGGTTGCCCGCGCGCCTGCCGAGCATCGCGAGCGTCGTACGTCCGCTGCCCGACTCGCCGACGACCGCCACCAGGCCTCCCGTCGCCAGCGCCGCTATGGTCTCGGCGCGAGCGGCGCTCCACCCGATCGAGACGCACGGGTCCTCCGCGCCGAGCGGGCGCTCGCCGGTGAGCACGTGGAAGACCTCGCCGCGCGGCGCGGGTTGCTCGTGCAGGCCCACGCTGCGCACCTGCATCAGCGACGTGGTGTTCGCGGACGCCGATTGCGCGAGGGCGAGCAGCAGGTGCGAGGAGGTCTGCGACCAGGTCGTGAGGTTGATGCAGCCGAGCAGCCGCCCGTCGCCAGGGTCCATCACGGGGGCGGCCGCGCAGGTGTACCGGCGCAGCGGCGCCACGTAGTGGTCGCCTCCGCGGACCAGGGCCGGCACCTGATCAGCGAGGGCCAGTGCCAGGCCGTTGGTCCCCGCCGTCCGCTCGTCGTAGTAGAAACCGGGCGCCAGGTGCACCCGGTCCAGCGAGTGCTCGATGCGGCTGTCGTCGGACCAGCGGGTGAGGACGAGCCCGTGCGGGTCGGTGAGCATCACACCGACCGGCTCGTCGGCGAGCGTGGTGCGCAGCCCCTGCAGCACCCGAGCGCCGCACTCGAAGAAGAGCGACCCGGTCGGCAACTCGTCGGCGTACACCTCGGCGACCTCCTCGGGGGAGACGCCGTACTGCTCGCTGCGGGCCCAGGACGCGCGCATCCGACCTGACCTGCCTGATCCGAGCAGTCCGCCCGGACCTGAGCCGGAGAGTTCTTCGCCCACGGACGTGCCCTTCGCACCCTGTCTCAAAGTGAGACACCGCACCTGGTCGGTGTGGCGTGCATCACACCTAGCGTCTCCAGTGTGAACCCGTTCGCGCGCGTTGTCCCCTGCTGCTGCGAACCCCAGGTCTAGGAGGATCCATGTACACCAAGGACGGCGAGAACTACTTCATCCTCGATGCGCACGTGGCGCTGTGGGATGCCCGCCCGGAGAACCAGCTCAACGTGCACGGCAAACAGTTCATCGACTGCTTCTACGACTACCACCGCAATCTCAGCCCGGAGTCGGAGGTCTGGCCGTACGAGGACTACCTCTACCAGGGCGGCGACCGGCTGATGAAGGACCTGTTCGAGGACGGGTACGTCGACCACGCGATCTTCCAGCCCGCCTACCTGGGCGAGTTCTACAAGAACGGCTTCGGGCAGACCGACGAGGCGTCCGCGCTGACGAAGGCACACCCGGACAAGCTCACCTACAACCACAGCTTCGACCCGCGCAACGGCGAGGCCGGCCTGGACCAGCTGCGAGCCGACGCGGAGCGCTTCGACCTCCAGGGCGTGAAGCTCTACACCGCCGAGTGGCACGGGGACTCGCGCGGCTACAAGCTGTCCGACGCGTGGGCCTACCGGTACTTCGAGCTCTGCCAGGAGCTCGGCATCAAGAACATCCACGTGCACAAGGGCCCGACGATCCGCCCCCTGGACCGGGACGCGTTCGACGTCTCCGACGTGGACCACGCGGCGACCGACTTCACCGACCTCAACTTCGTGGTCGAGCACTGTGGCCTACCGCGGCTGGAGGACTTCTGCTGGATCGCCACCCAGGAGCCCAACGTCTACGCCGGGCTCGCCGTCGCGATCCCGTTCATGCACACCCGGCCGCGGTACTTCGCCCAGATCATCGGCGAGCTCATCTACTGGCTCGGCGAGGACCGCATCTTCTACTCCAGCGACTACGCGCTCTGGACCCCGAAGTGGCTGGTCGAGATGTTCGTGGACTTCCAGATCCCCGCCGACATGACGGAGTACGGACAGCTGACCGTCGATCAGAAGAAGAAGATCCTCGGCCTCAACGCCGCGAAGCTCTACGACATCCCGGTGCCCGCCGAGCTGCAGCTGCCGGACGCCGACGAGACCAAGACCGGCCCGCGCGAGCCGGAGTCCGCCGACCTGGCCTCGGTCTGACGGGATGGGCGCGCTACTCACCGGAGCGCGGCACGACGACGTCCGCCGCGCGCTCGACACCGTGATCGATCCCGAGCTCGACGAACCGGTCACCGACCTGGGGTTCGTGGCGTCGCTGGCGGTCGACGGCCGGCGCGTGGAGGTGCACCTGCGGTTGCCGACGTCGTTCTGCTCGCCGAACTTCGCGTGGCTGATGGTGTCGGACGCGTACGACGCGGTGTCCGCGGTCGACGGGGTGGAGCACGTGGTTGTCGAGCTGGACGACCACCACGACTCCGACCTGATCAACCGCGGGCTCGCGGCCGGCGCCGGCTACCGGGGCACCTTCAAGCACGAGGCGCTCGACAACCTGGACGAGCTGCGGGCGACCTTCCAGCGCAAGGCGCACACGGCGGCGATGGAGCGTGCGCTCACGGCGTACCTGCGCGCCGACCCGATGCGCACCGAGGCCGACCTGGCCGACGTACGCCTGAGCGATTTGCCGGATGACCCGGGCACGGACGCCTTGGTACGCCGCCGCGAGACCCTGGGTCTGCCGGTCGACGCCGACGCGCCGGTGCTGTTGAACGACGACGGCACCAGACCGACCCGCGAGCAGGCCAGTCCCGTTCTGCGGCGAGCGCGTTCGGTGCGCATCTCGGTCGACGGCAACGCCCACTTCTGCCGGGGGCTGCTCGCCACCCGCTATCCCGGCGCGGAGGACGACCAGGTCCCGCGTGCCGACGAGGCCCACCCGCTGCTGCCCCTGTCCGTCCTGTCCTGAGAAAGAGGTCTCGCCGTGAGAGCAGTCCGTGTCACCGGCTACCACCAGCCGTTGGAGATGGGGGAAGTCGACAAGCCCACCGCCGACGGCCCGCACGATGTCGTCGTACGGATCGGCGGGGCCGGGGTGTGCCGCACCGACCTGCACATCCTGGAAGGGCAGTGGGCCGAGAAGTCGCAGGTCGAGCTGCCCTACACGATCGGCCACGAGAACGCAGGCTGGGTCGACGCGATCGGGTCCGCCGTGACGAACGTCGCGGTGGGGGACAAGGTGATCCTGCATCCGCTGGTCACCTGCGGGCTGTGCCGCGCGTGCCGCGCCGGTGACGACGTGCACTGTGAGAACTCGAAGTTCCCCGGGATCGACACCAACGGCGGGTACGCCGAGTACCTCCTGACCTCGGCGCGCAGCTGCGTGCGGATCGACGACGCGCTCGAGCCTGCCGACGTCGCGGCGCTCGCGGACGCCGGGCTCACGGCGTACCACGCCGCGGCCAAGGCGGCGCTGCGCCTACGGGCCGGCGACAAGTGCGTGGTGATCGGCGCAGGAGGCCTGGGGCACATCGGGATTCAGGTCATGCACGCCATCTCACCGGCCGAACTGATCGTCGTCGACCGCAATCCCGACGCGGTGAAGCTCGCGCTGTCGATCGGCGCGGATCACGCGGTGGTCGGCGACGGCAGTCAGGTCGACCAGGTCATGGAGCTGACCGGCGGCAAGGGCGCAGAGGTCGTCATCGACTTCGTCGGCGAGGGTGGCTCGACCAAGGAGGGCATCGCGATGACCCGGCAGGGCGGCGACTATCTGATCGTGGGGTACGGCGAGAACATCGACGTGCCGACGATCGACCTGGTCTCCACCGAGGTCAACATCATCGGCAACCTGGTCGGCAGTTACAACGACCTGGTCGAGCTGATGGCGCTCGCCGCGCAGGGCAACGTCACGCTGCACACCGCGAAGTACCCGCTGGACGACTTCCAGAAGGCCATCGACGACCTGGACAACGGAAGGGTCCGCGGCCGCGCGATCCTCATCCCCTGACCCGTGCTCACCGGGTGCTGCCGCTGGCGTGAAGCCGGTGCGCCGCGGCGTGCGACTACCGGGTCGGCGAGGTGGGCAGGGTGCTGGCGAGTGTGCTGGGGTAACGGGGATCGTGGAACAGCTTGGCGGTCAGTGGGGTGGTGTCTCTGAACGCGGCGAACACCACTGCGGCGAGGAGCGCCCCGGTCAGGGGACCGAGGAGGTAGACCCACAGGTCGTTCAGCTGGGGGGCGAGGAGGGCAGGGGCGAGGCTGCGGGCCGGGTTGAGGCTGGTGCCGGTGTACGGGGCGCCCTGCCACACGAGGGCTGCGACGAGCACCCAGTTGCCCATCGGCGTCCATCGTGCGGTGCGGGTGTGAGAGGTGAAGAAGAAGATCATGAGCACCAGGGCGGCTGTCATGAGCATCTCGAGGCCCGCCGCACCGAGGGCATTCAGTCCGTGGCCCGGCTGGGTCGCGCCCAGGTGCAGTACCCGCGCGGTATGTCCCCACGCCAGGCGCAGTCCGGCCGCAGCGGCGATCGCTCCCAACAGTTGGGCGGCGATGTATCCAGCGAGGTCGTGAGGATGCACTTTGCGTTGGGTCCAGAACGCAAGGGTGACAGCAGGATTCAGGTGCGCCCCGCTACGCCGTCCCAAGGGGCTGATTGCGACCAGGCTGCCGGTGCCGGCGAAGAGCAACCCGGTCAACAGCAGCCGCGCCGACGTGCTGGGCAGATGCCCGACCACCGGGCTGGACGGCCCGAAATCCAGGAACACCGCGGACAGGCCGCCAACCAAGAGGAGTGCGGTGCCGAGGAATTCGCACGCCCAGGGTGCCCAGTGCCAACCACCCCGTGCTGGAGTCTCCGATGCTGATGGGATCAATGCGGGCGTTCAGCCGGGGTTGCCGAAGAGTCGGATGAGCACGTCGTGACTCATAGACCGACGCTGCCCTGCATGATTCCGCCGTCGACGACGACGGTGGTGGCGGTCATATAGCCGGCCTTCCCGGAGGCCAGGAACACCGCGACGTCGGCGATCTCCGACGACTTCGCCATCCGCCCCAGGGGGATGGCCGCATCGAGTGCTTTCATCTTGTCGGGATCGGCCTCGGTGGAGGCGTTGATGGGGGTGGAGACGGCCCCAGGAGCGATGTTGATCATTCTGATGTCGTGTGCGCCGAGCTCGACGCCGGCCGTGCGGGTCAGCATCCGCATCCCGCCCTTGGAAACGCAGTAGGCGATGTTGCCCGGCATCGGCCAATCCTCGTGGACCGAGGAGATGTTGAGGATCAGCCCACCCCCGCCTTGGGCGACGAACTGCTTCGCCGCGGCCTGGGCCCCGAAGAACGCGCTGCGCATGTTGATCGCCATGACCTTGTCGAAGTCGGCCTCGGTGGTCTCCAGCAGGGAGGTGCGCGTCTCCACGCCGGCGTTGTTGACCAGCACGTCCAGGCGTCCGTAGGTGCTCACGGCCGTCTGCATCATCTTCTGCAGGTCGGCTGCCTGGGTGATGTCAGCCTGGACTCCGACGGCGTGGCCCCCGGCCGCCTCGACCTTGGCGATCAGTGCGGTGGTCTCCTGCGGGTCTGCGACGTAGTCGATGACCACGTTCGCACCCTCCGCAGCTGCGGCCAGCACGATCGCCTCCCCGATACCGCTGTTACCGCCGGTGACGACGATCGATTTGCCTTGCAACATCATGAGAACTCCCAGTGGTGGTCGAGGTGCTGACCGGGTTTCGGTGACGTGCCACTCAGCCGATGCACGCAATCAGTTGATGACGACAGCACCTGCATCACGGCGGTGCGACTGTTTCACAGGGGCTGAACGCGCACCCAGGAACGAACCCGACCCCGTAGAGGGCAAGCGGCTGGCACGATCAGTCGGTGAGCCGCATCGAGGATTACGCCTTACTGGGAGATCTGCAGACCGCTGCCCTGGTCAGTACGACCGGGTCGATCGATTGGTTGTGCCTGCCGGCCTTCGATTCTCCCGCCTGTTTCGCCGCGCTGGTGGACACTCCCGACGCCGGTCATTGGCTTCTCGCGCCCGCGACGGGCGGGGTCTGCAGCACCCGCAGATACGTCGAAGAGACCCTGGTGTTGGAGACCGAGTGGCGCAGCCAGGAGGGGACGGTGCGCGTCATCGACTTCATGCCTCCGCGCGGGCACGCACCCGATGTGGTCCGCATCGTGGAGGGTGTCTCGGGCTCGGTCGCGATGCGGTCCGAGCTGCGGTTGCGGTTCGACTACGGGCGGGTGATGCCATGGGTCCGTCATCACGGTGACCGGATGGAGGCGATCGCCGGCCCGGACCGGGTCCGGTTGCGCACTCCTGCGCCGACAGTCGGCCGTGACCTGGCCACCGTGTCGGAGTTCACCGTCCGGGCTGGGGACCGGGTGCCGTTCGTGTTGACCTGGAATCCGAGCCACCTTCCCCCGCCGAAGACCGTCGACGCCGAGCAGGCCCTGGTCGACACGACGACGTTCTGGTCGGACTGGGCCGAGCGTGGTACGCCGGTGATCGGTCCCTACCGCCAGGCGATACGCCGATCGCTGCTCACCCTGAAGGCCCTGACCTACCAACCGACCGGTGGGATCGTGGCAGCGGCCACCACCTCACTGCCAGAACAGATCGGGGGTCCGCGCAACTGGGACTACCGCTACTGCTGGTTGCGCGATTCCACCTACACCCTCCAGGCGTTGATCTCCGCCGGGTACCTCGACGAGGCCAGGGCTTGGCGGGAATGGTTGCTACGCGCGGTGGCCGGCGACCCCGCCGACCTGCAGATCATGTACTCCCTGGACGGCACGCGCCGACTACCCGAAGCCGAACTCCCGTGGCTGGCCGGGTACGAAGGCAGCACGCCCGTTCGTACCGGCAACGCCGCCTCCGATCAGCTTCAGCTCGACGTGTGGGGGGAGACCCTCGACGGTCTCGCGCTGGCTCGCAACGCCGGTCTCGCCGACCACGACGACGCCTGGGACCTGCAGACCGCACTGATGGAGCACCTGGAGGGCAACTGGAACCAGCCCGACAACGGCCTCTGGGAGATGCGCGGTGCCCGCCGCCACTTCACTCACTCGAAGGTCATGGCCTGGGTCGCCGCCGACCGGATGGCCACCGCCGTCCGCTCACACCCCGATCTGCACGGACCGGTCGAGAAGTGGGAGGCCCTGCGCGCCACCATCCACGACGACGTGCTCGCCCATGGTTTCGACGGCGCTCGCAACACCTTCACCCAGTCGTACGGCGCACCCGGCCTGGACGCCAGTCTGTTGATGATCCCCCGCGTCGGATTCCTGCCCCCGAACGACCCCCGAGTGCTCGGCACGATCACCGCGATCCAGAACGAGCTCACCGAGGACGGGCTGGTCAAGCGCTACAACACCACGGGCTCCGACGATGGACTCACCGGTGGGGAAGGGATGTTCCTCGCCTGCTCCTTCTGGCTCGTCGACGCCCTGCACCTCGCTGGACGACAGGAACAGGCCACCGAACTCTTCGAGCGGCTCCTGGACCTGCGTAACGACGTCGGCCTGCTGAGCGAAGAATGGGATCCAGCCACCGGCCGCCAACTGGCAACACCCCTCAGGCGTTCAGTCACTTCCCGCTCGTCACCAGCGCGCTTCAACTGCACGCCGGCAAAGCGCACCACAGCCAGCACCCCATCCGTGGTTCATGACCACTCGAGCGTGCGGGCGTCGCTCGCGCACGCCGGGCTCGCGTGAAGCCGGCTTACGTGTCGTCGGTGGGGAGGTTGCCCCGCTTGTCACCCGTTCGGGGGATGGCGACGCCGGCGCTGCCCGCCGCCGCCTCCACCAGATCCTTCGGTGCCGTACTCGTGCCTCGTCCGCGGACAGCCACGTCCAGGTACGTCGTCGCGTCGAGTGCGGTCGTGCCTGTCGCCCCGGTGATCGCGCCGCGTAGGAACCCGTTCGGCATGACGGAACTCCTCTTCCATCGGAGACCATCAGCGCTGTGAGTCGGCGGGTGTCGTGCGACAGGGTCAGGCCAGGCCGAGCTGGGTCATCATGCCGAGCTCGTCGCTGCTGCCCCATCGTTCGACGAGCTTGCCGTCGGCGAACTTGCTGATCTGAACCCCGCGTACCTGGAACGCCTTGCCCGTGGCGTCGTGGCCCTGGAAGGGGCCGTTGTGCGTCCCGGTCAGCGTGTACGCGAACGCGACCTGGTCGTCGTCGGCGACCAGGGTCTCGACCTCGACGTGCAGATCGGGGAACGCGGTCCGCATGTCGGTGAACATCGCCTTGAAGCCCTCGGGGCCGGTGCCCTGGCCGGGTGCGGGGTCGTGGTCGACGGCGCCGGGCGCGACGAGCTGGTCGAACGCGTTCAGGTTGCCGGTGTTGACCGCCTCGCCGAAGGCTTCCTGCGAGGCGATGTTGGTCTTCTTGTCGAACACGTGAGTGTCTCCTTGATGTTGATGCCATGTGGTCCGGACGCGTCCGCAACGGCTGCGTTCTGTTCGCTGGAGCGGAGAAGGATCTCGCCGACTGCGACCCGGTCGGGCTAGGTGACGGCGTCGAGGATTGCCGCCGTCATGACAGTACCCACAAGCGCCTTCATCGAACCGCGGTCCTTCTACCGACGTCTTTCGGCTGTGGCGTTGCAGCCGTGGTCGTCGAGCCGGGGCCCGCTGTCGGTGACCAGCGCGCCGGGACTCGAGCGGGGTAGCGTCCTGGACGTGACGTTAAATTATGTTCGCCGCGGAAGCGGCGCCCCGTTGTTGCTCGTGCACGGTCTGGGCGCCGGAGGGCAGTCCTGGGCCCCGATCCTCGACGAATTGGCCGAGCACCGTGAAGTCATCGCCGTCGATCTACCGGGGTTCGGAGAGACGCCACCGCTGACCGGCGAGGTGTCGATCGCCACCCTCACCGACTCCGTTGCGGACTTCATCCGCGAGCAAGGGCTGGACGGGATCTCCACCGTCGGCCAGTCCATGGGCGGCCGAATGGTGCTGGAGCTCGCGCGGCGCGGAGTCGGCGGCGACACCGTGGCGTTGGACCCGGGCGGCTTCTGGAGCGACCGCGAGGTCGCTGTCTTCGGCGCCACGCTGCGGCCGTCGATCGCGCTGGTCCGAGTGCTGCGGGGCAGGCTGCCATCACTGCTCGGCAGCTCGGCGGGAAGGACTCTTCTGCTGGCGCAATTGTCGGCTCGGCCATGGGCGCTCTCGCCCGAGACTGTGCTGCCGGACGTGCGCGGGTTGGCCGACTCCCCGTCGACCGGTGCCGCCTTGAACGCCCTGATCAAGGGGCCCAAGCAACAAGGCGCCCCGGCGGGCACCGTGCCCGGTCGGGTCACGATCGGGTGGGGGCGCCGTGATCTGGTGACCCTGCCGAGCCAGGCCGCACGCGCTACGGAACTGTTCCCCGACGCCGAGCTGCACTGGTTCGAGCGGTGCGGTCACTTCCCACAATGGGACGCGCCCCACGAAGCAGTCCGACTGATTCTCGACAGCACCGATTGAGATCGGTTGACACCCGGCCGACCACAACGCCTTTTGCTGCAAGCGGATCCGCTCGTCCGAGCCGCGGCTTCGAGCGGTCGGCGGCGGTGCCCTGGCCCCCTCCCGTGGCGTGACCGGGGCCACGCGTGAAGCGCCGTGACCGGCGTAGCCTCCACCAATGAGGCTGACGATACTGGGAGGCGGTGGTGCCTACCCCACCCCGGAACGGCCGTGCAGCGGTTACCTGGTCGAGCAGGATGGTTTTCGCCTGCTGGTGGATCCCGGGCACGGCACCATGTCCCGCCTCGTGGAGTACGTCGCGCCCGAGGATGTCGACGCCGCGCTGGTCACTCACGGTCACGCCGATCACTGCGCCGACCTCAACCCGTTGCTCCGCGCGCGGCACCTCGCTGACGACCCACCCGCCGCGCTGCCGATCCACGCACCGTCCGGCGCGCTCGGGCCGCTGCTCGGTCTCGACGGGCCGATGCTGGTCGACGACTGGACCTTGACCGACCTCGTGCCTGGTCAGGAGGCGGTGATCGGTCCGTTCACGGTGGCTCCGGTCGAGCTGCCGCACTTCGTCACGAACCTCGCGATACGACTCAGCGTCGGTGGCCGCCTGCTCGCTTACACCGGCGATGCGGGCGCGAGTCCTCAGGCCGTCGACCTGGCTCGTGGTGCCGACGTCCTCCTGGCCGAGGCGAGCTTCGTCGACGAGGTGCCCGAAGAGTCGGCCGACGGACTGAGCAGCGCCCGCGACCGAGGGGCGCTCGCCGCCGGAGCAGGGGTCGGCCGGCTCGTGTTGTGCCACGTATGGCCGGGCATGAGTCCCAACCGGTTGGAGCACGCGGCCCGCCGAGAGTTCTCCGGGGAGATCGCCGTGGCCACCCCCGGCCTGACGATCGAAGTCTGAAGCGGTTGTAGGCGTGAGCGGTTCAGATGCCCCGCGGGCCGATCCGATCGCTGAGGAGCACGTCACGGTGACCTTCGACTACGACGGGGCCGACAGGTCCGGTGCACGTGCCGCCGGATCCGCCCGAGGCGGTGGTGTTCGCCGGCGACGGGCAGCTGATCCGCAGTGGGGCGCGTACCTCGAGGCGGCTGATGTGCGGCCCACCATGATCGTCGGCGCGCACCGAACGGACGACGAGGACGAGATGGTGCGCATCCGTGAGTACTCGCCGCCTTTCGACGAGCAGCGGTTCGCGGCGCACGAGAAGTTCTTCATGCAGGACATCCGCCGGTGGGTGCGGTCGCGCTTCGGTATCACGATGCCGGCCGAGCGGACCGCGGTGTGCGGTGTGTCGGCGAGTGGGGAGTTCTCGATCGCCATGGGGCTTCGTCGCCCGGATGTCTACGGTGCGGTGTTCTCCGCGTCCCCGGGCTGCGGCTACCGCCCGCCCGACGTGATGCCGCGTGTCCTGCCACGCACCTACCTCGTCGCCGGGACGCGGGAGCCGTTCTTCCGTGACAACGCGATCCGCTGGGCGGACGCGCTGCGGGATGCCGGTGCGGAGGTCGTGATGGTCGAGCGGGTCGGCGGACACGGCGACCCCTTCTGGGCGGCCGAGTTCCCCCGAATGGTCGCGTGGGCGTTCGGACCCTGACGCGTTCGATTCCGCGGCACTCGATGGTGGAGCGTTACACCCGCTCCTCGGGAGCTGCCCGGCGCCGTCCCAGACGGAAACCGATGCCCGCGGCGAGGACCATCAGCCCGATGACGGCGACGACACAGCCGACGATCTGCCATCGGGTCACGATCGACGCCGACCCGTCCCACCAGGAACCACTCGTGCCAAGTCGCCCACCGGAGCCGTCGTCCAGCGGCGCGTAGGCGAACCAACCGAAATCGCTCGGGCCGGCCTGAGACGACAGCGCCAGGGCGATGCCACCGCCCACCAGCACGAGGCCGAGGACCCACCATGCACGACGCATCATGTGTGAAGTATCGGCCTTCCGGCGGAGGTGCACAGCGATCACGGGAGACCTTGAGCCGTCCGCGCAGCAATGACTGTGCGACCTCACCTATCGCTGATGATCCGTTGCACCACGCGGGCGTGCCGGCCGTCGTCCGCGATGTCGCGTCGACCGGATTCAGCGGAGGCTGGTCGACGTGCGCGTCGGCGGTACGTCGCGGCGCAGGAGCGGCAGGGCGCGTGCGCTGACGACTGTCGCGAGGACGACGACCGAGGTCGAGCGGCGTACCGCCTCGGACTGGCCGAGCACGAGCAGTGACTGCTGCAGGTCGTCGTTCGACGCGGCGGCGAGGCGGACCACGACGTCGCCGGTGCCGGTCGTCGAGTACGCCTCCAGCACGCCGGGCATCTCCTGCAGCAGCGCTGTCACCGTGTCGAGGTCGCCCTGGGCGATCTCCAGGGTCACCATCGCCTGCACCGGGTAGCCCGCCGCGACCACGTCGAGCTGCGGGCCGTACCCGGTGACGACCCCGGATGCGCGCAGCTTGTCCATCCTGGCGCCGACGGTGGCGCGAGTGACCCCGACCATCCTGGACAGCTCCAGCACGCCGATGCGCGGATGCTCGGTCAGCAGCTCCAGCAGGGTGACGTCGAGGTCGTCCAATAGCGGGCGGGCATCCGGATGCGCATTCTGCATAGTGAGAGTGTGTGAGCAGCGCGCTGATTGCGCAATCGAGGCAGCCGAGAGAGCCTGACTTGCGCACCGACTGCGACAAGCGGTGGAATGGCTGTGACCTGCCACACAGCACGAACCGCATGGAGGCGCGATGACGATCCAGGACACCCTCACCGACCAGGAGCAGTTGGCCGGGCTCAGCCACGAGCAGCTCGAGAAGCTGGTCGGGTTGGTGGACTACGACGCGTCCGCCGACAACTTCCCCATCGTGGGATGGGATGCGCTGGTGTGGGTGGTCGGCAACGCCACCGCGACGGCGCAGCTGATGCAGGTCGTCTACGGCATGGAGTTGGTCGCCTATGCGGGGCCGGAGACAGGGGAACGGTCCAAGACGTCCTTCGTACTGCGTTCGGGCGCGGCGCGTTTCGTGATCGAGGGGTCCGTGCGACCGGGCGGGCCTCTCGTCGATCACCATGCCAAGCACGGTGACGGCATCAGCGACATCGCCCTGCAGGTCACCGACGTCGACCGTTGCATCGAGCACGCGCGCAAGGTCGGAGCGACCATCCTGGAGGAGCCGCACGACCTCACCGACGAGCACGGCACGGTGCGCATGGCGTCCATCGCGGCGTACGGCGACACCCGCCACACGCTGGTGGACCGGTCGGCGTACAAGGGCGTCTACCTGCCCGGCTACGTTGAGCGCACCACCCAGGTCGTGCACCCGGAGGGCTCGCCCAAGCGCCTGTTCCAGGCGGTCGACCACGTGGTCGGCAACGTGGAGCTCGGCGCGATGGACGAGTGGGTGGACTACTACAACCGCGTCATGGGCTTCACCAACATGGCCGAGTTCATCGGCGAGGACATCGCCACGGACTACTCCGCGCTGATGTCGAAGGTCGTCGCGAGCGGCAACCACCGGGTCAAGTTCCCCCTCAACGAGCCGGCCCCTGGCAAGCGCAAGAGCCAGATCGATGAGTTCCTGGAGTTCTACGACGGCGCGGGTGCTCAGCACATCGCGCTCGCCACCAACGACATCCTGCAGACCGTCGACGTGCTGAGCGCACGAGGCGTGCAGTTCCTTGCGACCCCCGACACCTACTACGAGGACGCCGAGCTGCGCGAGCGGATCGGGCAGGTGCGGGTGCCGATCGAGGAGCTGCAGAAGCGCGGCATCCTCGTGGACCGCGACGAGGACGGCTACCTGCTGCAGATCTTCACCCGCCCGCTCGGCGACCGCCCTACGGTGTTCTTCGAGCTCATCGAGCGGCACGGGTCGCTCGGCTTCGGCAAGGGCAACTTCAAGGCGCTCTTCGAGGCCATCGAGCGCGAGCAGGAACTACGCGGCAACGCCTGATCGCCCGCGGACCGGAGGAGACATGGCCCACTACCGCGCGGCGGGCTCGATCCCGCCCAAGCGCCACACCCAGCACCGGGCACCCGACGGGAGCCTCTACCGCGAGGAGTTGATGGGCGAGGAGGGGTTCAGCTCCGACTCGAGCCTGCTCTACCACGCGGGAGTGCCGTCGTCCCTGGTCGACGTGCGTGCCTGGGAGCTGCCGGATCAGAGCACGACGCCCAACCAGCCGCTGCTGCCCCGGCACCTGAAGCTGCACGACCTCTTCCCCGGTGACGGCTGGCGGTCATTGGACGCGGTGACCGGTCGCCGGCTGGTGCTCGGCAACGGCGACGTCCGGATCAGCTACGCCGTGGTGGGGAAGACCTCTCCGCTCCACCGCAACGCGGTCGGCGACGAGTGCGTGTTCGTCGAGGCCGGCACCGCCGTGGTGGAGACGGTGTTCGGCGACCTCACGGTCGGACCGGGCGACTACGTGCTGCTCCCGCGGTCGACCACCCACCGGTGGGTGCCGACCGGTGACGGCCCGCTGCGGCTGTACGCGATCGAGGCGAACGGGCATATCGGCCCGCCGAAGCGGTATCTGTCGAAGTTCGGTCAGTTCCTCGAGCACTCGCCGTACTGCGAGCGCGACCTGCGCCCGCCGACCGAGCCCCGGGTCGTGGAGGAGACCGACGTCGAGGTCTACCTCAAGCACCGCGGCGACGGTCCGGGCGGTCTTGCGGGCACCGTGCACGTCGTACCCCAGCACCCGTTCGACGTGGTCGGCTGGGACGGCTGCCTCTACCCGTACGCGTTCAACGTCGCCGACTTCGAGCCGATCACCGGTCGGGTGCACCAGCCGCCGCCGGTGCACCAGGTCTTCGAAGGCTCGGGGTTCGTGATCTGCAACTTCGTGCCGCGCAAGGTCGACTACCACCCGCTGTCGATCCCGGTGCCGTACTACCACTCCAACGTCGACAGCGACGAGATCATGTTCTACGTCGACGGCGACTACGAGGCCCGCAAGGGCAGCGGCATCGGCAAGGGCTCGATCAGCGTGCACCCGGGCGGGCACAGCCACGGCCCGCAGCCGAGCGCCATCGAGGGCAGCCTCGGCGTGGAGTACTTCGACGAACTGGCCGTCATGGTCGACACCTTCCGGCCGCTCGCGCTCGGCGAGGGGGGCACCGCATCCGACGACGGCGCGTACGCGTGGTCCTGGTCCGGGCGCGGACCCAGGGGATGACGTCCTTCGGTCTGCGCACTCTGCCGTACGGCTCGTTCAGCACCGCCCAGGACCCTCGACCGCGGGTCGGCGTCGCGGTCGCGGACCAGGTGCTCGACGTGAGCGCGGCGTCGGCACGGTTGCTGCCGGCGTACGCCGAGGTGTTCGCGTCGGGCACACTCGACGCGTTGCTCGCGGGCGGGCCGGACGTCTGGGCGACGGTGCGGTCCGCGGTCGAGAGCTGGGTGCACGACGCACGTGCGCGGGCCGTCCTGGACGTCCACTTCCATGCGGCCGACGCCGTGCGGATGCTGGCGCCGTTCACGGTCGCCGACTACGTCGACTTCTATGCCAGCGAGCAGCACGCGACCGCGGTCGGGCGCATCTTCCGCCCGGACGGCGATGCCCTCACCCCGAACTGGAAGCACCTGCCGATCGGCTACCACGGGCGGGCGGGCACCGTCGTGCCGTCAGGCACCCCGATCGTGCGGCCGCGCGGACAGCGGCGTACGCCGGACGGCGAGATCGTCTTCGGCCCCTCGACCCGCCTGGACATCGAGGCGGAGGTGGGCTTCGTCGTCGGCACGCCGTCGACGCTGGGGGAGCCCGTCGGTCTCGACCATTTCGACCAGCACGTCTTCGGGATCGTGCTGGTCAACGACTGGTCGGCCCGCGACCTGCAGGCGTGGGAGTACGTGCCGCTCGGGCCGTTCCTCGGCAAGTCGTTCGCGACGTCCATCTCGCCATGGGTCGTGCCGCTGGCCGCGCTGGAGCACGCCCGCGTCGCCCCGCCCGTGCGCGACGTGCCGCTGCTGCGCTACCTCGAGGACAGCGGCATGCCGCCGTGGGGTCTGGACCTGCAACTGCAGGTGCGGCTGAACGGCGAGGTCATCAGCGAGCCGCCGTACGCCGGGATGTACTGGACGCCCGCGCAGATGCTCGCGCACCTCAGCGTCAACGGCGCATCGATACGCAGCGGCGACCTCTACGCGTCCGGCACGGTGAGCGGTCCCGGGCAGAAGCAGGCCGGGTCGATGCTGGAGCTCTCGAACGGCGGCCGCGAACCTTTCCCGTTGCAGGACGGGACGACGCGCTCGTTCCTGCAGGACGGCGACGAGGTCGTGATCAGCGCGACCGCGCCGGGCGCGGAAGGCACCCGCATCTCACTGGGCGAGGTCCGCGGCGTCGTGCACCCCAGCCGGCCGTCGACGTAACGCGCCATCCCGGTGGCGGGCCTCGTCGGGTCCGTTCAGAGCGCGCGGCGCTGGGCGACCAGCGGGCACAGGAACGGGTCGGACCCGCGGACGCCGACGGTGTTGAGGTGCCCGATGACCTGCCGGTACGCCGTCCACAGATCGGTCTGGGTGTAGGGGATCCCCTCGGCGGCGCAGTGCGCGGCCACCAGCGGCTGGATCTTGCGCAGGTGCGGGCGGGCGATCGAGGGGAAGAGGTGGTGCTCGATCTGGTAGTTCAGCCCACCCATCGCGATCGAGACCGCGGGCCCGCCCCGGATGTTGCGGCTGACCAGCACCTGACGCTGCAGGAAGTCCAGCTTCAGTCGGGCGGACACCAGCGGCATTCCGATGTGGTTCGGCGCGAAAGATGCGCCCATGTAGGCACCGAAGACGGCCAGCTGCAGTGTCAGGCAGGCGAGCGCCTTACCGGGCGACAGCACCCAGAAGAACAGCGCGGGCAGCACGGGCAGGCGCACCGCCAGGAACGCCACCTCCATCCAGCGTCGTTCGATCTTCTCGCGGGAGGCCACCCGGCGGATGCCGCTCCAGTGCAGGGACAGCCCCTCGAGCAGGGTGAGGGGGAAGAAGTACCAGCCCTGGTGGTCGAGCAGCCAGCGCACCGCACGAGGGCGCGGGCGGGTGGCCGCCTCGGGAGTGAGGGCCAGCGCGCCGATGGCCAGATCGGGGTCGTAGCCCTCCTTGTTGGGGTTGGCGTGGTGCCGGTTGTGCTTGCCGCGCCACCAGCCGTGGCTGATCCCGACGAGCAGGTCGGCCACGATGAGACTGACCCAGTCGTTCCACCGGCCCGACTTGAAGATCTGCCGGTGCGCCGCGTCATGGCCGAGGAAGGCGATCTGGGTGAGGATCACGGCCAGCACGGCGGCCCAGGCCAGCTGCCACCAGCTGTCGCCGATCCAGATGAACGCGGCGACCCATCCGGCCAGCACGAGCACAGCGCCGACCAGCTTGCTCCAGTAGTAGCCGTACCGGCGGCGCATCAGCCCCAGATCGGTGACCTGGCGGGCCAGCGCGGTGAACGAGCTGGTGGGGTTCGCGCTCGCGGCCCTGGGCGGGGGCATCGTGCTGGCGCTGGTGGGTGTGCCGGCCATGGTCGTGACTTTCCGGGGCCGGCTGGGAGCGCGGCGACCCTTGCGTAAAGCCATGTCGGGCCGGTGTCGCTGGGTTCAGCGAGGGAGATGGCGACCGTAGAGGACCACGCAGATCGTGCTGTGATGACAGGGAGATCCGGGTCCGGGGAGGCGCCCACTGAGCATCGATCCTACCCGAGTGAGAGCTGCGTCACGTACGGCGGTCGGCGCCCTCACGGGAGCCGGCGTCGCCACCCTGACGCAGGTAGAGCCGACAGCCTCAGGTCGTCCTGTGGCTGTCGGCTCTACCTGTGCCAGGGTCAGATCGCGAGGTAGCGACCGGGCCGGTGGTTGATCGCCAGCACCAGGTTGAGCAGCACAGCGCCCGCGACGGACAGCGCCACGATGTGCGCGGGCACGACGGTCAGCGCGAGCAGGATGATGCACAGGTCGGAGGTCATCTGCACCCATCCGGCCTGCACACCGAAGCGTTCCTGCACGATCAGCGCGACCGTGTTGAGACCGCCGACGCTGGAGTCGTGCCGGAAGAGGATGAGCATCCCGATGCCGGCCAGCAGGTTGCCGAGCAGCACGGCGTACACCCTGTTCAGGTGCGAGGTCGAGATGGCATACGGCTGCAGGGCCGTCAGTGCCGACACGGCGGCGACGGCGATCAGGGTGCGCGCGGTGAAGCTGCGACCCTTCTTGAAGTAGGCCAGCACCAGGAAGGGCAGGTTGACCACGAAGTAGACGCCGCCGAACGCCAGGTGGGTGGCGTAGCTGAGCAGCAGGGCGATCCCGGCCGTGCCGCCGGTCACCGCATGCCCCGACCTCAGCAGGAAGAGCCCGAGCGACACCACGATCGCACCGGTGGCCATCCCGAAGACGTCCTCGAACGCCGTGTGCGGCTGCCCGACGGCAGCCTCCGGCTCCGGCCGCGCGGGTGCGGCGGTCGGGGCGGGCGGGGTGGCGGTCAGCACGCCGGTCACGTCAGGTCTCCTACACACTGGCCGACCACGCAGGTCGCAGCCGCGATTCGGCAGAGTCGCAGCTTTGACCGGCGCAGCCGACGGAAAAACGAGGGGGGTGATGCGCACACGATGAGGCACCCACGGCACGCCGCGCAACTCGGCGCGTTCGCCCATGTTCGTAGGTGAGGATGGCGGCATGACGAGCGAGCGGCGGGGTGCCCGCGCGACGATCGCCGCACTGTGGCGTGGGCCACTCCAGGTGCCGGTCACTCCCTACCCACCCCGCACGCTGGTGACCGAGACGGCGTACCTGCTGCTGCTTAGCCTGGGGGCCTCGGCGATCTACTCGATCCTGTCGATCATCAAGTCCTTGCAGAGCACCGTGTCGCTCGGTCACCAGACCTCGACGCTCAACGCCTCGCAGGCGCAGCAGTCCTGGCTCGACCTCGCCTACCAGGTCGTCGGCATCGGCCTCGGCGTCGTGCCGGCACTGCTTGCGATCCACCTCATCGGGCGCGAGATACGTTCCGGCAGAGCATATTTCGGCCTGGACCGCACTCGACTGCCTAGCGATCTCGGACTGGGTGCGCTGCTCGCCGCCTGCATCGGCATCCCCGGCCTGGTGCTGTACGTCGTCGCGCGCGACCTCGGTGCCAACACCACCGTGGTCGCCTCGGCACTGGGCGAGCACTGGTGGACCGTGCCGGTCCTGATCGCCTCGGCCATCCAGAACGCGGTGCTCGAGGAAGTGGTGATGGTGGGCTATCTCTTCACCCGGTGGACCCAGGCGGGCGGGCGGCTGTGGGTCGTCGTGGTGGGCTCCGCACTGATCCGCGGCAGCTACCACCTCTACCAGGGCTTCGGCGGTTTCGTCGGCAACATCGTGATGGGTCTCATACTCGGCACCGTCTATCTGAGGACCCGTCGGGTACTGCCGCTGATCATCACCCACTCCATCCTGGATATCGTCTCGTTCGTGGGTTATTCGTTGCTGCACGACCACATCGGCTGGCTCCGGTGACGGCGGGCACTGCTTTCCAGGAACTGGTCGCCGACGGCGTCACCGCGAGTGTCGACGGAGTGAGCATGCTCCCGGAGACCTCCCTGACGGTGCGGCCGGGGGAGAACGTCGTCATCACCGGCCCCAACGGCGCCGGCAAGACGACGTTCCTGCGCATCCTGACGGGCAACATGCTGCCGACCGCGGGCACGATCACCCTGGACGGCACCCGCGTCGACGAGCGGGACCGCACCATCCGCCGGGTCATCGCGCCGCTCATCGGGCCGATCGCGGGCTATCGCGACCTCACCGTGGGCGACCACCTGATCCTGGTCGACCAGACCTGGGGCGGCGACCGCGCCGGGGCCGCCGAACGCATCATCGCGATCCTCGAACGCCTCGACATCTACGACTTCCGGGACCGCTACCTGTCCCAGCTGTCTTCCGGGCAGCGCCAGCTGGTGGAGTTGTCGATCGTGCTGCTGCGACCGAGCGCGCTGCTGGTGCTCGACGAACCCGAGCAGCGCCTGGACACCGGCCGGCGCGAGCTGTTGTCGGACGTGCTGCGCGAGCGGGTCGATGCCGCGTCCTCCGTCGTCTGGGTGTGCCACGACCAGGAGCTGGCCGAGCGCACCGCGACCCGTATCGAACGCTTCCCCCAGCACTCGTGAGCGTCTCGCCGCAGGCACCGACCGACGACCACCGGCTCGCCGAGGCCTACCACCTGCGCTACCGCGGTGAGGGGACCCAGCTGCGCTCGGCGCTCTTCACGGCGTACGTCGTGGGGCTCTTCGGCATCGTCTACGGCGTGCTGGCCTCGCACTACGTCTTCCAGACCTGGCCCGTCGCCCGGCACCGGGTGCAGGACCATCCGCTGCTGTGCGCCCTGGCCGCCGTCCTGCTGGTCGCGGTGGTCGCGCTGCTCGCGGGACGTGCCGGCAGGCGCCGCGGTCCGGTGGTGCCGGAGCCCGGACACCTGGAGTTCGTGAGCGCGACCGACCTGCCGCGCGCCCTCACCCTGCGCGACGCCTGGCGCAGCACCTGCGTCGTGGTGGCGGCCGGCCTGCTCGGGCTGGGCATCGCCGTCCCCGGTGGTCTTGTGATGGCCGGAGGCTCCGCGTGGGCGCTCCTCTTCGGCGTCCTGCTGGCCCTGGTCGGTGCCCCGGCGCTGCTCTACGCCTGGCTGCGCGGCGAGGCCGCGGGCCACGCCGGCGGTCCGTCGGTGGCCGCCCTGCTCGACTCGCTGCCGATGAGCCTGCTGCGCACCCAGTCTCTGATGAGCGACAGCGTCAGCTCGGCACTGGTCGCGGGGGACACCCGACGGGCCCGCGCCCAGGCGTTCAACCTGCGGCTGCGGCACACCCCCTTGCGGATCAAGCCGCTCGGGCGGTGGGGTACGACGATCGGCGCGGACGTCGCCGGCCTGCTGCGGCTCGGCTGGGTGTCACTGGGCTGGCTCATCGTGCAGATCGCCGCGGTGGCGCTCGCCTCGATCGCGCCGGTGGTGCACAGCCGCTCGCCCCTCGTACTCCCGGTGGTCCTCGTGCTCGCGCACCTCACCACGTCGGGTCTGACCCGAGGTCTGCAGCACCACGCCGGCACCGCCGGCGAGCCGTCCATCCTCGGCATCACGTGGCAGGCCGAGACCGTGCTCCACCTCGCGCCGGTCGCGGTCCTGCAGTTCGTGGTCGCGTTGGTGACGGCGGTGGTCACCGGAGTGGCCGCACCGCTCGCGCTGGCCCACGCGGCCGCGGTCATGGTCGCGCTGGTGGCCGGCCAGCTCCTCTACGTGCACAAGGGGCCACCGCCGCTGGCGCTGATGGGCACCGGCGGGGGCCGCGGCATCGGCTTGCTGTGGGTCGCGCACCCGACGATCGCGGTCGCGGTGGTCGCCGTTGCCGGTGTCCTCGGTCCGTCGGAGGCGCTGCTCGCGGCACTCCTGCTCACCTCGCTCGCGTGGTCGCGGACCTCGTCGCAGTTCGCGCCGGCACACCCGCGCTGAGCGGACCGTTCACGGACGGTGCGGATCCCAGCGTGTCGGTCCCGCAGAACGGACTCGGGCTGGATAGCGGATCTATAAGCTGAGCCGATGACGACTGTCGACGACACCGGCGCCCGGCTGCTGATGGCCGTCGCCCGCCTCAATCGCTGGGCGACGCGGCACGCGGACTTCGACACGCCGCCTGCTCAGGCACGGCTGCTGTCGCTGGTGGAGGAGATAGGTCCCGCGCGGATCGGCGACCTCGCCGCCGCCGACCACTGCAGCCAGCCGACCATGACCACCCAGGTGCAGCGCGTCGAGGCGGCCGGGTGGGTGCGGCGGCGTTCGGATCCGGGCGACGCGCGGGTGGCGCTGATCGATGTCACCCCTGCCGGCCGGGCCGTCCTCAACAAGGTGCGGACCGCGCGCCGGGCCACCCTCGCTCCGGTCTTCGACACGCTGTCGGACTCCGAGCGCGAGTCGGTGGCAAGGGCCACCGCGCTCATCGAGCGCATCATCGCCAGGTCGGAGGAGAAAGCGGACTGACCCGCCGGCGGGGTTGCCTGGCGGCTGTTCGCGAGCTAACGTATAGGAAAACTATGCACTTGACGAGGACGGCGATGCACGCGAAATCTCCCGAGACCAGCGACTCCGGCATGTTCCACCAGCCCAAGGCGGTCTACGCGGTTGCCTTCGCATGCGTCGTGTCGTTCATGGGCATCGGGCTGGTCGACCCGATCCTGCCGGCCATCTCCAGCCAGCTGCACGCCACTCCGAGCCAGACGACGCTGCTCTTCACGAGCTACCTGGTCGTCACCGCCGTTGCGATGCTCGTCACCAATGCGGTCTCCAGCGCCATCGGGGCGAAGAAGACCCTCATCGCCGGCCTGTCGCTGATCGTCGTCTTCGCCGCGCTCGCGGGATCCGCCGGATCCATCGGCGGGATCGTCGGCTTCCGAGCAGGGTGGGGACTCGGCAACGCGCTCTTCATCGCCACCTCCCTGGCCGTCATCGTCTCCTCCGCCACGGGTGGGTTCGCAGGCGCGATCATCCTCTACGAGACCGCGCTCGGCGTCGGTATCGCGGTGGGCCCACTGCTCGGCGGTCTCCTCGGCACGGTGAGCTGGCGCGGTCCGTTCTTCGGCGTCTCGGTGCTGATGGCGATCGCGCTGGTGGCGACGGTGCTCTTCCTGCCCGCCACCCCGAAACCGGAACAGCGCACCTCGATCATGGCGCCGCTGGCGGCCCTGCGGCACCGCGGTCTGCTGACCATGGGCCTGGCCGCTCTCTTCTACAACTGGGCGTTCTTCACGATGCTCGGCTACGCGCCGTTCCCGATGCATCTGTCCGCGATCAAGCTCGGGCTGGTCTTCTTCGCCTGGGGCATCCTCGTGGCCCTCTTCGCGGTCTTCGGCGCCCCCAATCTGCAGCGGCGCTTCGGCACCGCGCCCACCCTCTATGTCGCCCTCGGGCTCTTCGCGGTCGACCTCGCGATCATCGCGATCTGGCCCACCAACCGCACCGTCCTGATCGCGACCGTCGTCGCCGCGGGCATCTTCATCGGCATCAACAACACCCTCACCACCCAGGCCGTGATGGTCATCTCGCCGGTCGAGCGCCCGGTCGCCTCCGCGGCGTACGGATTCGTCCGCTTCATCGGCGGCGGCCTGGCCCCGTTCGCCGCGGGCAAGCTCGTCGAGCACTACAACCTGCACGTGCCGTTCGCGCTCGCAGCCGTGTCCGCGGTGATCGCCG